>JAUYPW010000019.1 GCA_030697525.1 bacterium
TAGGAGACCAGGATTCGAACTAGCATCAAAGTTTAGAAGAGAGAATTTGAGCCAAGTTCTAGGAACGACGAGGAGATCGTGCATACATGCACCTCTCCGAGGAGTGACGAAGAAATTGGCCAAATTCTCTCTTCCCTTCGGGTGATTCAATTCCCGCCCATCTTCTGCGTTACTCGTTGCTCGTGTATCTAAAGATACACTTCGCTCCTCGCGCCTTGAATCTGGGACGGGAATTGATTCACTAAATTGATGTTAGTTCGAATCCTGGTCTCCGTAAGCTTTAAACAAAATCGCCCCTACTGTGGGCGATTTTAAAATGGGCAAGGTGGGATTCGCCCCGTCATTCGACTGGACGCCCCGTCGAACCTGTGGGGTCGGATGACCCCATGACGGGGCGAACCCTAAAATTTTATAAATGCCGCGGGGGAGAGTTGAACTCCCATGAGGTTGCCCTCGCAGGATTTTGAGTCCTGTGTGTCTGCCAGTTCCACCACCGCGGCGTTTTTAGATTATACATTAAGTTACCACTAATTTCAATTGAGTTTTTGGTCCGGATGTTTTAAAATCTAGGAGATGGCTAAGATAATTACTCTTTGCAATGCCAAGGGCGGAGTTGGTAAATCAACAACGGCGCAGAACCTGGCCGCTTTTTTAACCGCTTTTGGGAAGAAAGTTCTTTTGACAGATTTTGATCCGCAGGCCAACACGACCTCTGGTGTCGGTTTAAACCCCAGGCGTATGGAAAAATCGGTTTATCACGCGCTTATAGGAAAGGTTTCTGCCGAGTCGGTTATAAAAAATACATCAATTTTGGCCATGCACCTTCTGCCTTCCTCATCAGCCCTTACCGGCGCGGGTATAGAACTTATTGACTTGCCGCACAGAGAATATAAACTAAAAGAGATTTTGGATTCTGTCAGACGAAGGTACGATTTTATAATTATTGATTCCCCGCCCAGCATCGGACTTCTAACAATCAACGCCTTGACCGCGTGCCAAAAAATTATAATTCCTGTACAATGTGAATATTATGCTCTTGAGGGTCTGGCTGATTTGATGCATACCATACGCATGATCAATGCCAATTTCAAAATGAAAATTGGCATAATGGGCGCGCTGCTTACCATGTACGACCGCAAATCACGTTTGCACCGAGCCGTAGAGAAAGAAATAAGGCGTAAGTTTCCGGGGTATGTCTTTGAAACGGTTATCCCGCGCAATGTCAGTCTGGCCGAGGCTCCATCTTTTGGAAAAACTATTTTGCAGTATGATCCTTACTCGCACGGTGCGAAAGCATACAGGCAGCTTGCTCAAGAGGTGTTAAAATTAGAAAATAACAATAATTAAAATGTCCGATTCTTTGGGTCGCGGTCTTGAATCTTTAATACCTGAAAAATCTCCGGAAGAAGTTCCGGAGTCTTTTACTGTTCCAGAAGAGGAAGCATCCAAGTCCGAACTGGCAATAGATCCACAGGCCTCGGTGGTACCGTCGGGGCAGGCATTCTTAACTTCTAGCACACCAGCCGTCGAACAGATCTCTGCCCGAAGTTATCAGGACAACTTTACTCCCCGCCGAAGTGAGTCCGTCTTTTGGATTGAGATTGAAAAAATAGAATCCAATCCTTTTCAGCCGAGGCGCGAGTTTGATCCCGAAGCGTTAAAGGATTTATCGTCTTCTATCCGAGAGCATGGAATTATTCAGCCGCTTTTGGTTACCAAAAGAGAATTTGAGACGCCCACGGGGCTAGAAGTGAAGTATCAGCTTATTGCCGGTGAGCGTCGCTGGCGCGCGGCGCAGCTTGCCGGACTCTCGCAGGTTCCGGCAGTAGTGCGCCGCGGTATGCCGGATGACCGCATAAAACTTGAGCTGGCTTTGATAGAAAATATCCAGAGGGAAGACCTAAACGCGTTTGAACGCGCCAAAGCATTTAAGCAATTGATGGATGAATTTCATCTGATGCACAAAGAAGTTGCGGCTAGAGTGGGCAAATCAAGAGAAATGGTTTCCAACACTCTCCGTCTTCTGACTCTGCCACAGGAGATTCAAGAAAGTCTTTCAAAAGGCAGGCTAAACGAAGGACAGGCACGCGCTGTTTTGATGGTCGGAGATGATCAAAGTAAGCAGATGGAGGTATATACCGCCATTTTAAGTGATGATCTATCGGTGCGGGAGGCCGAAAATAAAGCTCGTCAGGTTGGTGGGCGAACCTTGGTTCCTCGCAAAAGACACTCACAGATCCAAGACCCCGAACTTAGAGATCTGCAAAATAAACTGCAAGAGAAACTCGGCACCAAAGTACAGTTCCAAAAAATGGGCGACAAGGGCAAGATAGTGGTTGAGTTTTATTCGGAAGAAGAGCTTCGCAGTATTTTGGACAAACTAACTTAGCAATTTAAAGCCAACCTCTTTCACCTCCTTTACTTCCTTAAGTTTTAGCATCAGTTTTTCTAATTCTCGGCGATTTTTTAAGGTGGCTTTAATGTTTATCAGAGGATAGTTTTTGTTTTTTTCATCCGTCAGCATACCCTGTATGCTGATTTTTTGTCTGGCAAAGATATCGGTTAGATCTCTTATAAGTCCCACTCGGTCTCTGGCTGTTATCTTGAACTCCGCCTTTTCTCCTCCGTGTTTTTGAAAAAGTTTCTCGTCCTGCACTTTTCTTATGGTGCTCATAATTTTCCGGCGAGCCTCCCCGCTTTTAACGAATTTCAGCCAATCAGAACTTGGTTTGCGTCCCTTTTGAACCAGTATTTCTACCAGGTCGCCGACTTCAAGCTTGTGGTCTAGCGGCACCATCTTGCCGTTTACCTTAGCACCCGTGGCGGTGGTTCCCACGTCTGTATGAATATGATAAGCGAAATCTATAGGAGTTGATCCTTCGGGCAGATCCACCACATCTCCTTTGGGGGTGAGAACAAAAATGCGATCTTTAAAAAAATCTATTTTTAGAGATTCCAAAAATTCATCCGGATTTTCAATGTCTTTTTGCCATTCTTTAATTTGGTTGATCCAAGAGAATTGTTTTTGGTCAGCGAAAGAAACTCCCCGTCTGTCACGGTTTTTATTTGAATCTTTTTTATATTCTGAATAGGCCCAGTGAGCGGCAATGCCATGCTCCGCCTCCTCGTGCATTTCTTTGGTTCTTAACTGTATTTCTACCAGATTGTTTTGTGGCCCGAAAACTGTAGTGTGCAACGACCGGTACCCATTGGGTTTGGGCAGGGCGATATAGTCTTTTATTTGTCCCGGAACCGGCGGCCAGAGCTTATGGATTATGCCTAGAGCCGCGTAGCAGTCTTCCACCGAAGTTAAGATTATGCGCAGGGCCGCAATATCTGTAATTTTGGCCAGATCCATATCGTGTTTAAGAAGTTTGCGGTAAAGACTGTAATAGTGCTTGATTCGGGAATCCACATTCAAAAATTTTATTTCTTCCTTGAGAAGTTCTTCAACCAAAACAGGTTTTATTCTCTCTAAATACTTGCCCCAAGTTTGGTATTTTTCTTTGGTCGTGCGTATTAGCCAATCATGCTCATCGGGATAGACATAAGGGAAAGAGAGGTCTTCCAGTTTGGAGGAAAGTTTGCTCATGCCGAGACGATACGCCAAGGGAGCATATATTTCTAAAGTCTCCCGCGCAATTCTTTTTTGTTTTTCCGGCGGAAGATATTGCAAGGTCTCCATATTGTGCAGGCGGTCCACTAGTTTCAATAGAACTATGCGGATATCCTCACCGATCGCCAGAAACATTTTGCGCAGACTCTCGGCTGACCTCTCTGACCCTTTGTAGCGGATCTTATCCAGCTTGGTGACACCTTCAACCAAAAAAGCTATTTCCTCTCCGAAAAGATTTTTTATGTGGGATCTGTTACAATCGCCGTCTTCGCAAGTGTCATGGAGTAGAGCGGCGGCAACTGTTTTGGTATCGAGCTGCATTTCGGCAAGTCTGGTGGCAGTAGAGAGAGGGTGGACAATAAAAGGATCTCCGGACTTTCTCTTCTGCCCCTGATGGGCCTGGGCCGCAAAATGATACGCCTTTTCAACAAATTCTAAATCTGCCGCTGGGCGGTTTTGTTTTTTTAGGATATCAATGAGTTTTCCAAAAGCCATTTAGGATTTATCTTGTCTGGGATCTTTCCACGAAGCAAAATCACACTTCGGATAATTTGAGCAGCCAAAAAAGTTTCTGCCGCGGCGGGTTCGTTTTATAATAACATCTCCTTCTATGCACTTGGGGCACTTCAGGCCAACCAGTAGTACTTCTTCTTTTATGGGCTTGGTGTTTTTACAATCGGGGAAACCGGAACAGGCCATAAAGCGGCCAAATCTTCCAGTACGGATAATCATCGGCTTACCGCACTTTTCGCAAATCTCGTTAGTTTCTTCCACCACGGTTTTTTTCTCAACTTCTTCATATTTTTCTTCCAGATTTTTGGCGAAAGGGATATAAAATTCTTTAATAATTTTTTTCCACTCAACGGTTCCCTCGGCTATATTATCCAACTCCTCCTCCATTTTGGCGGTAAATTGGATGTCCACTATCTGGGGGAAATGCTCAACTAGAATATCATTTACCAAAAATCCAGTTTCGGTGGGTGCAAGTCGCCTGCTTTCATTCTTTTGAACATAATTTCTGTCTTGAATAGTAGAAATGGTAGGGGCGTAAGTGGATGGGCGTCCAATGCCGTTTTGCTCCAATATTTTGATCAGCGAGGCTTCAGAATAACGGGCCGGAGGTTCAGTGAAGTGCTGTTCAGGTTTTAACTCCATAAGTTTTAAATTTTCTTCGGGCTTAATTTCCGGAAGTTCATTTTCGGTAAATTTGCTTGGATAGATCTTTAAAAACCCGTCAAATTTTAAAATTTGCCCATTGGCCCGGAAAGTATAATTGGCGGCTTTGATATCTACGGTGGTGGCGTCAAAAATCGCCGTAGGCATTTGGGTTGCCAAAAATCTGCGCCAGATTAAGTCGTATAGCTTAAATTGTCTGGCGTCCAAAAAGTTTTTTATGGAATCCGGAGTGCGCCAAGGGTCGGTTGGTCTGATGGCCTCATGCGCTTCCTGCGCGCCCTTAGTTTTGGTCTTAAAAATTCTTGGTTGTGGCAATGTGTATTTTTCTCCGACTTCCTTTTGCAGAAAAGACTTCGCTTCTTCCACGGCATCGGCGGATAAGTTAAGCGAATCAGTACGCATATAGGTTATGAGACCAACATGCCCATCTCCGACCTCAATTCCTTCGTAGAGCTGTTGGGCTAGCCTCATGGTTTGCTTGGCAGAAAAACCCAGCCGTTGGAAAGCAGCCTGCTGAAGAGTGGAAGTGGTGAAAGGCGGCAGGGGGTTTTTGCTGACAGATTTTTTCTCAACTTTTTCTACAACCCACTCCTCTTTGGGTAATCTTTCTACTATTGAAGTGGTGTCTTTTTCGTTTTTCAGATCAAATTTGTCCAAAGTCTTGTCGTCTTTTTTGTGCAAAAAAGCTTCAAATTTAAGATTATCTCCCAATTTGCTTAGCATTGCCGAAATGGTCCAGTATTCCTCGGGTTTGAATTTTTGAATTTCTCGTTCTCGTTCGACAATCAGCCGCACGGCTACCGATTGTACGCGCCCGGCCGATAATCCTTTAAAAACTTTTTTCCATAGAAATGGTGAAAGTTTATAACCCACCAACCTATCTAAAATACGTCTTGCTTGCTGGGCGTTTACCAGTTTTTCATCTATTTCCCGCGGGTTTTTCAGCGCGTTATCAATCGCCTTTTTAGTGATTTCATGAAATACAATTCTTTCTACCTGTGGATTTGTTTTGGATTTTGGAATTTTGGAATTTTGAATTTGTTTAGAATTTAGAATTTCGGATTTCGGATTTCCCAGGCCTAAGGCCTGGGTGAGGTGCCAAGCTATTGATTCCCCCTCGCGGTCTTCATCAGTTGCCAGTATGACCCTTTTGGATTTAGCCACCTCTTCTTTAAGTCTTTTTATGACCGGTTTGGCTTTTACCGGAATTACATATTTGGGTTCAAAATCGTTTTCGGTGTCTACTCCCAGTTTGGATTTTGGGAGGTCGCGGACATGTCCGTAGGAAGAATCCACAACAAAATCAGCTCCCAAAAATCGGGAGATAGTACGGGCTTTGGTGGGGGATTCTACGATGATTAAACTTTTAGGCATTTTTAAATGTTTAAATATTTAAATTTTTTGGTAAGTGTCTCCTCCCATATTTTTTATTTTTCCCTTAAGCTCCAACATGGAAAGGGAAGACAGAAGTACGGAGGTATTTAGTCCAGTCTTTTCTACTAAAGCGTCAACGCCCAAAGGTTCTTCCAGCAACTGCAACACTGTCCATTCCTTTTCGTCTATGGGCTCGCTAGAGTTCAAACCTTCTAGTTCAGTATAGTCTAATCCGAGCTCGTCTAAAATGTCTTTGGCGCTCGTTACCAGTTTTGCTCCCTGCGAAATAAGCTGATTTGGTCCGAAGGACGCCAAAGAAAATATGGAGCCGGGAACAGCAAAAACTTCTCGGTTTTGATCAAGGGCAAGACGCGAGGTAATAAGCGCTCCTGATCTTTCGCGGGCTTCAACCACCAGCACTCCTCGGGAAAGCCCAGAGATTATTCGGTTTCTTTGCGGGAAATGTTCTTTAACGCCCGGGGTTCCGGGCGAATATTCCGACAAAACAATTCCACCGCTTTCAATAATTTTTCGCGCGAGGCCCCTGTTCTCTGGAGGAAAAATTGAAGACTGATCCACGCCGCACCCAAGAACTGCCACGGTCTTTCCTTTTTCGGCCAAAGTCGTCTCATGCGCTTGCGAATCTATGCCGGTAGCAAGACCGCTTATTATGGTCAAACCCGCTCTTACTAACCCACTTACTATTTTTTGGACTACTTCTATTCCATAAGAGGTTGGCTTTCTGGTTCCCACAACCCCCACACTCATCCCCTTTTCTGTAAGCAGTTCCATACGCCCCCTTCCATATATAAGGAAAGGCGGCGATGGTATCTCTTTTAACACGGCGGGGAATTTTTTGTCCTCTTCATTTAAGAGCCAAATGTTCTCTTTGAATAATTTTTCTATTTCTCTATCCGGATTTAAAGAAGGTTTTTTCCAGGCAATACCCGCAAGCGCCGGTTGGTTTAAGCCCACTGCCTGCAAGTCGGAGGCGCTGGCCTGCCATGCATTGGCGAGATTTCCGAAGTGTTTTTTTAAAGTTCGCAAAGATCCTCCGCCTATGTTCGGTATGGCATTGAAAGCGTTAGCAAATTTTAGTTCCATAGCGTCCATCAAATTAAAATATACCACAAACGTCATTTTGGCAAATTGTACTTGACTTAATGTACATGAGATTATATAATTATTAGCGGAATCTTGAAAACCAAACAGGAGGTGTGATAATGAGGCCTCTAAAGGTTATTTTGTTGATGACTTCGGGCTTGATCTTGGGATTTTTAGCTTGCTGGTCTCTTGCCTATTTTTTCAAAGTAGAACCAAGCACGCATGGCTTGTTTTATTATCAAAAGAGACATCCTTACGAAAAAAATCTTGGTAAAGATGAAATAGCTACAATGGACAGCTTGACCGTTATCTTTAGGCAGATTTTATACTATACCTATAATTCGTATTACCGGGACATCAGTTTAGAAGATATTGCCGTTGATTTGTTTAAAAGAAGAAATACGGCTTTAGATCCTCACTCTTCATATTGGACTCCACAGGAAGTAACGTCACAATACGAAGTTCTTCTTAACAGAGATTTTAGCGGCATAGGAATAAAAATGATGGGCGAAAGATCTGATAGTAGTAGCGAAGAAAAGGCAAAAGTTACAGTGAATTTTGTTTTTCCAAAAACCCCAGCGGAACACGCTGGCGTCTTAAAAAGGGATACAATCATTACGGTGGACGGAAAAAAAGTCTTTTCAACTGGACAGGCCAAAAAATTAATCAGGGGTGAGACGGGCACTAAAGTGCTTTTGGAGATTCTCCGACCGGCACACAAAGAAGTTTTGCGGTTTAATATAGAGAGAAATAAAATCGTTGTTCCCTCCGTGACCTGGGATTTAATAGACAAAGACAAACTCATAGGTCTGGTCAAAATTCACTCTTTCGCCATGTTTGAGCCTCTGAATCTGCAACTTGCCCTGACCAGTTTGAAGGGGCTTGGAGTGAAAGATGTTGTTCTAGACCTTTCTGATGACAGTGGAGGATTTGTTGAATCCTTTCTCCACTCGAGCTATTTGTTTATGAGCAAAAATGACACAATCGCCGTCTCTGTATCCAGAGAATCAAAAACGATTTATGACAGTCTTTATGTAGTTAGAGAATTTGGGAAGAGTAACTTCGGAAGATTTAAGGATTTGAGAATCGTCTGTATAGTAAATGGTAACACAGCTTCGGCTGCGGAGTTTTTTGCCAAGACCATGCAGCGTTGGGGATATGTCTTAGTTGGAGAGCCAACCGCCGGTTATAGCACCATGCTGAAGCCCTTCGTTCTAATGGGTGGATCCAGGATTAATATTGCCTCTCAAAAGACTTATTTTGGCGGCAGACAGGAGGAAATTCCGGCAACAGGAGTCAGGCCGGATATTTTAGTCGTTAGCCCATTAATTTATAATTATGATTTGCAACTTGAAAAAGCGATAGAAATTTTGCAGAAAGGGGATAAGAAATGAAGGGAGTTCTGTGTTTAAAATCGAAGATCTGGATTGCTATAGCCGCTTTCATACTTATCTCCTTGGTGGCAGTTTTAATTTGGCAATCGGACAAATGGTATGCTCTCTATACCGAAATGTCATTGCGCGTATTAAAGGAATTAAAAGGCGGAGAAATAAAACCCAGCGAAAAACTGGCAAGATATGACAATCTTCTTTTTGAATCTGACTTGACGTCAGAGCAACATAGCAAAATCAATGGTCTTGCTAGAAGCTTCAAGCAGATCCTTATACTCTTTGAACTAAAATCTATTAAAGATTCGGATGTGGAAGATTTTTCTCAAGAAATGTTTGCGGCCGAACGCAGTCCATACGGACGGGATAAATACTCGCGCTATCAAAGCCGGACGGGACTTAGGGAGGAAAAAGATACTGATTCATCGCTTGTCGGCACCCCGCCACCGAAGATAATTTTCAGTGGTGTGGATACTATTGCGCTAATTAAAATACCCAGTTTTTCTCCGGAACTTCCGGATAACCTTAAAAGAGATCTGGATGTGGTTACCCAATTCGGAGTAAATAAATTTGTAATAGATCTGCGAAACGATCCGGGTGGTATTGATGAAAGCGCGATTCTGATACTCGGATTTTTTATGCGGCAGGATGATATCATCTGCACGCGCAGAGGTAGAGATAGAGAAACCATATATAACAGAAAATATCTAATCAAGACCCTAAAAGCTTTGGATGTCGGAAGATATAAACATTTAAGACAAATCGTCCTGCTGGTCAACAGGAATACGGCATCGGCAGCAGAGATTTTTGCTGGCGTTATGCAGGAATGGGATTATGTCCTAATAGGCGAAAAAACTTTTGGTAAAGGGGTTGGTCAGGAATATTTCAGTCTTCCGGCTCCTGCGGGGTCGGTATTTATCTTAACTACCCGAGAATATTTGATTGGCAAGGGAAGGAAAAAATTGGACGGTGTGGGTGTCACTCCTGATATATTAGTTAGAAACTTAAAATCGAAAAAATCTCCAGATTTTCAAATGGAAGCGGCTATAAAATTTTTGCAAAACAATCCTCACCGGAATTAAACGGTGAGGATTTTTTCTTTCTCAACCGCCTCGCCGAGCATTTGGTAATATAAATTTAAGCCGATTTTGTTTATGGCCCCAGACTGCTCGCGGCCCAGAAGATTCCCCGCCCCGCGAATTTCCAAATCTCTTAATGCCAGTTCATAGCCCGCTCCCAGCTCTGAATACTCTTGCAGAGCCTCCAATCTTTCCGTGGATTTTTCGGTCATATTTTTGGATTTGTACAAAAAGTAAGCGTAAGCTTCTTTTTGGCCTCTTCCTATGCGCCCGCGCAGCTGATGCGCCTCCGCAAGCCCCAGACGGGTTGCGTCGTCTACAATCAAAGTATTGGCTGACGCGATGTCTAGGCCATTTTCAATTATGGTGGTGGCTAGAAGTATTTTTATTTCCCCTTTACGGAATTTTTCCATGGTACAAATGATTTCTTTCTCCGGCATTCTCCCGTGCAGAACGCCGATCTGATTGGCATGACCCACATTTTTGATTAGTTTTTTCCTTACCTGTCCGATGGTTTCAATACGGTTATGCAAAAAATAAACCTGTCCATTTCGGTCAAGCTCTGTTCGTATGGCTTTGCCAATCATCTCTGCCGAGAAAGGGAGAACAAAGGTCTGTATTGGTATCCTCCCAGACGGAGGTGTTGATAGGAATGAAAACTCTCTTAATTTGCTTAAAACCATGTGCATGGTTCTGGGTATGGGGGTGGCCGACAAAGATAATATGTCCACGGCGCATCTCAATTCTTTTAACCTTTCCTTTTGTTTTACTCCGAATCTTTGCTCTTCATCTATAATCACCAGCCCTAAATTTTTAAAAATAATGTCACCGGAGATAAGGCGGTGAGTACCGATTATGCAGTCTATTTTACCTTCGGCCAATTCCTTTAAGATTATTTTTTCCTCTTTAGAGGATACAAGACGTGATAATAATTTTATATTTACGGGCAGGCTGGTAAATCTTTCTTTAAATGTTCTTTCGTGCTGGCAGGCTAGTATAGTCGTTGGCGAAAGAAGGGCTACTTGTCTGCCGGAAGCTATTACTCTGGCGGCGCTCCGCAGGGCGAGTTCGGTTTTCCCAAAACCGACATCTCCGCAGAGGACTCGGTCCATGGGCGTGTCTTTTTCAAAATCGGCCAGGATTTCCTGTTCGGCTTTTATTTGGTCTTCAGTTTCTTCATGGGGAAAAGAACTTCTCAACTCATCTTCCAGACTCTTATCTCCAAAGAGCGGTTCTCTCTTGGCTACGTTTCTTTGGGCGTAAAGTTGCGCCAATTCTTTGGCCAGTTTTTCCACGTCTTCTTTGGTCTTTCTTTTGGTCTTCTCCCAGAGACTTCCTCCGAGACGGTGAATTTTGGGAGTTTCAAAACCTATGTAAGGGGTGAGGCGATCTTTTTGAACTACGGGCACGAAAAGTTTGTCGGGTTCGGCATTTTCTCGCGGCGCGGCATACTCAATGACGTAAAAATTTTCTGCACTGCCGTTTAGCGATTCTTTGCTGATAATTTCTCGAAAAATTCCTATTCCGTGATCCTCGTGCACCACCAGACTTCCGGCCGTTAATTCTTCAAGTCCGGTTTTTAAATTTAATCTGGGTTTAGCCTGCTCTGGTTTGTCCGAAAGCTCCTGGATGAGCGTTGGGTAGTTTCCGGTAAACTCCAGAAGATAAGGCTTGTCGCTATTAACAGGCCATATTTCTATAATCCCTCCGCGGACGGTAAAAAGTCCTTTTCCTCTGACATGAGAAACTCTTTCATATCCTAAATCCAAAAATTTGCGGGCAAGTTCCGACATTTTGCAGAAATTATCTTTCTCTATAAATAAAGCATTTTTTTGCCACCACCCGTTGGTGATCAAAGCTCTTTTAATGGCTTGGTGATTTTCCGAAAACCACAAAACGCCCCTTTCCAGATTTTGGGGGGTGAGAGAGGCTATCAGAAGTTCATTATTATTGATTGTACTCATTCATGGCTTTTTCCGGACTTTCTTTAATTGTTTGTTCTATGGCTACGACGGTTTTCTTAATTATTTTTTTTATAATCAACACTTCTTTGGGTGTAAATTTCTTCAAAATTATTTTTTCCGCTTCAACATGTTTTTTCCCACTTACCCCGATACGAAAACGCCAAAAATTTAGAGTTTTTAGAGATTTTATAACTGATTCTACTCCTTTATGTCCCGCCGAATGTTTGCCGAAAGACATCTTGGTACTGCCCAGAAGCAGGTCAGAATCATCATGCACCATCAAGATATTTTCCGGTTTTATTTTATAAAATTTGGCCAGAGAAGCTGTGGCTAGTCCCGATTTGTTCATAAAAGTATTTGGGCAGACTACAACAACCTTCTCCTTTCCTGTTTTGCCTTCACTTATTTCGGCGTTAAATTTTTTGGAAAAAACAAAATCAGGGAAGTCCTGATTCGTACGGAAAGAATCACAAACCTCCCGGCCAATATTGTGGCGGGTGTTTTTAAACTCTTCCCCTGGATTTCCTAAGCCGATTATTAAGATCATGGCCAGTTTTTATATAATAGCTTGCGTAAAGCCCTAAAATAGTGTATAATGCCTTAAATAAGACAAATTTTAAAGATTAAAAGATACATAAAAAATAACTAATTATGGAGAATCAGTCAAATTTTGAAGAAAAGAGTAGTTTAACCAACAAGATCCTGCTTGAGCTCTGGAGTGTGGTCAAAATTTTTTTGGTGGCGCTGGCCATTGTCATGCCCCTTCGCTATTATGTTGCCCAACCTTTTATAGTGCGCGGGTCTTCCATGGAGCCCAATTTCGTTAATAGAGAATACTTGGTGGTTGATGAGCTTACCTATCGTTTCCGCGAACCTCAAAGAGATGAGGCCATTGTTCTTCGTTACCCACAAAATCCAAATGAGTACCTTATTAAAAGGATAATAGGTCTTCCGGGGGAGGAGATAGAGATAGCCAGCGGAGAGGTGAAGATAAAAAACAAAGAATATCCGGAAGGGCTCATGCTTGCCCAACCTTATCTAGAGGCGTCTAAAAGGCCAACTTACCCGGGGGTTAAAACAAGATTGGGGGAAGATGAATTTTTTGTTTTAGGGGATAACCGACCATCTAGTTCTGATTCGAGAGCCTGGGGAGTTTTGCCGAAAAAATTTATTGTTGGAAGAGCTATGTTTACCGTTTTGCCGTTATCCAGATTTGGATTTGTATCAATTATCAATAATTAATTTCGTGGCTAGACCAAAAAAAATTTTAATACCCAGAGATAACTTTAATCAATTCGACTGCTTTAACTCCAAAGAGCGGCTCATTAATATTTTTAGAAAAAAACTTGGATCACTGGCGGATTTTTATGGTTTTTCAAAAACTCACACCTCGCCTTTTGAAAACCACCGTTTTTTCAGTCCTCTGACTAAAGCGGGCTTGCTGGACGATCGGGAGTTTGTGATTCATAAAAACAAGATCAATGATTTTATAACCCTTCGGCCCTCAAGTATACTCTCAGCCCTTCGCGCTTACATAACCAACAAGCTCTTTGATCTTTCTCATCCGCTAAAGATGTCTGTTGACGAAGAGTGCTTTCGCGCGAACAGCAAAGAGGCGGCCGGTCTTGTAGTATATCCAGATTTTAGTCTGCTTATGTTCGGAGAGGCCAATGCGGTAGCTGAAGCCGAAATCTTTCAAGTGGTATGGCAGTCGGTGCGGGATCTGGGGTTTCCTACAGATAAATTAGAAGTAAAAATAAATAGTCTGGGTTGCAAAGAGTGTCGTCCGTCTTATCGCTCTACATTGTCAGCCTATCTTCGTTCTCGTCTTAGTCGTCTTTGCAAGAACTGCAAGAAAGATTTAAAAGTAAGTCCCACAAATATATTTTCCTGCGGTGAGGAGAAGTGCAAAATAGTGGCAGGGAACGCCCCTGCCGTTCTTGACTTTTTATGTGAAGCATGCAAGAAATACTTAAGAGAGTTACTTGAGTTTCTGGACGAGATGTCTATACCTTACCTCCTGGACGGCAAATTTTTTAGAGATAGATCTCTGTATAATAAAATAATCTGGGAAATATGGGCGACCGGCACAGCTCAACCAGTTGAGGAAGGTGGGGATAGCAACATCAAGGACTATTTAATTGGAGAGGGTGGTGGTCTTTCTGGTGTTTTTGAGATTTTGAGTGAAAGACCTCTGGATGTATTTAGCGGAACGGTGTTTGTTGAAAATTTGGAAAGATTTGTTTTTCAGGAAAAATTACTGCTGGGCGGGAATCCAAAACCAAATATATTTCTTATCCAACTGGGAGAACTAGCGAAAAGAAAAAGTTTTGGTCTTATGGAAAATCTTCGCAAGGCAGGAATTGAAGTTGGAGAATCTTTAAGTAAAGATGCCATAAAGTCCCAGCTTAAAAGCGCGGAAGTGGCTGAAGTGGCCCTGATACTTGGGCAGAAGGAAGCTCTGGACAGGACTATAATTGTCAGAGACACACAATCAGGTATTCAGGAGACCGTACCACAAGACAAATTGATTGATTTTTTGAAGAGGAAATTAGAAAAACAAAATCAGTTATAAAATGGATTGCCTTTTTTGTAAAATATCATCCGGAGAAATCAAGTCCGACGCGGTTTACGAAGATGCCGAGGTTGTGGTTTTCAAAGATATTCATCCCAAAGCCCCGGTACATTTATTGGTTGTCCCAAAAGAACACATTCAATCCATAGCCCACCTAGAGGTAAACCACAACGATATAATTTCCAAACTTATATATACTGCCAAAAATACGGCAGCCAATCTAAAATTAAATGGCTATAAATTAGTTTTCAATGTTGGTCGAGAGGGGGGACAAGTTATAGATCATCTACATTTACATTTGCTGGGAGGATGGGGGAACGCCAAAGAAAGTTTAAATATTTAAAAATTAATTATATGGTTCAGGTTCGAAAAAGAGAAGGAGAGACGGCGGGGGCAATGCTCCGCAGATTTACCCGACGAGTTCAACAGTCGGGAGCTTTAATTGAATCCCGCAAGAGACGTTTTTATAAATACCCGCCTACTAAGATAGAAAAGCGCGCCAGAGCCCTGCGTAGGATTAAAACCACCAAAGAGAGAACTAGGCTGGCTAAATTAGGTAAACCGGTGGACGAAAGAAGACGAAAATAACAATCTTTAATGCTTAAAGAAAAAATAGAAGCGGAGTTAAAGGACGCCATGAAAGAAAAAGCCGAGCTCAAAGTCTCGGTTTTGCGGATGTTTTTATCTTCTTTGCGGAATAAGGCCATTGAAAAAAGAGCTAAGGGTATGGAGATGACGGAAGATGATATGGTGGCCATAATGCGATCTGAAGTAAAGAAGCGAAAAGACTCTATCCAGGAGTTTAATAAAGGCGGAAGAAAAGATTTGGTTGACAAAGAAGAAGCCGAGCTAAAGCTTTTAGAGAACTATCTTCCAGCTGAAATGTCGGATGAAGATTTAGAGAAAATAGTCAAAAAAGTTTTGGAAACTATAGGACCGGTTACTATCAAAGATTTCGGGCGAGTGATAGGACAAGTCATGAAAGAAACCAAAGGACAGGCATCCGGCGACAGAGTAAGCTCAACGGTTAAGAAATTTTTGCAACCTGTTTAACGTAGACAGACGAAATAATGTTTAAAATAAAACCTATAATTGATCACATTAGAGCCATGCTCCCCAAGCGCTTATCTTCTAAACTTCCCCGGGAAATCGGGGTTGTTTTGTTAAAACCCGAAGAATCTGCCAAACTAAATATGATCTATCGGAACAAAAACAAAGCGACCAACGTGCTTTCTTTTAATTACGGATCAGACTACGGCGAAATACTTATTTGTCCGGAAATTGTCAAGAAAGAAGCCAAAGAGGCTGGAAATACACAGGTGTTTCAGATGACATGGATGATGGTGCATGGTATGATTCATTTATCGGAATTACATCACGAAAAATCTCAAGTGGCAGATGGTGAGTTTGCTAAGTTGGAGGGAAAAATTTTGTCCCAAATTTTTAAGAAGAAGCCTAGAGTTTAGAACCTAGAATGAAGCTCCAGATTCTAGTTTCTGTATTCTAGATTCTGGTATAGATCTGGCTCGCAACATTATAACAGCGCTAGATGTCGGCACCTCTACCGTACAGGTGGTTGTGGCCGAAAAGAAAAAGGAGGGTGGCCTCCAAATTTTAGGCACGGGCGCTTCTCCTTCTTATGGGGTTCGCCGAGGGGTCGTGGTTGATTTGGAGGATACAATCAGCTCTATTCGTCATGCGCTTGAGGATGCCAAAAAAGCGGCGCAAGTTTCAGTCAGGCGGACATGGCTTTCTATTGGGGGATCGCATGTATCAGTATCTTCCTCACGGGGGGTGGTGGCCGTGTCTCGTGCGGACGGAGAGATTTCTCCTGAAGATGTAAACCGAGCTATTTCGGCAGCCGAAACTTTCATACCTAAAAATCCTAACAGGGAAATTATCCACATGATTCCTCGAGATTTCAGGGTGGATCATGAGCCTGGTATCAAAAACCCTATTGGTATGCATGGGGTAAGACTGGAGGTGGACACTCTAGTGATTGATTGCTCAACCCCGTTTCTAAAAAATCTTTTCAAGTGTGTGGAAGGGGCCGGTCTTGCTATTGAAGATTATGTTTTTTCTCCTCTGGCTGCTTCAGAGGTGGTCTTAAGCAAAAGGCAAAAAGAGTTGGGAACGGTTTTGGTGGATATCGGGGGAGGAACAGCTAGTTTTATAGTTTTTGAAGAAGGGGTTCCGATTCATGCCGGTGTTTTCCCTATAGGCGGAGGACATATAACCAACGATGTGGCTATCGGTTTCCGGACCCACGTGGATGTAGCTGAGAAAATAAAATTATCTTACGGTTCATGTTTCTCGCAGGAGTTTACCAAAAAAGACGCCATAAGACTTGCTGAATTTGTGGAGGGGGAGGAAGCTATTTTTTCCAGAAAAGAACTTGCCGAGATAGTTGAAGCCAGACTCAAAGATGTTCTTGAGTTGCTGCAAAAAGATTTACGGAGAATAAATAGAAACCAGCTTCTTCCGGCCGGAGTGGTTTTGGTTGGTGGCTCATCTCTTCTTCCCGGAGTTGTGGGTTTGGCCAAAAGAGAAATGAGATTACCAGTGGAGCTTGGAACTTTTCAAGATTTGGGGTCGGAATTTAGTCCGGAAGAGTCTCTTGGTCTGGCTACGGTTTTGGGCACGGTGCGCTGGGCCGAAAACCAGCTTGCCCAGCCAAGTTTTTGGGGCAGAGCCTCACGCCGAAGTCAGAATTCTTTCATGAAGTGGCTGAAGTCGTTGTTGCCATAATCAATTTATATTATTTGAAATCAAAAAACCCACCAAAAGGTGGGTTTTAAAATTACCAACTTATTTCTATTTTGAGATGGGTTTGGTTTCCATAGTCGTCATTACTTCCACATCTTGGATCATAGCTGGTTTTGAAAGTTGCTTTGTAGCTCTCTTTTTCCAGAAGTCGTACAGCTTCGCATACATAAAATGAATCTCTTTTGGGCACGGGACCATTACCTTCGTATGAGCCACAATGGATAACAGTATCTTTTTTTCCTTGAGCGACTGCCTCATCAATTTCCTTTAGGCATTTGGGAAACAAATAACTCCTTGCTCTTTTTTTCATTTCTTTCAGCAGTGCAAGATTTTTTACCGCTTCTATACGACGTCTTTCCAGTCTATCTATTTCCAGTCGTTCTTGAGCCACGATTGTTTCCTCTAGGCTCAACCTGGCTCTACTCTTTTTTGTTTTAGCCACGACACCCCCCCCTTTGTAAAAGAATGACAAAAATGGATAGCTACCTTAGATTAACTAGTACTCTCTAGAAAAGACCAAGTCAAGTCTATTAAACATTAGTGCATAACTTGTGGATTTTTTGTTTAAAAACAGTTGATAATTTTCCGTTTGTCAAGGGTTGTAAATGAAAAATCTATATGCTAGCTTGGAGAACAGGATTTGAACCAGTGTCAGCTTTAGAAGCTAAAAAATGAGATGATTTCGCGACACGACGACGAAGGTGTGTGTTTACACACACCGAGGAGGAGTAACAAACCTGCCTGCCGGTAGGCAGGGAAATCAACCATTTTTTAGCTTCCCCAGAGGGCGGGACAATTTTGACTATCTTCTGCGTTTCTTGTCGCTCGTGTATCTAAAGATACACTTCGCTCCTCGAGCCTTGAATATAGTCAAAATTGTCTCCGCTAAATTGATACTGGTTCAAATCCTGCTCTCCTTGGTGAATAGCTAAATCTAGGTGACTATTTCAAATTTTTTGCTTTTAATTTTTTAATTTGTCAAGATGCCCCAGTCTAAACCAGACATAGAAACATATGCTCGGATAAAAGTAGTGGGTGTTGGCGGTGGCGGCGGTAAAGCGGTTAGCCGCATGATTGACCACAAAATTCATGGGGTGGATTTTATTACGATTAATACCGACGCCCAGGATTTACACTTTACTAAAGCCAAAACCAAAATCCATGTGGGGAAAAATCTTACCAGAGGCTTGGGCGCTGGTATGAATCCGGAAGTGGGTAAACAGGCTTCCGAAGAAAACAGAGACGAAATTCATGAAGCTCTAAAAGGCGCTGACATGGTTTTTTTAACCTGCGGTTTGGGAGGAGGAACCGGATCGGGCGCCTCTCCTGTTGTAGCGGAAGTTGCGCGCGATGCGGGGGCTTTGACTATTGGCGTAGTTACTAAACCATTTTCTTTTGAGGGGGCGCAAAGAGCGCGAATTGCGGATGAGGCTTGGAATTTATTGCGGGAAAGAGTGGATGCGCTTATTACTATTCATAATGACCGAATTATTAATTTGATAACCAAAGACACATCTTTACTTGACTCTTTTGTGGTTTGCGATGATGTTTTGCGTCAAGCCGTACAGGGAATTTCGGATCTGATAGTCACCCCCGGAATAATCAACGTTGATTTTGCCGACGTGCGGGCGATTATGCATGATACCGGATCGGCTCTTATGGGTGTCGGTGTAGCTTCGGGCGAAGACAGGGCTATTGCCGCGGCCAAATCGGCAGTGAGTTCTCCCTTGCTTGATATTTCTATAAATGGAGCGCGAGGGGTTCTCTTTAATGTATCCGGTGGGCAAGATCTGACTATGTGGGAGATAAATGAAGCCGCCAAGGTCATAACCGAGAGTATTGATAAAGATGCTAAGGTTATTTTCGGAGCCGTGCATGATGATCGGCTCAAAAAGGGAGAGATAAAAATAACAGTTATTGCCACTGGTTTTAGCGGAGGGAGTAACAGCAATACCTCTTCTACAAATAGAAATTTTCAGCTACCTCTTGGTAAAGAAGAAAGAAGTCCGGAGGCAAGGAGGATGGAAACAATTCAGAGGCAAGATTTTTCCAAAGATCGTCCTACCAGTACACCTCCGGGCGGTAATCCAGGAGAAGAAGAGTGGGACATGGTACCGGCGTTTTTGCGACGCAAAGGTAAATGACTCGCAAGCATGGATCCCTATTACTGTTTCGCGGCTCTCGGGTATCCTGATTTCAGACACGACTCGGTTACTCCTGCGGTAGCCTCGCTAATAGTCGGACGAAGTTTTTGTGCTAAGAAGCACAATCCAAGCAAACTTCGTCCTCCGTTGTCTTCAACCAGGATACCCTCGCCCCGCTTGAATGTATGTTTGACCATATCTGCTCGCTCGAAGCATTCTAGAAGAGGATTAGGATTTGACAAAATAGCACCGATAGTGCTATTTTTTGTTTGGATATTTAACAAAGGAGGGTTTAATGGCTGTTGAAAGCATGGCTGAACAAGGGGTGGTAAAAGAAGATACGGTTGAGGCTTTTTGGGTGATTGAAGACAAAGACGATGAACGGGGAGGAGTTTACTCTACGGTTAAGGGTTTTCTGGTGCCATCCTTAAATAATCTTTTTTTCACTCCGGATCTCGGTGTGGTTGAGCAGGGTTACAGAGATCATGAAAGTGGTAAATGGGAAATCCGTTTGGGTGAAAAAATTATGGCTCCGACACATATAGTTTTTAAGGTGGTAAATATCGCCAATTTCCGTGGGCAGATTGATGGTTGGCTCAAACAAGTAAGACTTTAGAAATTTTATAAAAATTTTAGTCCAGCATTGCTGGGCTTTTTTGTTCCTGAAAACATCATAAGTGACGTGTAGAGTCAACAATTGGCACTTATCCACAGAAAATTTTTGTAGACTTTCGGTGGAAGGGTTAAGATAATTACTCAGTTTAATTTTTTTGATTGTTCTTTGATAAAAAACTGACCCAAAAATGTTATCCACAGGTAAATTTTGGCATCTGCCAAGGAAGGAGTAAAATAGTTCTACTATGGACAACAAAAACAAAAAAAATCCGCTCCGCCAGTCGGCGGATGGCGGAAAAAATTCAAGCGGCGCGAAAGTAGCCGCTCAAAACATCTTCGGATCTATCCGCAAAAGGGATGGCAGGGTGGTTTCTTTCGATCAAGGACGGATCACCAGAGCCATTTATCGAGCTATGCAGGCTATCGGCGAAGGAAATCTTTCCAAAGACCCTGCTTTTATATCCGACAAGGTTATGAAGTCTTTGCTTAAGAAATTTCCGGCTACCTATACCCCTAATATTGAGGAAATACAGGATGCGGTGGAGGAAGCTTTGATCTTGTCAGATTTTCCCAAAACAGCCAAAGCATATATCCTCTATCGTCAACAAAGATTTCAGGTGCGCGAAAAAGGAAAAATGATTCCGGAGAAGGTTAAAAAGCTGACTGAGGAATCTAAAAAATATTTCCGTAGTCCGCTGTCGGAATTTGTATATTATCGTTCATATTCCCGCTGGATTGAGGACGAAGGAAGGCGAGAGACGTGGATTGAAAGCATCGACCGTTATGTTAATTTCATGAAGGAAAATATCGGTGATTCTTTAAAGACGGAGGAATATGAGGAGATACGCGAAGCTATACTGCGCCAAGAAGTTATGCCCTCTATGCGCCTTGTCTGGAGTGCGGGCAGGGCGGCGCGTAAGACCAATGTCGCGGCTTATAACTGTTCTTTTATAGCTCCCACGCGCTTGCAAGATCTGCCGGAAATTATGTATTTATCCATGTGTGGTACCGGAGTTGGCTTTTCAGTGGAAAGCCAAAATGTCCAGCGATTTCCTATTATAAAACTTCAACAGAATGGGAGAAAGATAAAAATTCCGACACACGTAGTTGAAGACAGCAAAGAGGGTTGGTGTGATGCCCTGAAGCTTGGTCTTAAAACTTGGTATAACGGTCAGGATGTGGTTTTTGATTATTCTAACTTAAGACCGGCTGGCGCCCCCCTATTTACCATGGGAGGCAGAAGTTCCGGACCAGATCCTTTGCGTGCTTTGCTTGATTTTGCCCGTGCCAAAATACTATCCAAGCAAGGCAAAAGGTTAAGTAATATAGATGTGCATGATGTCATCTGCAAGATAGGTGAAGTGGTGGTTTCTGGCGGAGTTCGTCGGAGCGCTCTTATTTCTTTATCTGACTTGGATGATCAGGAAATGCGTTTAGCCAAGGCGGGCCAGTTCTGGCTGAATAATTCCCAGCGCTCTATGGCGAATAATTCGGCGGTTTATAATCACCGTCCGTCCGCTACTCAATTTATGGAGGAGTGGCTTTCTTTGGCTCAAAGCGGATCTGGCGAGCGAGGGATTTTCAATCGCGGCGGGTTAAAAAGCCAATTACCGGCTCGCCGCTGGAAAGTTTTTGAAAAATACGCAGGCAAAGCCGGCACAAATCCATGCGGAGAAATTATTTTGCGGTCCAAGCAATTCTGTAATTTATCCGAAGTTGTATCCAGAGTGGAAGACACGGAGGAAACTCTGCTTAAAAAAATAAAAATTGCTACAATTTTGGGAACTTACCAATCAACTCTTACCCACTTTCCGTATCTTTCCAAAGATTGGAAAAATAACTGCGAAGAGGAAAGATTGCTTGGCGTTTCGGTGACCGGACAGTGGGATTGTCCGGCTGCCCGTAATCCGGAAGTCTTGGAAAAGTTAAAAAAATATGCGGTGGAAGTAAATAAAATTTATGCCAAACGAATGGGAATAAATCAGTCCACCTGTATTACTTGCGTTAAGCCTTCAGGAACTGTGTCTCAATTGGTGGATGCGGCGTCAGGCATGCATCCTCGGCACGCGCCTTATTATATTCGACGTATAAGAATTTCGGCTACGGACAGACTTTTTCATATGATGAAAGACCAAAAATTTCCTTATCATCCGGAAGTGGGGCAGGCAGAAGGCTCGGCCAATACTTATGTCCTGGAGTTTCCGGTCAAAGCTCCTAAGGGTGCCGTCTTCAAAAACGATCTTACCGCGCTAGAGCAGCTTGAACATTGGAAAGTGATTAAGCAAAATTATACCGAGCACAATCCTTCAGTTACCATTTCAGTGGGTGAGGGTGAATGGATTGAAGTGTCTAATTGGCTTTATAAAAACTGGGAAATTTTGGGAGGACTTTCTTTCTTGCCCAGATCAGATTTTGTTTACCAACTGGCTCCTTATGAGGATATTGATGAGAAGAAATACAATGAACTTCTAGCCAAAATGCCGGCCATAGATTTCTCTCAAATAATTGCTTACGAGGAAGAAGATGTTACGGAAGGAGCTAAAGAACTTGCCTGTGTGTCAGGGGTTTGTGAAATAGATTTTTCTACCGAAATGAAAGACACCAAAGCGGAAGTCACAGTAGAAACTTAAGAGGTCTCTAAAAATGCTCTATATATTTACCGGAAACGGCAAGGGAAAAACGACTGCGGCACTGGGTGCGGCCATGCGTGCGGTTGGCGAAGGAAAGAAGGTTTTGATGGTGCAGTTTATAAAAGGGCCGTGGAAATCGGGGGAAGATGAAGCTTATAAAAAGCTTGCCCCCGATTTTAAATTGGTGAAAATGGGGAAGGGTTTCGTGGGAATTCTGGGAGACAAACTTCCCCGCGAAGAGCATGAAAAGGCGGCGGAAGAAGCTTTGAAATATGCCCAGCAGGAAGCTGAAAGTAAAAACTGGGATATTCTAATTTTAGACGAAATCAACAACGCTGTTAGTTTAAATTTGATTTCTGTCCAAAAGGTTTTGGATTTTTTAGAACTAGTCGCTAGTCGCTATCCACTAGTCACCATTATCCTCACCGGTCGCGATGCTCCGATTGAATTTATAGATAGAGCCGATTTGGTGACCGAAATGAAAGATATTAAACATCCTTTTTATGAAGGAATAAAAGGAAAGCGGGGGTTGGAATATTAGGTCGCTATCGTTTAAATCTCATGTTACTATATCCGCGTGACAAAATCGCGGATATTTTTATATCTTCTGCTGGCTTTTATAGCAGGAATTGCCCTAGAATCTTTTTTCAAAATACCCAAAATTTTTATTTGGTCCGGTTTGTTTCTGGGATTGATTTTCGGCTCAATAAATATCTTCAGAGGAAACAAAACTAAGGCAGTTTATGGTTTTTTAATTTTTGTATTTTTTGTGGGAGTTTTACGGCTTAATTTGGCCGAAAGCACGGTACCCGACTTGAGTGTATTTTTTGGGAAAAATGTTCTGGTAGAGGGCGTAGTTTGGGATGAACCGGATGTAATAGAGGACAAAACAAGGCTAAAAATCCACATATCCAAAATAGACAACCAAGAACTTAAAAATAAGTTTTTTATTCTGGCAACATTTCGCAAATACCCGGCTTTTAGTTTGGGAGACGAACTGGCTCTAGAAGGAAAAATTGAGGAACCGGTCAAATTTGAAGATTTTGATTACAAATCTTATTTGGCCCGTCAGGATATTTTTGCTGTGAGTTATTTCCCAAAAGTTGATAAAATAAGCGAAAGAAAAATGGGTCGAGCTCGTTTGGCGCTCGCGAACATAAAAAATTTATTTGAAGAGAAGATTGAGTTGGCACTTCCCGAACCCCACGCCGCCTTTCTTAAGGGTTTGTTGCTTGGCGAAAGACAGTCTCTGCCCGAAGATGTAGTCCAGGACCTAAAGACCACCGGCACTACTCATATTATTGCCTTGTCTGGCTACAACATCACCATGGTCGGCAGAGTTTTTCTTGCCTCGCTCACAGCCCTTGCCATGCCTTTTGCGGTTTCTTTTTGGGCGGCTATAATTGCCATAATTTTGTTTGTGATTATGACGGGAGCGTCAGCTAGTCTTGTGCGCGCGGCTATCATGGGTATCTTGGTTCTCGTGGCCAGACGCGAGGGGAGGCTTTATCATATGACCAACGCCTTAATTTTTGCCGCGGCTCTAATGATACTACAAAACCCCAGAATTTTAAGATTTGATGTCGCCTTTCAGCTCTCTTTTTTGGCTACCACTGGTCTTATCTATATTTCTCCAAAACTGGAAAATTTTTTTAACAAAAAACTATTTAGAACACGGGAAAAAGAAGCTACTGACTGGACAAAAGAAAAATTCCTAAGTTTCAAAAGGACATTTATTGAAACTTTGTCGGCACAGATAGCTGTCCTACCTCTTTTGATTTATATCTTCGGACAGATTTCTTTAATCAGTCCCCTTACTAATATCTTGGTGCTGGAAGCTGTTCCCTACACCATGACTTGGGGGTTTGTTATGGCCATGGTCGGTTTTCTGTCTGTTTTTTTAAGCAGGATTTTGGGTTGGCTGGTTTGGATTTTATTGGAATATAAAATTTTGGTTATAAGTATTTTCGCCAAAATCCCCTTCGCTTCAGTTGGTTTGGGCAAATGGATTTTACTGCCGGTTTTGGCAATTTATGTTTGGTTTTGGCTAAAAATAGTTCGCACAAAACATGTCTAAAAAACTTCAGCCAATTTTTCTTTTGGCTCTTATGGTATTGGTGGCAGTTATTTGGTACACGGTTTTTTATTTCGAAGAACACCAAAACCTGCTTGTTACTTTTTTCGATATCGGACAGGGAGATGCCGCTCTGGTGGAAATTCCAGGAGGAAATCAAATTTTGATTGACGGCGGACCCAGTTCACAAATTTTATCCAAAATCGGGAAGACTCTTCCTTTTTGGGACAGAAGTATTGATCTGCTTATTTTAACTCATCCGCACGCTGATCATCTGGATGGACTACTGGAGATCCTAAAGAGATATGAGATAGATATGGTTATTGAATCAGGCGTGGATCATTCTATACCGGAGTATAAAGAGTGGCAGGATCTTTTAGAGGACAAAAAAACTAAAGTAATTATTGCCAAAGCGGGACAGAAAGTTAAGCTTGGCCGAAGCACAGAACTACAAATTTTATCCCCATTTAAAAATTTTACTAGCCAGACGGTAAAAAATATCCACGAAGCGGTAGTAACTGCTCGCCTGAAACACAACCAAAACTCGATTTTATTTATGGGCGATGCTGAAAAATCTACTGAATATCGTCTATTGTTTGAATCCCTTAATTCTAAATTCTTAATTCTTGATTCCAGTGTTTTAAAAGTTGGCCATCACGGTTCCAAAACTTCTTCGGCGGAAGAATTTCTAAAAGCCATTTCCCCAAAATACGCGATAATTTCTGCAGGAAGAAAAAACCGCTATGGACATCCGCATCAAGAAGTTTTGGATAGATTTGAAAAACTTGGGATTAAAATTTTTAGGACAGACTTGGTGGGTGATGTGCATTTAATCAGTGATGGAATAAGCTATGTTTTTGGCAAATAGACTTTTTCATAGATTTTTGCTAAGATGATTTTAAATAAAAATATGAACAAAGCTGACTTAAAACAAGAAAGAACTTGTGTAATTATAAAACCTGACGGAGTTAAAAGGGGATTGGTTGGAGAATGTATAAAGAGAGTAGAGCAGAGGGGATTGAAACTGATTGCCACGAAGATGATGCGGGCAAGTGAGATCCAAGCTGAAAAGCATTATCCTGGAACAAAAGAGTGGCTGGTTGGCATGGGCGGCAAGACTTTGGAAACATACGCCAAGTATGGCAAAGACGCTAAGAAAGAATTGGGAACAAACGACCCTCTTAAAATCGGCCAAATGGTTTATGAGTGGAACACCGAATTTCTAACTTCTGGACCGGTGGTGGTGATGGTTTTTTCCGGAATACATGCCATAGATATGGTTCGCAAAATCGTGGGTAAGACTCTGCCGGTATTTGCCGAGATGGGGACTATACGAGGTGATTTTTCGGTGGATTCTCCGGCGCTGGCCAATGCCGGCAAAAGAGCAGTTCATAATCTAATACACGCCTCCGGCGATCCGGAAGAAGCCGAAAGAGAAATAAAACACTGGTTTACGGAAAAAGAAATTCATGATTATAAAAGAGCAGAGGAGGATATAATGTTTTAAGAAAAACACCGCGACAATCGCGGCGTTTTTCTAATTTCTACTTAGTTCTACTGTCCCCGACGACTCTAAAATTTCTTTAATCTCTTTTCGTAGGGATCCATCTGATTCTTTGAGTGACACAGAAGGGTCAATAGACACACCGAAAAAAGGAGAGCCCTTTTGTAAACCTTCTTTGATTTGGGAAAGTATCTCGTCATATTCGCGCAAAACAAAATCATGATCCTCATATCTGAACCTTACAAGGACACCTTGGGCGGTTGATATCCACATATCTCCTTCTGTTTTTAAAGGAGGTTTCTCTGTAGTTTTATCAAAGTAGACTAGACCCTCATCCCATTTCAGGATGCCAAGATTTTTCTCGGTTATATCTAGGAAATATTTAGTTCTTAATTCCTTATAGGCTTTCTTTACGGAGTCCATGCCCCGTATTGAAATCAGGTGTCTCAAAACTGTTAAAACTTCGGAGGAGGTTAGTTGGCCATCAGTTCCAATATCTTTATGGATTATCATGTGCAATTTCTGGCTTGCCCCGGCTATTCCGTCATAGCTCATAAAATCATTGGCGCCGGCATAATATTCTTTTAATACATTTTGTTTTTTGTATAAAAGGTCAATCATGGCGGCTAGAAGAGTTTCTCCGCTGTATGCATTTTCTGTGTTTGGTTTCAACCTGGTCTTTATTTCTTTATCATCCACCCCTTTTTTGCTAAAGTTATCTTTCATAAACTTCCAGGCCCCCCAATTGGCCAGCCCTTCTTCTATAACAAGTTGAGGAATGGAAAACTTCCTCCTTCTTACAAAGTGTCCCACCTCATGCGTTGAAACAAACCCAACCATAGTGGTATCGGTGGGAGACATAAGGGCCGTGTTAAATTCAATAACTCCCTTTTTTCCTGTTTCGGGCTTCCAAGAAATTACAGTGGCAAAACAACCAGACCCCTCCTCATGTACGGGCAAAAACCTAAAATCTTTTTGTCCGGGAGTAATAGATCCGAAGTCTACTCCGTAAGACTCCAAATATGCGCCGAGATCTTTTACGGGAACCAACTGGAGAAGAGAATCCAGTCTGGTATTGTAGGAACGATAAGCGCGTAGATATTTAATCATATCTTCAGATTTGGCGGATCTTTCAGTTACAGTTGAGCCGATTTCAACGGCGTTTTCTCTGCCGCTGGTTAGGGTCTTCCAGACATCCTCAAATTTAACCGGCTCTTTGGCTTCTGCCACAGAAGGGATCGCGACTACGAGTGACGCAAACCAAAATTTCTTCAATAAATCATAAGTTCCCTTGGACCATCTTTCTTTCTTAGCTTCTTTTGTTTCGGTTTCTGGGCGCGTCTCTTGAGGAAAATTAATCTTTTCCATAGAAATTATTTTAATTTAATCGGGCTGCCGGGAGTTGAACCCGGGCTCCAAGACCCCCAGCCTTGTGTACTACCGCTATACTACAGCCCGTTTTTTGTAAAACTGATCATTTCTTCAGATACTTCTTTCTCTTTTTTACGAAAACCATGATCTGCTCCTTTAATTATAATACCGGCAAATCTTTCTGTCGCTTGAGCTTTTTTGGCAAAAATTTCAATAAATTTAACAGTTGGTCTGTCTAAATATTCATCTTTACCGCCCACGATGACGGCCACGGGAATTTTTACGCTTTTTAATTCTTTCCAGCCAGCCTCTGGATTATAATAGGGGAACACGTCCTCCGCGCTCCCGGGTGTGTGCAAACTCAAGTAACGATCAGCAGAATATAAACCAAATTCCAGAGGTGCCAGCGTCTTCGGATTTTTATTTTTTATTTCTTGCACGATTTTCACTCTTCTGTCCAACTCCTTCTGGCCGATTTTCTTCGCCATGGCTGTTAGATCACAGATTGGCCCAAGCAAAATGAGTTTCTTCACTGCCCTGTCTTTAGTTTTGTAAACATAGTAAAGGGCTTTGTTGGCTCCGGTAGAATGTCCAGCCAGAATTATATTTTTGTACCCAAGTTTTTTAGCAAATTGAATGACAGCTTTTATGTCCAATATGCAATCTTCAAACTTTTCAAAACCGGCTCCTATCATGCCGATATCCTCCACATCGGCTACGTCATGTCCGCGGTTATTAAACTTAAAATAACCAATGCCTGCTTTTTGGCAAACGGAAGATAATTCTTTGATAAGAGTTTGTCCCGAAGAAAATTTGGAGGAAAGACCATGAAGCCACACCAAAGCAGTTTGGCTTTTGTTTTTTGGCTCAATGACTATTCCCTCCAGCACAAGTCCGTCCCCAGTTTTTATTTTAGTTAAATATACAGGCAACATAATGATTGTTTTAGCGGTCGAAGGTAATGCTCGTAGAAAACCATTGAAAGTTTGGTTAGCATGGTTTCTGCCTCTTGGCAGAATAACCAAACTTTCACTGAGTGAGATTTCTCGCTGGAGAAATCGAACGTGTTTTCGAGAGCGTTACCGAAGGGAACCGCTAAAATCTTTATAATTTTTTGCCAGTTCCACAATGTATCTCACCCCCACTCCGCTTGCTCCTTTAGCGAGATGGTCGTGTTCGTTTGTGGTCATGCGCGGCGCAATGTCCAAGTGTGCCCAAGGGGTGTTATCTACAAACTGCTCCAAAAATTTTGCTCCATGAGTTGCTCCTCCGTAGCGATCATTTTTACCCGTGTTGGCCAGGTCTGCGAAAGTTCCTTTTATATCATTTAGATATTCATCCCACAAAGGCAAGGGCCAGACATAATCTCCAGAATTTTCTCCAATCTCTATCAATTTTTCCTGCAATTTGGGCTGGTTTGTAAACAAAGCTGAACAATAATTTCCCAAAGCCACGTGCGCGGCTCCAGTAAGAGTGGCAAGGTCCAAAATAAATCCAGGCTTGTACCGCAGAGCGTAGACAAGAGCATCGGCCAAAATTATTCTTCCTTCAGCGTCGGTATTTAATACTTCAATAGTTTTTCCGGATAAAGATTTTAAAATATCTCCCGGACGAAAACTTGAACCCGAGGGCATATTTTCCACGGCGGGAATTATTCCTATTGCATTGATTGGCAAATTGAGTCTGGCTATGGCCGCCATGCCGTGTATTACTGCCGCGCCTCCGGACATATCCATGTGCATTTCATACATATATTGCTCCGGTTTCAAGCTCAATCCTCCAGTATCAAAGGTTACCCCCTTGCCGACAAAAACCAAAGGTTTCTGCTCTTTCGGTCCTTTTAGATATTCTAGAATTATAAACCTCGGTTTCTCTGTTGACCCCTTGCTTACTCCCAAAATCCCTCCCATGCCGATTTTCTGTATTTCTTTCTCGTCAAAACTTTTTATAGAAATTTTGTTTTGGCCAGCGGTTTTTTTTGCTTCTTCGGCCAGCTTTTGTGGAGTGATATCTCCGCCAGGTGTATTGGCAAGTTCTCGGCAAAAATTTGTTTCCTCCCCGATTATTACGCCCCGAGTAAGACCCGTCTTGGCTTCGGCCGTGTCTTTTTTATCCACTACCAAGAGAACCTTTTTTATTTCCGGCCATCCATTTTTAGGCTTTTCCTTGTATTTATTAAATTCAAAATTTGCCGCCAAAATATTGGTTGCAAAAAGACTTGAAGTATTTTTGGTATCTCCGAAATCATTTCGGAGGATTATGGAAAGTTCTTCAATTTTTCCGTTTTTGGCGTGGCGCGCCATACGCCGCGCGATGGTCTGTAATTTTCTTTGATTAAATTTATCTTTCTCCCCCAGACCAAAAAGAGTTATGGTCTGCTTGGCGTCAGTTGAATGGAAGGTTTTTATTTCTCCTTCCTCTCCCTCAAATTCTTTTTCAAAGGCGGGAGTAAGTTTACGAAACCAATCCGGCGTATATGAAAAAAATTCCTCTTTGGTTAGAGGCTTGTTTTTGAAAAGTGGTACAAAAATATTTTTACCCGTTTTTAAATTTTCCAGCGGAGAAGTATTTATCCTCATGATGCTTTTGCCCTAGTTAGTGTTTTCAAACATCTTACGCAGATTTTAGCACGCTTGCCGGACGCCAATTTAGCCCACTGGAGATTGGGATATTTGCGGACTTTGCATGTAGGGTTATAATGACTGCGAAGAAAAGACCTGCGACCCCCCATGACCGAACTCTTGTCACATATTTTACAGGCACGCATGGGGGATATGTTATCATAAGTTCATGAATGAAGCAATCCCCTTTATTTTTAATATCGCTATCCTGATTTTTTCCATCGTCGTGCATGAGGTCTCGCATGGTTATGCGGCCCTGATGCAAGGAGATAAAACCGCCCAATACGAAGGCAGGCTTACTTTGAATCCACTGAAACACCTGGAGTGGTTTGGTTCGGTTTTGCTGCCAACCATTTCTTATCTAGCCGGCGGATTTATTTTTGGCTGGGCGAAGCCTGTTCCGTATAATCCTCACAATCTTCGCAACAAAAGATGGGGTCCTGCATATGTGGCGGCGGCTGGACCTTTAGTAAATATATCCATTGCGGTTGTTTTTGGATTGATCATAAGATTTTTGCCTGGACTTGGCGGTATTTTGCCGGGAGATTTTATTTTAAACTTTTTAAACATTGCCAGCCTGATCGTCTTATTGAACTTAGTGCTGGCATTTTTTAATCTTGTCCCCATCCCTCCGTTGGACGGCTCCAAACTTCTTTTTGCTTTTCTGCCTTATCGTTGGCATCATGTCCAGATTTTCATGGAGCAGTACGGCCTCTTTCTTTTTCTGATGTTCATTTTTTTCTTTTCGCGCCTGATTTTCCCAATAGTTATTTTTTCTTTTAAGCTGATAACCGGATCTCTGCCGATTTTTTAGGAGGTGTCTAAACTTTTAAAAAAAATCCCGCCGTGGCGGGATTTTGACTTAAACCACAACATCTGTTATCCTACTCCGTATTGTGCCAACAATAACCCAACTAGTTAAAAGAGGTAGAAATTTTCGTAAATACAAGACCAAAGCTCCGGCTTTGGGGCACAGTTTTAACGCGCTTAAAAATAGGCCGGTTTTTCATTCCTCTCCATTCAAAAGAGGGGTATGTATAAAAGTAACTACTGTCACCCCCAAGAAACCAAACTCTGCCTTGAGAAAAGTAGCCAGGGTCCGGCTTACCAACGGGATGGAGGTTACGGCCTATATTCCGGGTGAGGGCCACAACCTTCAGGAACACTCCGTGGTAGTTATCCGCGGCGGAAGAGTTAAAGATCTTCCGGGTGTGAGGTATCACATTGTGCGAGGCGTTTTGGACACCACTGGAGTTGAAGGTAGAAAACAACAGAGAAGTAAGTATGGAGCTAAACGGCCCAAAAAGATATGAGACGCAAACGAAACGTAAAAAGAGAAATAATACCAGACCCTAAATATAGCAGTGCGGTTGTAGCCAAGTTTATAAATTATGTAATGCGCAAGGGTAAAAAATCGGTGGCCCAGGGGGTGGTCTACCGGACTTTTGATACTCTTCAGAAAAAGCACAATCAGGATCCGATGGTAATATTTGATACCGCCTTGAAAAACGTGGGTCCCACGCTGGAAATAAAATCTCGGCGAATCGGCGGGGCTACTTATCAGGTTCCCCGAGAAGTAAAAGGAGAGCGCAAAATGGCTTTGACCTTCCGCTGGATCATTGATGCCGCCAGATCCAAAAAAGGGAAACCCATTCATGAAAGATTGGCCGAGGAACTGATTTTGGCTTCCAAAAATGAAGGGTCGGCTATAAAGAAAAAATTAGACACACACAGAATGGCAGAAGCAAATAAGGCGTTTGCCCATTTTGCTTGGTAAAACGTAGGCCGGTTACTGGATACTAATTAACTACTAGTTTCTGGTCTCTGGTCTATTTTAAATACTTGTCCAGAGAATATCCTCTAGAACGTACTCGCAATATCGGCATAATCGCCCACATTGATGCCGGAAAAACAACCGTAACGGAACGGGTTCTTTTTTATACCGGAGTTTCGCATAAAATCGGGGAAGTACACGAGGGTACAACCGTCATGGATTGGATGGAACAGGAAAGAGAGCGGGGAATAACTATTACCGCCGCGGCCACCACCTGTTTCTGGAAACCCACTTATTTGCCTTCTGAAAAACAAACCAAAGACAACGAATATAGGATAAATATAATAGATACTCCCGGGCACATAGATTTTACTGTAGAAGTGCAGAGGTCCTTAAGAGTTTTGGATGGGGCAGTGGTGGTCTTTGACGGTGTTGCCGGAGTGGAGCCTCAATCCGAAACTGTTTGGCGCCAAGCTGACAAATTTCATGTTCCCCGAATATGTTTTATAAACAAGCTGGATCGCATGGGAGCGTCTTTTATAAGATCACTCAACTCTATATATGAAAGGCTAACTACCAATGCAGTGCCCATCACTATGCCGATTGGTCTTGAGCAAGAATTTGCCGGTGTTATTGATCTTATGAAAATGAAGAAGGTGCAGTTCGTTGGAGATCATGGAGAGAAGATAGAGCTGGAAGAAATACCGGAAAATTTAAAAAAAGAAGCCGACCAGTGGCGTCATAATATGGTAGAAAAAATAGCCGAGAGCGACGATGCGCTAACCGAAAAATATCTTGAGGGCAAGGAAATTACTTTAGAGGAACTTAAAGAGGCTTTAAGGAGAGCGACTCTTTCATATAAATTAGTGCCTGTTTTCTGCGGCTCGGCTCTGAAAAACAAAGGAGTTCAGCTGGTGCTGGACGGAGTTGTGGACTACCTGCCTTCTCCGGAAGACTGCCCGCCAATCAAAGGAATTAATATAAAAACAGGAGCTGAAGAAAATCGAGAGACGGCGGATGAAGCTCCTTTTGCCGCTTTGGCATTTAAATTACAAAGCGATCCTTATGTGGGACAGCTTACGTTCTTTAGAGTTTATTCCGGGACGCTCAAAGCCGGTTCCTATATTCTCAACTCTACAAAGGGCGATCAGGAAAGAGTCGGTAGAATTTTGCGAATGCACGCCAACACTCGCGAAGAGCTTAAAGAAATTCAGGCAGGGAACATAGGGGCTCTCGTCGGTCTTAAAAATACTCATACTGGTGACACTCTTTGCGATCCGGAACACCCCATAATCTTAGAAAAAATTGTTTTTCCCGAACCGGTAGTTTCTTTGAAAATAGAACCCAAGACCAAGGCCGATCAAGAAAAAATGGGTCTGGCCTTGCGCCGGCTTTCCGAGGAGGACCCAACCTTCCGGCTTAAAGGAGACACCGAAACTGGCGATACCATAATATCCGGTATGGGCGAGTTGCACTTGGAAATTATTGTGGACCGAATGAAAAGAGAATTTAACGTGGGAGCCAATGTCGGTCGGCCGCAGGTAGCCTACAAAGAAACTATTAAAAAAGAGGCGGAAGCCGAAGGTAAATACATACGTCAATCAGGGGGTCGTGGTCAATACGGTCATGTTTGGCTAAGAGTAGAGCCGAACGAAAGAGGCAAAGGATTTGAATTTATAAATGAAATAAAAGGCGGGGTTATACCGCAAGAATTTATAGCGCCCACAGAGAAGGGTATAAAAGAAGCTATGGAAAAAGGAGTTCTGGCGGGGTATCCGGTGGTAGATATTAAGGTTGCTTTATATGATGGTTCTTATCACGAAGTTGATTCGTCCGAAGCGGCTTTCAAAATTGCAGGTTCCATGGCCTTCCAAGAAGCGACTAAACGTGGAGTCCTGGTTATGTTGGAGCCGATAATGAAAGTTGAGGTTGTAACTCCGGAAAATTTCCTTGGCGAGGTGACCGGAGATCTTAATTCCAAGAGAGCCAGAATTGAACAGATGGAGGATCGCGGGATGGGTATCAAAACCATAGACGCCAAGGTTCCTTTGGCGGAAATGTTCGGCTATGTAACTACTTTGCGTTCCTTGACTCAAGGGAGAGCTTCTTTTACCATGGAGTTTGATCATTATGAAGAAGTGCCCGCCAACGTGGCTAAAGTAATAATAGAAGGCAAGAAATAGTTCGTTCGCCCTCATCCCTCCCGCTCAAGAGCTCCGACGCGGACAAATTCACTCGCTCGGAATGGGAATCCTTCCGCTACTAATCGCGGTTTTCCTCATTCCTGCGCAGCGTGAATTTATACCCGCGTCTCCGCTATTTCGCGGTCGGGACGAAGAGCTCACTCAATTAACATGAATCTAGAAAAAATAAAAAATTTGATAAAAAAGAACGGCGACAAATTTATTTTGGTGGAAAACGATGCGCCTGAAATAGTAATGATGTCTTTCCAAGAATATGAAAAACTAGCTGGTTCAACCAGCAAGCCTTACAGCGCGGTTACCCGTCTTCCTTTCAAGGCCGAGAGCGACATTTCGGACATTGAACCGGCCGAGACAGAATTTGTCATTCCCCTGGGTCCGGCCGAGCGCCACCCCGCCAAACCTATGCGGCTGGAAGACATAAGTTTAGAGGATTTGCCTTTATAGATGCTTTTTGGTAATATATAGTCTATATAATATTTAATAATAAACTTAATAAAAAACTATGGCAGAAGCCAAAAAATTTGAAAGAACTAAACCCCATATCAATGTAGGCACCATTGGGCACGTTGATCATGGTAAAACCACCCTAACTGCGGCTATAACCAAAGCCCTCCATCTTAAGGGTTTTCCTTCCCGTGTGGAATCTGTAGATCAGATAGATAACGCTCCGGAAGAGAAAGCAAGAGGCATTACTATTGCTCTGCACCATTCGGAATACGAGACTGCAAAAAGGCACTATGCTCACATTGATGCCCCGGGGCATGCGGACTATATAAAGAACATGATCACTGGAGCCGCTCAAATGGACGGAGCTATTTTGGTTGTGTCTGCAACTGATGGCCCTATGCCACAGACCCGTGAGCACATTCTTTTGGCTCGCCAGGTAGGCGTTCCTGCTGTTGTGGTGTTTTTAAACAAAGTGGATATGGTGGATGATCCGGAATTGATTGACTTGGTTGAGGCGGAGATTCGTGAACTTTTGAAAAAATATGAATTTCCCGGAGACGAGACTCCTGTTATTCGCGGATCTGCTCTAAAAGCTCTGGAAGCCAATTCACCTGATGACGAGTGGGTGAAAAAAATTCTGGAACTGACCAACGCCTTAGATACATATATCCCCGACCCAGTTAGAGATATCGACAAACCATTTCTTATGCCGGTTGAGGACGTATTTTCCATAGAAGGAAGAGGTACAGTTGTAACCGGTAGGATTGAGAGAGGTAAGGTAAAGGTAAACGAAGAAGTATCCATAATTGGTATTAAAGACACCCAAAAGACTACCATTACCGGTATTGAGATGTTTAATAAGTCTTTAGACGAAGGAATGGCTGGAGATAATGCCGGTCTTCTTCTGCGTGGTCTCAAGAAAGAAGATGTTGAGCGTGGACAAGTAATAGCCAAGTCCGGGTCAGTTACGCCTCATACCGAATTTGAATCAGAAGTGTACATTCTGACTAAAGAAGAAGGCGGAAGACATACTCCATTTTTCGCAGGATATAAACCACAGTTTTATATAAGGACAACCGATGTTACCGGAGAAGTTACGCTACCGCAAGGTACGGAGATGGTTATGCCGGGAGACACGATTAAATTTGTAGTTAAATTGATTGTGCCAGTCGCCCTGGAAGAAAAACAAAGATTCGCTATTCGTGAAGGTGGCAAAACGGTCGGCGCAGGAGTGGTAACGAAGATTATAAAATAGCTACTAGTTTCTAGTCGCTAGACACTAATTGCTATCAAAGTTCCTTGGTAACCAAAACAAAAACCGAAGAAGAGGTTAAATCGCGCCTAAGGATTAAGGTTCGGGCTTACGACTCGAAGATAATTGATAATTCAGTAAAACAGATTGTGGATACGGCTATCCGCAACGACGCTGAAGTTGTAGGTCCGGTACCTTTACCTACCGAAATTCACAAATATACTGTGAATCGTTCCAGTTTTGTCCACAAAAACGCCCGCGAACAGTACGAAATAAGAGTACATAAAAGACTGATTGACATTATCAATCCCAGCCCCAAAACGATCAACGCGCTTACTAATTTAAACTTACCGGCGGGGGTGGATATTGAAATAAAAATGATGTAATTTCGCTCGCTTAGATGGTTCTCTTGATACTCATAAGCGCGGTTTTCTCGGTAACGCTCTCGAAAACACACTCGCCTCGTCCAGCGACTCGGCTCGTTCAGTGAAAGTTTGGTTACCGAGCACTCAACAAAGCTTGAGTGCTCGGACCATGCTAACCAAACTTTCAATGGTTTTCTACGAGCATTACCTTCGACCGCGCTTATCATAGCCTCGACCGCCCTACTCGCTTAAAGCATTAAAGATGGATAATTCAAGTCTCTTTCGACATCCGAGATAGACTTGAGTGATCCATAATCACTCAGAGGTTGTTGTCATTATGGAACTTAATACAAAACAAATTTAAGGAAAAACACCGGTTATCTTTTGGTACGCCGGGAAACCG
>JAUYPW010000004.1 GCA_030697525.1 bacterium
ACCCGCTTTTTAGACAAAACTGACTCATGGGAGTTGGTTTTTGTTTGGGTGAAAAATTAAAACCGCCCCTCAATAAGTTCGGGACGGTTTATGGTTTGTGTTTGAAACTAACAAATAATTATGGGTATTCTTCGGCTGGAACGTGTGAGCCGATGGTGTCGCTCACCATTTTAAGTCTAGGCAGTCCAGACTCTCGCTCTTTTTTTCTTCGCTCTGCCGCAAGTTCCTTGGGTGGCATATTGACGACGCGAGCAGGAGGAAATTCATCACTCCAGTCTTGCAAGCCGAAGTGTTTAAGTAAAACCCCATATGCGATATCATCAAAGGTTCCAGTTGGATCCCAGCGGATTCCATATTCATCTTTTTCAGAACAACTCCATTTCTTGTGGGTACCCCAGTCCCAGTCCACCGCGTAAAGTGTCTGGGGGTCGCTGTCTCTATGGAAAAGTATGCTGTAAGCTCCGAAAATCATTACGGACATAGATTTATCTCCTCTTGGTGAGTTTCCGTTTGGCACCTCCATTTTTAATCAAAATTTATTAAAGACCACCAAGACCACAACTATCATTTTGCCTAGCCAAAGTCAAGAGTATTTTATTGCAGAAATACAATAAATGTGGTACTGTTACCTTAGTAAGTTTACACAAAAAATCAGGAAGGAGGAGAAGTATGAACGTAAAAAAAGAAGGAAAAACCCCGCTGAATACGAATAAAAATAAAAGAAAAGCGACTTTTGATGGCCGAGACGGGAGTATTTAAAAGGAGGGTATGTATGAGAGTAGAGGTTTTTGATGTGAGACGAGAGTGGCTGAAGGAATATAGCCATCGAGATGGCTCACTGTCTATAAAAAAAGGTGGCATTATGGTCTACTTTTCGTCAGACCCAGACACAAAGAAGGAGGGTGAAGCTCTAAGATCTTTTAGACTGGCAAGCGTGGTTGTGTTGCATAATCCGCCTCCAGGTACATTGGTAGATGTGCTTAGCGAATCTTATTCGGGTGATTTGCGGATACAATTTGGTATACATTATCATATATATTCAACAGACGGAGAAGACTCGCCGATAGAATGGTTCAAAACCGCGGCAGACCTATTGGCCATGTTTGGACAATATTTTATTCCATCTATCACACAAGCAACAACAGCTTGATTTATTTTATCAAACAAAAACCGCTTCGATGACCATTGAGGCGGTTTTAAATTACCTAAGATTACATATTGTCTTCTGCTCGTTTTTCCAATTTCTCAAGTTCTTCGTGACAATAAACCGTTATCTTTATTATAAGCATGACGATTGCGGCGTACATTGCGACAAGAAGAGATAAAAAAGAACCAATTGCGCAGACCATCCGAAAATCTAGTTTTGGCACAAATAGTCCGGCCATAAGGAAGACTATTGTAAGCCCCAAGGCCGCCAGAAAACTCCTAAAAGCAAACTTAAATTTCTTGTCAGCTTCCGCCTTATCGATTGTTGGTAACTGTGGTTCCAAGACTACCTCCTTCCGGTTTGTTTTTTCTAGGCTTAATTTTAATGGGTTGGGTGGCCAGCAATGGGATCAGCAGAAGGCCAATACCGGAAATAAGGTCAAATTTATCCCAGCTATAAGCCGGCATTTTGGCTTCATCAAAGACTAGGGCGGTGTGTAAATAATAAGCCCCAAGAACATATGAAGATCTTCTCAAAAAGAATCTAAGCAAAGAACGGGCAGAATTCATAGATACCCCGATCCAAGCGATGATAATTTCAGCTGTTTTGTGTGCAAAGGACAAAAGCCCGAGAAATCCGGATAAAATTATGGCCAGAGGCAACAGCAGAAGGAGCATTAGCACCGAAGAGATGAAATACCATCTGAAAAGAAAAATTGTCGAAAAGGAATATATATAAGGCCAATCAAGTCCGGATAACACAAAGAAACCGGCATAGATGAGAGTAAATATGAGGCCTATCATTTTTTATGGCCCTCCTTTTGGTTTATATGGTCTGATTGGTTGTCAAAGAATAATAAAACAATACCACACCAGAGCTTAATTTGCAAATTTGCGGCATTGTTGTATTATATCCTTGATAAGAATTTTGCGGCGCAAGTAGTTCGTTTAAAAAAAGGAGGTCAGAGATGAAGGTAACGTTTCAACAGGCTCTAAGAGTTAACGCTTTTTGTTCTCAAGAATATGCTCTTAAAAAACCTTACAGTAAATATGTTGTCGGGACTGGGGTTACAATGGAAGGTGGACAATATTGCATAACAATATTTTTACGCACATCCTTGCCTAAAAAACTTTCCATCCCAGAAAAGAAAGACGGTGTAAAAATCCGTACCGAGGTAACCGGAGCATTTAAAGCGCTTTAGTCAAATCCAACAAGGAGAGGATTATGTTAAACATTTTGCACGATATAGAAATATTTGTTTTATCTCTTTTGCTAAGGAATCACGCCAGGTGGAAGAGTATGCTGATAAACTATAACCCGCCTACAGTTGAAAGGCTTTGGACGCAGTTTGGGAAATATAGGGTAAATTTGCACAGGATTAATCTCTGCAAAAGAGAAGACGCTTTGTTTCATCCGCATCCTTGGCCTTCGGCAGTCAGGATATTGTCTGGTAGTTACAAAATGGACATTGGGTATGGGAAAGGAGAAAAAGAGCCGCCAGTTGCTTCTACTTTGATAATGGCAGAAGGTTCAGCATATGAAATGATTGATCCGGATGGCTGGCATCGGATTTATCCAGTATGTGGATCGTCCATCAGTCTTATGGTAACCGGTTCTCCGTGGGCAAGATCTTCTCCGGGAAAGGGCCGATCTTTTCCCAAACTCGGCAATACGGAACAATTGGAAATTTTAGGGTTTTTCCTCAACTACTACCCCCGTGTTGATGTTGATCTGCAAAAACAAAAGTCTTTGCTGGAGTATGTTGCAGATAAACTGGGAATGAGTGTGGAAGATCTTCAAAGAGCATTGTGATGATTTTAAACAGAAGTCCCGGCACACGTCGGGACTTTTAATTTTAAACAAAAATTTAAATTGACATAAAAGTGATTTTAGTTTAAAATAGTGGTGAGAACATTTACATAAAAAAGTTAACCGGAAGCTCAAAAAAGGAGGAAAAAATGAGAATTACTGCTCCGCCCAAGGGAACTTATCATCCCAAAGAAGAATGGCCAAAATTATTGGAAGAGGGTATTTATCCGATTGACAATGGCGCGATCTGCGATCCATACCACGGTGCGGATCACCACGACATGTTGCAGGAGTGGTTAAAGGGTAAGCCCACATTTTATCGTCAGCTAAGCGCTTCTCAATTATTGCTTCTGCCCGAATTTCGCGAAGGAATTTTGAGACGCCACCGCGAGCGCCCCATAACCACCATAGAAATTCACAGTCCGTTTGATTTGGACTGCGTGATAGCCCAATATATATTCAAAAAAATCATATATGACCGACTTGGCTTTAATGAGGTAGTTTTACCTGCCTATCATCGACTGGCGCATTACGCCAACTGTTACGATAGATTTATTCTTCCGTATCTTCCCAATCCTGAATACTCATTGAAGGGGATTATGGAAGGACTAGCCTGTGTATGGCGGGAAGAGCCCGACAGATTTATTTATGGAATGGACCGTGTTTTAGAATATGTCATTATGTTGGGTATTGACCCAAGCCTTTGTTCTTTTCTAGCTACAGTTAAAGACACGCTAGGCGGGAAAGTTTTGGCGCCCGACCATTCCGTCATGGATATTCTGCGTAGCGGTGTTTCTATGAAAAATATCTTGAGGAATCGTCTACTGTACTCTCCTGACTGGAAAAATCGTCAAGAGGAAATAATTACCCTTACCACCAAAAGCGGCGCGAAAGGATTCACTCTTGTATCTTTGGAAACCAATGATCCAGAGGGGGTGTACGAACAAATCTATGGACAGAACAAGGATCCCAGAATTGTATTTTTGTGGAACAAAGACAGGAACACACCTTCCTTATCGGTTCGTCCCGATATCACTAAGCAAGGGGTTTCTCTTTTCTCCCTGATAATCTCCCTAGACTGGCTGGAGGGTATAAAAGCTGAAGAGTTAAACGTGCCTCCGTGCCGCTGGTTTGATGGCGTGGCGTATGAGGGTACGGTTACTTACCCGCTTGGCGGAAAAAGTAATCTGACCAGATACGAAATTAAAGAGGCCATCTTAGGGTGGGCTAAAGTTCAGAAGGAAAAGGACGAGAGAAAACCCGTCAGGGTTTTTAAGACTGATAAACCCATGGGTCACAAGTCCGTTTTGGCTGGCCTCATGGGACTACCCGCTTCGGGCAAGAGTTTTGTCGTGGATGTCCTCCGTGATGCCTGCGATTTGTTGGGCAAACACCTAGTGGTTGTTTCTTCCGACGCAGTTCGGAAAGAAAAAGAAAGAAATCCTGCCGACGACTCTCATAAGGGAGTCGGGTTTAATCAGGATATATACACCTCTGAACAGAACCAAAGAAATTATGAAAAAGTCTTTGACAGGGCGAAGTTTGCTTTGTATGAAGCAGACGCGGTTATAATTGACGCGACCTTGATGACAAAAGAATTAAGAGAATGGATGTTGGGAGACTGTTGGATTCCGGGTGTTCTAACCGGCTTTGTGGAAATTCTCGCGCCTACGGAAGTTCTTTTGGGGAGGTCTGCCACGCGGTGGTTTAAACCATCGGTTTCAGACGCCACTCCGGACATTCTTGAAAAACAGCTTAGCAAATATGAACGGCTCACAGAAAACGAGTGCGCCGATTCTCGTGTAGATTTCGCCCTAAGTTTATTCAATTCCGACAGTCCGGAGCAGATGGTTCGGAACACGACCGATTTGGTTTTGCGTCTTCTGGATATCTGGTTCCCGGAAGAGGTTGACGCCAAGAAAGAAGATCTTAAAACTCGGGTTGAGGGATTTATCAAAAGAAGGCTCGCACGGCTGGAATCAAAAAAGATTCAGCCGCATGCCGAACCTCTAGTGAAAGAGGACTTACTGAATTATATAAAAAAGTCTGACGATAAAGATGAGGCGTTGATTTCTTTCAGTAAAACCTGGCTAGACTTTTTTGCCCGCAGAGCCCTTAAAGTTATCCCGATTGAATGCAGGGGAGAGATGGTCAATGAAGCGCGACTGCTTACGCAGATTGCTCACATCGCCGTACTCGGGGCTTTTGATATAGTTTTGGAAGATCTTAAGTTAAACGACTGTAGACAAAATTTCATGGTTCTGGGTCTTGAAGTAAAAAGTCTCTATTCTAATCTTGATTTTTCAATTCAGGTGCTTGATGTAGGGCATCAGGAAAGAGCATCAATTATATATATCTTAACGAGACATCTGCTTAGGAAAGCCGGCTGGAAAGTTACTCCCGGCTCGCATTTGCAGAAAATAATTCACAACAAGACACTGGCAGATCTGAAAAGTCTTTTTGTGGGTTGCGGATGCTCTTCGTATCTAACCTCAAGAGTAGTGGAAAGAGGCAAAGCGCTTCTTTTGGTGAGCAAGGTTCTCCATGCTTCTCCGGAAGCGGAAAAACTTTTCCGAAATCAGATATCCATACCCCTTCTTTCTGACTGTGTTTTGCGAAAGGCGATCGTAAGAATTGAGGCGCCGAAATTGAAAGCGTGGGCAGGTTTCTTGCCGGAGCATTTTAACATGCCGGACGTAAAAGATGTGGTTACCCGAGGTCTTTATGGCTTGATTGAACTTCTGCGTATGCAGGCGCAGGAATTGAATATAGAAGTGGAATACGCCCTGCAAAACCCTCTGGTGGCCCCCAAAGAGGAGGCCGCCATACTTCTGGAGGCATACGACTTCTGCCTCCGCCTGCGAGTTGCCGTGCAGACTTTTCTGAATCAGGAAGAGGGTTTGGTGGTTTACGACTGGCGGGTGCTGGACAGCGTAGCCAAACTACTACATTTCTCTGATAGAAACGCTCTGCTTGAAGAGTTCTCTCTTTTGGGCAAAAGAGTTTATAAAGTTGCCGAAAAATTGTTGCCAAAATATTATAATTGAGTTTTAAAACAATACCGCCCTACTTAAAGAGCGGTATTTTATTACTTAAAAACTTGACGAACCTATCTAATTTATGTAAGACTGTTTGCAGTCAATAAGCCCTTTTACAAGGAGGAAAAGAAAAATGCCTTACGTACGGAAAGCTGATAAGGAATTTCTTGATCCGTTTATTGCTTGTTTAAAGCATGTAGCCGCGACCGCGATAATTAAAAATATAGAAAAAAGCAAGAACGATACGCGTCTTTTTTCCCACAAATGCATATCCGTCTGTTTTGGATATATAGCCGAGAAGGTCCTGATCGAAGTAGCCCTTAATTCAGCTAAACAATCTGGTGATGAGCACAAGCTAAGGTATAAACTTCTGGCCAAAGTTAGCGGGACTGTCATAAACATATTATCAGAGCTCCACGACCGCGTTTTAAAGTTAAGCCCGACACCTTACAACTTCGAAGTATCCTTGTCTCAAGGGTTGAGTTGGTCGGATTCTGACAGAAAAGAATTTGAAATATCGCTGGAACTTAATTTGTGTATAGAAAATCTTGTAAATGCCATTACTTATATGATGGGCAAGGGCTATTATGGGGATCGAGATGCCTTTATGGGCATCTGCAACTACTCTTTTACCGTGCTTATGCCGGCGACTCTAATAAGTGTCTATAAGAAATTTCAGAAGCCTTTTGACTGGAACGCAGTCTTGTTTCTCGCCCAATTTTGGTGGGTTTTCTACAAAGAATTTTACTCCAAAGTTGCTCGCCCCTATGAAGACGAGCAGATAAAGAAAAATGGGGATGTGGAAATTTACGAAAGGATGCTTAAACTGCTAGAAACGAAAGCGAGCGGTTAAAAAGATGACGACAATTCCCGAAAATATTATTGAAAAAACTCACAAATTTGCGGCAAGCATTTATCACAACCTTCCAATTGTTGTGGAGTGGGCAGATGGCGTTTGGGTTTATGATTATGACGGCAGATATTATTTGGATATGATGGCCAACTGGTCGGCTCTCGTTTTTGGCCATCGGCATCCCAGATTGGTAAAAGCGCTTGTTGATCAATTGCAAAGAACGGGGGTTATGCCCGCCATGTTTTACACCGCGGAGCGGGCAGGGCTTTGCGAAAAACTGGCTGATCTAACCAGTCTGGATAAGGCAATTATCTTAAATAGCGGGGTGGAGGCGTTTGAAGCGGCCGTAAAAATAGCTCGCCGGTGGGGATATGAAATCAGGCATTTGCCTAACAATAGAGCCAAAATAGTCGTTTGCAAAAATGCTTTTCATGGACGATCGGTGACTGCTGTGAGCGCCGCATCGGATGAAAAATACCGCAAAGGTTTTTCTCCTTTCACTCCGGGGTTTCTGAAAATTCCTTTTGGGAAAATAGAGCCAGTAGAAGAAGCAATTATATGTTACGATGCGGCCGCTTTTATTTTAGAGCCGGTGCAGGGAGAAGCGGGGGTAATCATACCTCCCGCCGGATATCTGAAGAGAGTGAGAGAGATATGTACTGAAACAAGAACTCTTCTAATACTTGATGAGGTGCAGACAGGCATGGGTAGGACAGGGAAGAACTTTGCTTATGAGCATGAAGAAATAAGGCCAGATGTAGTTCTTCTGGGCAAAGGGCTTGGCGGGGGACTACTGCCGGTGTCTGCAGTTGTCGGGAAAAGTGTTGTAATGAGTTTATTGGACCCGGGTAGCCACGGAAGCACCTTTGGGGGGAATCCTCTGGCTTGCGCGGTAGCCTCCGAGGCTATAGATGTACTAAACGATCAACAATTAGCTGGTAACTCATCAAAGATGGGGACTTATTTTCTAGAAGAGCTTAGAAAGATTGAACATCCTCTGATAGAGGAAGTCAGAGGAATAGGACTTTTTATAGCTATAGAGCTTAATAAAAATAAAGCTCGGGCTGTATGCGACCTTCTATTTAAAAAGCAAGTGCTGTGTCTGCCAAGAAAAGAGCACATTATAAGTTTTGCTCCGCCACTGATAATAAACAAAGATCAGATAGATTGGGGGCTGAAGAGAATAAGGTCGGTATTTGAAGGGATAGTATAAAAACAAAATAACCCCGATATATGTCGTGGGTTATTTTTATTACATCGTCTGTGCCGATCTTAGCACGGCACAAAGATTATTTTACAGCCTGCTTGAGTACTTTTCCGGCTCGGAATTTGGGCGTAACCGTCTCGGAGATATGTATTTTTTCTTTTGTTCGGGGGTTTATACCCATCCTCGCGGCTCTCTTTTTCACCAAAAAAGCGCCAAATCCGCTTATAGACACCTCCTCCCCGCCAGTCAAAGTCTTCATAATCGTATCAAAAACCGTGTCTACCGCGTCTTCGGCCACCGTCTTGCTGACTCCTATCTTGTTTTGCACGGCTTCCACTAGACCCATTTTGTTCATCCACTTAGAGGTCCCGTTTCTGGCAGAGACACCTAAAGGTGTCTTACCTCTAACGGGATTCGTCTTATTTATTGAAAATTATTTACAATCTATTTTGTATTATAACCAAAAGTGGCTTATATACCAACTCTTGTCTTGTGCATAACTATGGATTATGGATCGGACATATTTTTGGTAAGATTAAAGAGAATGAAGAAAGACCCATTGATAAAAATTTTATCAGCAATAGCCTTAGCGCTGGTGGTTTTTGGTTTGGTTTACGCAACTCAAAAGAAAGAAAGAAAAGAAAAAAGCGGGATTGTGACCAAAGAAGAATTTCAGATACCGCCGCTTCTGGAGAACAGGAAAACTTTTGTAATTACCGATGTCAATAAAAATCTATACAAAGCTAAAAATGGTTCTGGCGAAGAGATAAGTATTTTTGTCCCCCAAGGAGTTACCCCCAATCTTATTGGCGTAAAAGAAATAAAAACCGGATATTACGCGGAGATTTTTAAATATCGCGAGGTTGCCGAAGGGCTCATTGCTCACGCCCTTAATATAACAGCAACCGATCCGCATAAACAGTTTCCTACAGCCCTAACTCCTGCAGAGAAAACAGTGGGGGGCTTGGTTAAGCAAATAGAGAAAAGCAGTTTTATCATTGCCTATGCCGAGCCCGGGGGTAAAAACAACAAGACTTACCAAGTGGGCGTTTCTGCCGATACTGTTTTTATAAAAGTTGATATCGTTTCCCAGACCAAAGAGACCAAAACTAATTTTGCGAACATGGCTTTAGATCAGAGCGTAGTGGTTCATTATGTTCAAAACTCCGAAGATATTAAAGCAACCAAAGTTGAAATATTATCAGAGTTTAGGTTGCCCATAGGGGAACCTCCAAAGTAATTTTTCACGAACATAAATGTTTAAAAAGGTAAGTAAAAATAAGAAAAGTTTTTGGTCAATATTATCGGCGGGCACAGTAATTATTGCCTCATTCTTTATTTATCAAACATTTTTTACATCTCAAGCTACGGCTTCTCATTTTGGAGGGGTTTCCAGTTGGGATACAGGCTGCGGAGGAACGGTAAGTGTTTCCAAAAGCGCTTCGGGATCGGGAACCAGCCCTAATGGAACAATTTCGGTTACTGTTTCCACAAACAATGTCTGTACGGGAATCTATTGGGCGGTAAGATTAAACGCTCACGCGGGACCAAACACCCAATATTCCGATTGGCTTTACGCCTGGGGAACAGGTGAAAGTAAGACTTTTACCTTTTCTAATTTAAGCGCGGGGGATTATACGGTATCTGGTGACGCGGAGCTGCAGTGGTGGAACGGTTCTACCTATGTTTTCTGGTTAAAGATGAGCACTACTAACGGCTCGGTAACTATTTCCAACCCTCCGCCACC
>JAUYPW010000003.1 GCA_030697525.1 bacterium
CCTGTGAGCGTCAAGCCCGCCTCTGTCAAAATTGAAGAACCCAAAAAAGTTGTAAGAGAAGCTGTGCCGGCTAAAGCGTTGCCCAAAAAGCCGGAATTGAAAGTCGCTTTATATCCCGACCAGTCAGCATGGTACAGCCAACTGGGAGAAGTAATAGCATTGTGGGATCTTCCCGAAGATATCCTTGCGGTTGCCACAAAAATTGATAAAAATTCCAACACCAAACCTCAAGAGCTTGAAAAGGAACTCTTTACCGGTAAGAGCTTTGGAGTCCTGAAAGAGGGCATCTGGTATATCCACATACGGTTTAAAAATAATGTTGGGCTGGGGGAGACCGCTCATTATAAAATTTCTCTGGATACCACCGCTCCTCTGCCTTTTGAGGCGGAGATGGATAATCTGATCTCTGATAACCCCACTCCGGAAGTGCGCCATAAAACCCAAGATAGTCTCTCCGGTGTTGCCGAAACCCTTATATTTATTGATGGCAAGGGACCTACTGAATCTGCAGAAGTATTCACCAAAATGCCGCCGCAAAGCCCCGGCAAGCATACTGTTCTTGTGCGGGTTTTGGATCGCGCGGGAAATGGCGTTCAGGACGATCTGGAGTTTGAAATTTTGCCGCTGCCCACGCCTGTCATTGATTTTGTTTCTAAAACAGTATATCAGGGAGAAGTTATTTTTGCCTCTGGCAAGGCCATACCTAATGCTAATATTTTGGTTCGTATTGTGGATAAAAATGACCGAGAAGTGTTTGCGGGTAAAACTCCCAGCGATAGTTCCGGTAATTGGGGGGTCAGCGCTTCGGAGGCTACTCTACGTGGCACCTATTTACTTTCGGCCACAGCGCTGGATAGCCGCGGAGCGACGAGTTATCCTACCCAGCAGTTTACCTTTGAGGTGAAGGTAAAGCCGGTCATTTCGTTTGGCGGCATTGAGCTGGGGTGGCTGGGGATTTTTCTGGCGAGCCTTTTGTTTATAGCGGCAGGCATAAGTATTGCCGCGTGGTATCACGTCTCTCGAAAGAAAACACACGAAGCGTATAAGATAATTGTGGGTCGGGATGTAGAAAAATTAAGCACTATTTTATCTGATAATTTGAAGGAACTTGAAGGCACGCAGGAAATACACGATCCCAGCCGTCAGGCGCGTTCAACGGCGCTTATGGGTAAAATGAAAGAGGCGATTGCCAAAATGAAAAAGTATCTGGGTGAGGAGGTAAAGAAATTAAAATAGAACTTTTTACTTAGCCTAGCTTAGTTTGACACTAAATAGGGGTTTTGCTATACTAAACTCCGTAAAAATAGATGCATAAGGATAAAATATTAAAGGAAGGGGTGGTGCTGGAAAATCTACCAGGCACCCTTTTTAAAATTAAACTGGATGAAGGCCAAGAAATATTAGGGCACCTATCCGGACGCATGCGCATACATTACATAAGGATACTTCCAGGGGACAGAGTTCGGGTGGAAATGAGTCCTTACGACAACACCAAAGGAAGAATTGTACATCGACTTAAATGAAAGTCCAATCATCCGTAAAAACAAGATGCGCCAAATGCAAAATGGTCCGACGGAGACGTCGGCTGTATGTTATTTGCAAGGCCAACCCCAAACATAAGCAAAGACAGGGGTAACCAATTTTGCTATTGCAAAATTGGAAATCCTAAGCACTAAATCCTAATTTCTAAACAAATCCCAATGACCAAAATCATAAATTCCAAACAAAATAATCCGTTTAAAATTTACTATTTATAATTTGTTATTTGTTTAGTATTTAGATATTAGGATTTAGAATTTATGCGAATTTTAGGAGTAAACATTCCGGATAATAAAAAGATTGAATATTCACTTCCGTACGTCTACGGTCTGGGTTTGGTAACTTCAAGAAGGATATTGAAAATAGCCAAGGTGGACCCTAAAAAATTAGCCAAAGACCTGGATCCACAGGAGATTAACCGCATACGAGAAGTGGTTGAAAAAAATTATAAGATAGAAGGGGATTTGAGACGGGAAATTATGATAAATATAAAACGTCTCAAAGAATTGTCGTCTTATCGGGGTACCAGACATATGCGTAATTTGCCGGTAAGAGGCCAGAGAACCAAGACCAATTCCAGAACCAGAAGGGGTAATATACGAAAGACTATGGGGTCGGGCAGAAAACCAGCGGCAACACCGACATAACCAATTTTGCAATAGCAAAATTGGAAATCCTAAGCACGAAATCCTAAATTCCAAATTTGTTTAGGATTTAGATATTAGGATTTAGAATTTAGTTTTAAATTATGGGTAAAAAGCGTGTAATAACTAAAGATGGCGGTGAGTCAAAGACCGGAGAATCCAGAAAAGCTGGGGAGGTTAAGGCTGGCCAGAGACTAGCCAGAGCCGTCGCCCACATACAGGCTACTTATAACAACACCATGATCACTATTAGCGACGACAAAGGAAACGGATTAGCTTGGTCTTCAGCCGGGTCTTTGGGCTTTTCAGGAGCCAAAAAGGCCACCCCCTATGCGGCGGCGCGAGTTGCGGAAATGGTAATGGAGAAAGTGAGAAAATTCGGCATACAGCAAATGGCGGTAAGAGTCAGCGGTGTGGGGGCAGGAAGAGATTCGGCCATAAGATCGCTAGCCAACCAAGGACTGGAGATTGTTTCCATCAGGGATATTACCCCCATACCTCATAACGGGCCTAGGGCTAAGAAAGTGAGAAGGGTGTAAAATATTTTTATGGCCAAAATTTTAGAAAAAACAGAACGCAGACTTGGCGAGAAGCTTTTCATAAAAGGCGCGCGTTGTGCCGGGCCAAAATGCGCGTTGGTAAGAAAAAGCAATCCACCGGGAATACACGGCAAAAAACGTCGCCGCGGACTTTCTGAATACGGACAACTTCTTAAGGAAAAGCAGAAAGTAAGATTTTTATACGGCCTTGATGATAAGGATATTGCGAGGTATAGTAGAGAAGCTGTTCAAAAATCCGGCCTGTTTAGTGATGTGCTTATAACTTCACTGGAAAGCAGACTGGATAATGTTGTATATAGATTGGGTTTTGCAGAATCCAGACGCCAATCTCGTCAGTTGGTGGGACACGGGCATGTTACGGTAAACGGGCGGACTTTAAGCATTCCTTCTTATCAGTTAAAGAAAAACGACCAAATTTCTCTAAAAGACAGGTCTCTTTCTGGACCAATTTTTGAAAATCTGACCGAAAAGCTTAAAAAATATGAACCTCCTAAATGGCTGGGCCTGGATAAGGACAAAAAGGTTGGCACGGTCATGGGGAAACCCGAGCTTGACAGCATGGAGATTTCGGCGGATATTATGAAGATAAAGGAGTTTTATTCTCGTTAATTATTTTATGATATCTATACCATTCAAACCTAAAGTAGCCGAGGAAGAAGGCAATAGGGCGGTAATAAATATAGAAGGTCTTCACCCGGGATATGGGCACACCATAGGCAATAGCCTAAGGAGAGTTTTACTTTCCTCTCTAAGAGGGGCCGCTGTAACTTCTGTAAAGATAGAAGGAGTGGGGCACGAGTTTTCGACCGTAGAAGGAGTACTGGAAAATGTGGTTGAAATAATTCTGAACCTCAAACAAGTTCGCTGTAAGGTTTATGAGGATGGCCCTTTTAATATAAGCTTGTCGGTAAGCGGAGAAAAGGAAGTGAAAGCCGGGGATTTTAAAACCCCTTCGCAGGTTGAGATAATGAACACCAATTCGCATATCGCCACTTTAACGAACAAGAAATCCAGGCTGGTAATAGAAGCTACGGTTGAGGCCGGTTTGGGCTATTTGCCGGTAGAGGCAAGAAGCAAAGAAAAAGTGGAGATAGGCACTGTTGCCCTGGACGCCGCATTCTCTCCTGTACGAAAGGTAAATTATAGTGTAGAAAACATGAGAGTGGGAGATCGAACTGACTATAATCGTGTAAAGTTTGATATAGAAACAGATGGCTCCGTAACTCCGCTGGAAGCTTTTCAAAAATCTGCGGAAATCTTGGTTGAACAATTCAAAGCTCTGGCCGAAGGATTTACCAGAAATGAAATGGAGGCAAGTGAAATTGTTCCTAAATACAAGACAGCGGAATCATCTTATGAGGAGAAAGATGAGGTAACTGATGATCAAGACATAAACAAGGTTAAACTGGATGGTTTGAAGTTTTCTAACCGCACGCTTAACGCTCTGCGGGAAGCAGGAGTAAAAACGGTGGGCGGGCTATCCAGAAAGAAAGAGGAAACCTTGCGGGAAGTTGAGGGATTGGGGGATAAGGGGATACAGGAGATAAAGAAAGCTTTGGGAAATTTCGGTATTACATTAAAACAGTAAGAAACTGCCAGCATGCAGCATTTAAAAAAACATCGCAAATTTGGTCGCGAACGCGACCAACGCCGGGCACTTATGAAGAGTCTAGCCTCTTCCTTTTTTATAATTGGAAAAATAAAAACAACCGAAGCCAAAGCCAAGGAACTACGTCCATATGTTGAGAAATTCATAACTAAAGCCAAAACATCCAATCTGGCTACCAGAAGACAGCTTGCCGAATATTTTAATGACCATGTCAGCAAGAAGGTTGCTGAATATGGAAAGCAATATGATAAACGTCCGGGTGGATACACCAGAATTACCAAACTTGGAGCTCGCAAACGCGACGGAGCAAGAATGGCCATTTTGGAACTAGTTTAATTAAAGACATGGAGTATAAAATTGATGCAACAAATAAGATATTGGGGCGTCTGGCAACAGAGGTGGCGGTTTTACTTCGCGGCAAAAATGCTCCAAGTTTTGATCCCGCCAAGCTTTCCGGCAACAAAGTTGTTGTCTGCAACACCGATAAAATTAAATTTAGCGGAAAGAAAGCTTCCCAAAAATTATATCGGCATCACTCCGGATATCACGGAGGTCTGAAAGAGGAGAAACTGGAGGATCTGGTCCAAAGAGATTCCCGACTAGTTCTAAAATATGCGGTTATGGGTATGCTTCCAAAAAACAGATTACGCGCAAAATTTATCAAAAACCTTATTTTAAATAAAGAACAATAATGCCAGTAGCTACCAAAACAATTAAAAAGCCAAAAGTTACCAAAAAATCTGTACCGGCAGAGATCCCAGAGATGGAAGTCAAAAAACTTCCAGAAGAGGATAATTTAGAAAAAACTGAAACAGATGATTTGTCCAAGCAATCCAAACCGGAGCGCTACTTTGAAGCTGTCGGCCGGCGCAAAACCGCTGTGGCTCGAGTACGACTTTTCACCAAGGCCGGAGATTTTTCGGTGAATGGTAAGCCGTATGGTACCTATTTCCCCACCGTGGATCTTCAGAAAATATCAGAAGAAGCTTTGCAAAAAATGAAGCTTTTTGGGAGATTTAAGGTGTCAGTAAAAGCTAGCGGAGGCGGAATACACGCTCAGGCCGAAGCTGTCCGACACGGCCTTGCCCGTTGCCTTATTAAATTCAACCCGGATTTCAGAAAGAGATTAAAACGCGCAGGATATCTTACTCGCGATCCGCGCATGAAAGAACGCAAAAAGTTCGGCCTCAAGAAAGCCAGAAAAGCTCCACAGTGGGCGAAGAGATAATAAATAAAAATTCCTCCGATGTACATCGGAGGAATTTTTATAATTCTATCTTATAACTAACCCCCTTCTTTTTTATGAATATTTTATCCGGTAATTCGGGAGAGGTGCTGATATATTCTACCGGCCAATCGGCTAAGACCACGGGGCTGTCTTCATCTTTTTTTATACTCGTAAGTAGCACATTTTTATCAGTCTGGATTATAAGATGTTTGTTGGTGCCAAAAAACCAGCGGGCGTCTTTTATTTTATCCTTGCTTGTAAAAACCACTTCTTTGTCTCCAGTTTTCTGGAAAGGCTGACGGGGATTGTCGGCAAGCCACACCACTTCCAAACCATCTTTTCTGACCAAAAGAATTTTGTTGTCCTCCTTATCAAAATAAGCTTCCAAGATTTCAGAATGAAAAGTATTTTTAAGTTCATTCTTGTCCAAAAGATACCCGCCTCCCGCCGAGTCTATGACAAAAACATAATCGCCCGCATTTCTGAATTTAAAAGGTCTTTCGTCTATGAAAAACCCGAGTCGTCCGATGGTCTCTATCGAATTATCATTAGGATTAAGCCTGGCTAAGAACCCTTGCCGGCTTACCAGAAATATATATTCCCCTACTTTTTCAAAAAATTTTATTTTGGTCGCAATTACCTTTGGGCTAGAGGTGGCCTGGTTTTCAGAATCTTCGGAAGAGACAACCGACTTGTTTAAATCCAGCAAATCTCCACCGCGAGTCAATTGGTAATTTTTATTTTTCTGATTTGCCAGATTAATCGTGTATAGTTCTTCTTTGGTGGTGTTGGCAAGACGGATCGGGTCCGGCACTAAAAGCACGTCACGAATTTCGGCTACAATCCCCGCGTCTACTTTTACATTCTTAACCCAGAACTTAAAACCCTCTTTTTCTATACGCAAATCATAATTTCCGGGCTGAAGTCCCGTGAGTAAAGCCCCGCTTGATAATAAAGAAGTTTCTTTCTGAAACTCACCATCTAGATAAACAGAAAATCCTCCCTTAGCTGATTTAACAAAAATTCCGCCCACTTTGGATATTGAGCCGCGAGAGAAATCTATGGTGTAGCCCATAGCATAGGCTACAATTACTGGCGAGACTAGTATGAAGAGAAACACCAGCAAGTAGAAAACCAGCCTCCTTTTTTTGATGGTCAACATAAATTAAGGTCATCTGTAAACTCCACTTTATGATAAATTCTAACATATTTTTATCGTCTTGAAAAGAGAGCTGAAATAGTATATCTTAAAGCCATGTTGCCTTATCTGATAATCAAGGGTGGAAAGCCGTTGCGGGGAAAAACGGAAATAAAAGGTTCCAAGAATGCAGCCACCAAAATGATGGTTGCGTCTTTACTTACAGAGGAGCCGTGCGTTATTGAAAATGTCCCCTTGTCTGATGATATTGATATAACGGCTGAATTATGCCAGAAGATAGGAAGTGAAATTTCTTTTGAAGAACACTCATGTAAGATGCAGACCAAAACAATTGCGATGTCTCTGGTCCCGGAACTCTCTAGAAAAAATCGTATACCAGTTTTAGCTCTCGGACCCCTGCTTCATCGAAACGGAGTGGCAGAAGTTCCTGTTTTGGGCGGGTGTCCCATTGGTCATCGGCCTATTAATTTCCATCTAGAGGCTCTAAACCGCATGGGAGTAAGAGTAGAAAGGCGTGAGAAGTCTTACTATGCCGAAGCTGGTAGTATAAATGGGGCGGAGATAGAGCTTCCTTATCCGTCTGTCGGGGCAACGGAAAATATTATTTTAACTGCCGTTTTAGCAAAAGGGGATACCCAGATACAAAATGCTGCCATTGAACCCGAAATCATGAACCTGATTGATATGCTTGTTTTGATGGGAGCCAAAATATCTTGCGACCTCGGATCTAGAAAAATAAAAATATCTGGTGTGAGCAAACTCTCGGGAGCCAAAATAAAAGTTATGCCAGATCGAAATGAAATAGTATCTTTAGCGGTTTTAACTTTGGCAACTTTCGGAGATGTGGTTATGAAAGGCGTGGATCAGTTTTTTGATTTTACTTCCACCGGACGCAACAGCTACTTGGAAATATTTTTGCAGAAAGTTAAGGAAATGGGCGGAAATTTTGAGACCAACAGCGAAGGTTTAAGATTTTGGGGGCGACCTCCTTATAAACCAGTTTCTGTCCAAACCGCTCCCCACCCATCGTTTATGACTGATTGGCAGCAGCCCTTTGCTGTACTGCTTACCCAAGCCGGAGGTGAGTCTACGATACACGAAACTGTTTATGAAGATCGTTTTGGATATGTTAAGGATTTGCAAAAAATGGGAGCAAATATTACGGTAACGGATGAGTGTTTGGGTTCTCAATGTCGTTTCCATGGACAAACTTTCAATCATAGCGCCAGAGTAAATGGTCCGACCAAGCTTCGAGGATCTGAAATTGAAATGAAAGATATAAGAGCCGGTATGGCTCATCTGATAGCGGCTTTGACTGCGGAAGGCGAGTCGGTAATTACTGGAGTGGAGCATTTGGATAGAGGGTATGAAAAGATTGATGAGAGATTGAAAGAGTTGGGGGCAGACATTACTAGAATAAAATCCTAAGCACTAAATACTAAACAAATATCCAAATTATAAATATTAAATACTAAACCGTTTAAAACATTAAGATTTGTTATTTGTGATTTGTTTAGAATTTAGATATTAGTATTTAGAATTTTTTGATTTATTTTTATGTTTATACGAAAAATCGGCATAGATCTCGGTACTGCCAACACCCTTGTTTTTGTTCCGAAAAAGGGAGTGGTTATAAATGAGCCATCGGTGGTGGCGGTAACAAGAGATGAAAATAAGGTTTTGGCCGTGGGTGTGGAGGCCAGAGAAATGATCGGCCGTACGCCGGACACTATTGTGGCGTACCGTCCCCTGCGAGATGGTGTTATTGCCGACTATAGAGTGACGGAGGCCATGCTCCGTTATTTTATAAACAAAGCCACCGGATCTTTCCGGCTTTTTAGACCGGAGGTTATGGTATCTGTTCCCGCGGGGGTAACTTCTACAGAGCGTAGGGCTGTGGTGGAGGCAACCATGCAAGCCGGCGCCAAAGCGGCTTATGTAGTGAAAGAGCCGGTACTCTCGGCCATTGGCGCGGGCATTCCCATAAATGAACCGTCAGGGCACATGGTAGTTGATATTGGCGGAGGCACGAGCGATATTGCCGTGATTTCTTTGGGAGGAATAGTCGCAGCGACTTCGGTAAAAGTTGCGGGGAACAGGCTGGATCAGGCCATCTCGGATTACATAAAAAAAAGTTATAACTTGGCGATCGGAGATCGAACTGCGGAGGATATAAAGATACAGATAGGATCTGCGATTCCGGTTGACGATGACAAGTTGAAAATGGAAATAAAGGGGAGAGATTTGATGACCGGCTTGCCCAAAACTGTTGAAATACATTCGTCGGAAGTTACTATTGCGATTTCGGATGAACTGGATGAAATAATCCGGGCTATAAAAAATGTTTTGCATGATACCCCGCCGGAACTCTCGGCGGATATAATGAATAAAGGAATTGTGGTGGCGGGCGGCGGCGCGCTCTTGCGAAATATTGATAAATTAGTTTTTCAGGAAACAGGTGTGCAGGCGCATATTGCCGAGGAGCCGCTTCTCTGTGTGGCTAAAGGGACGGGGATAGCGTTGGAGCACCTGGATGTTTATAAACGTTCAATTATGAGTAAAAGATAATAATCGCTCGCCCTCATCCCTCCTGCTCAAGGAGCTCCAACGCGGACAAATTCACTCGCTCACGAGAGGGTCCCTCCGTGTTCTCCCCAAGAGACATTCTGAAGGTCTAATCTCAATCTGTCATTCTGAGCCGTAGGCGAAGAATCTCGTTAGGGACCGGAGCCTCGGTTTCCCTCCTCGCTGCGCAGCGTGAATTTGTAGCCGCGTCTCCGCTATTTCGCAGTCGGGACAAGGGCTCGCTCTTACAACATATTCACCGATTTTAAAAAAACAAAAAAGCCGTTAGGTTGCCCGAACGGCTTTTGTAATTTTATTTCGCTTTCGATATTCCTATATGATACGGAGGAGAAATTAAAAGATCCTCAATTCCTGCATATCCCGACACATCTGCTCCTCTTATGACAACAACCCCCGATTCTTCTAAGGTTATGCTGTCTGCCGTCACTGTAGTTGCGGGTTTATCGGGCAAGGTAATCACTAATCCTATCCTTTTTTCCGCAACCTTTAATCTCCTGTATCCTTCCACCATTTTATTTCTCTCCTTTCTATTTTAAGATGTTGTTGATTTCAGGTGGACTTTCCTTGACTCTCTTCTGGGTCTTTTCTTTTTTGATGTAAGGAACTTTAGTGTCTCCGGATCGTTTCGGTCCCAAGTAAACTGAAATCCAAAATGTTTTGAATTAGCCCTCAACATCTCACCCAGAGCGTCGTTCAAAGATGATCCAAATCCCCACGCCTCCTTATCTTTTTCTTTCACATGGAAACCACCAGTCCTTTTCAAAATTACAATATCTGGCATAAATTTATCCTTTATTTGGGTACTGGCGCACAACCTCCGAGATAAAGCGCTACTTTTAAACCCTCCACATCTCTTGTAAACTGTATGCAGTTGTCCTCTGCCGTTATGATAGTACAGACACCACATTTGCGAGAATCAAAAAATTCTTGTATGAGTACCTGGGTCATCTCTGGCCCTTGTCCGATTAAAGAATTAGACACTTCTCCCTCTTGAATAGTTTTACCAGTAAACCTGCTTTTATAAAGTGTTACTGTATTTATTTCCTGTCCTTTCATGTCCACGGCCAACCTCCTAGAGCTGGGGGTACGAACCAGAATCAAGCTTAGAAGCTAAAAAATGAGATGATTTCGCGACACGACGACGAAGGTGTGTCGATAGACACACCGAGGAGGAGTAACAAAGAAATCAACCATTTTTTAGCTTCCCCAGAGGGCGGGACAATTTTGACTATTCTTCCAGCGTTTCTTGTCGCTTGCGTATCTAAAGATACGCTTCGCTCCTCGAGCCTTGAATATAGTCAAAATTGTCTCCGCTAAATTGATACTGGTTCGTACCCCCAGCTCTTATATGTAAAAGACCCATTGAAAACAATGTTAGTAGTTTAAACTATTACTATCTAAATGTCAAGTAATATAATTGGTCATCAAAAACAGAAAGATTATCTACAAAAAGCTTTAAGCTCTGGCCGGTTGGCTCACGCTTATTTATTCCACGGTCCGGAAGGTGTGGGTAAATTTACTTTTGCTGAACAATTTGCCAACTCTCTGCCAACTAGTTTATCGCCGATTTTTTTGAGCCTGGAGCATACTTTGGTTTCAAAGAAAGATAAGCGAAAAGACATACCTATTGAAGATATACGGGAATTAAGACGACAATTTTCTTTGGCGCCCGAGGTGGATAAATGGCGCGTTGCCATAATAGACCAAGCTGATAAAATGAGTGCGGAGGCCGCCAATGCTTTTTTGAAACTCTTAGAGGAGCCAGGGAATCAGACTCTGTTTATTTTGATATCCTCTAATAAAGAATCTCTGCTGCCGACCATTGTTTCCCGTACGCAGACGATCGCTTTTTCTTTACTTGGCGAGGAAGATATGAAAAAACTGGCCGTAAGAATTACTTCCGACAAAGAGGCCGGGGAGTTGGCTTGCTGGTTTGCGGCCGGACGGCCGGGTATTTTGGTAAAACTTCTTTTCCAGAAAGATATTCTGGAAAAAGAGAAAAAATTTTTGAAAGAATTGCATGGTATTTTATCTGCTCAAGATCTTCCCAGAGCCTTCATTTTTTCTGAAAAGATTGCCGCCGATGAGGGTGAGAGGAACAAAACCATAGAATACCTTTTGAGACTTATCAGGGCCCAGCTTCTGAAGGGTCAAATCAAACCAAATCCGATAGAGCTTGTAAGTAAAATAAAAAAAATAAGCCGCATTTCTTCCATACTTGAGACGACCAATGTGAACCCACGTCTTGCCATGGACACCATCTTTTTGGAAGCCATAAAATGACAATTACCAAAGCACTGCTTATAGGTTTAGTCATAATAATAGGGGTAATCATACTAGTGCCCTTCTTTTTGCGTTTTGCCACTTTGCCTTCGGGAGGTGGCTTTCTGTCTAGTGGAAGCCAAGGAGGTTCTGGCAGGGAAATTCTCATTTCTGTGGATGAGGGAGAAAATTGGCAGGAGGCAAATAAGGCGGAAGCAAAAAGAGAGCGTTTTCCCAGCAGAATCCATGGGTTATTTTTTCATCCCAAAGAGTCGAGGACCGTATATCTTGGCTCCGAATCGGCGGGGCTTTGGAAAAGCGACAACGGAGGAAAGAGTTGGCGGAGAGTCACAGATAAAAATAAATTCCTTAAAAATAATAGCACTATCTACAAATTAGCTATTAGCCGTTCGGACCCCAAGATTATGTATGCGGCGGTTGTACAGGACAACCGCGGACGAGTTTTAAGAAGCCAGGATGGAGGAGAAAGTTTTCAGGAAATTTATTTTATAAATGTTTTGCGGACACCAGTTTTTGATGTTAGCGTAGATTCAGTAAATCCGAACAAGGTTTTGATCGCTACGGGCCAGGGCGGTATCTTGGAAACTCAAAATGGCGGTAGAACCTGGAGGGTTAAGAAATGGTTTGGTTACCCCGTACAGAAACTTATAGGTAACAACCAGTCTTATTTTGAGAACTACTTGATTACCGGCCAGAACCAGTTCTTAAAAACTTTTGATGGCGGAGAAGAATGGGAAGATTTTACTGAAAACATCCGAAAGGCCTGGATAAACACCCAAACCGCCACAAGTCAAGACCCAGGAAATGTTTTTGCCGTGCCGGATTATTTGAGACCGGTTGGATCCAATTTTCAATTAGCGCTTAAAACTCTAACTACCGACCCCAACATTTTCAGTGTTTTGTATCTGGGTCTTCCCAACGCACTGCTTCGTTCTTACAATGGAGGTGTTTCGTGGTCTGGGGTGGCAACTCCCATACCCCCGAGAGAATCTCCCATAACTTCAGTAGCTTTGAGTCCCAGGGGTTCTAATATAATTTTTGTAGGAACGGGCAACCAAATTTATAAAAGTGTGGATAACGGAGTAAATTGGAAGATTATAAATCTGTCCACAAAAAGAAAGGTGAGGAATATTTATATCAACCCCCTAAGACCCAATGACATATTTGCGGTGTTGCAATAGAGATGCACGACTTTAAACAAAAATTAGAAAAAATACTAGAGCATTTGAAGATTGAAGTTGTCAGTCTTCGCACTGGCCGTGCCACTCCGGCTTTGGTTGAAAATCTGGAGGTGGATTATTATGGTTCTAAAACTCCTCTCAAATCACTTGCCGCCATCTCCAGCCCCGAGGCTAGACAACTAGTGATTCAACCGTGGGATAAAGGGGCTCTGCAGGCGATAGAAAAAGCGATTCAGACATCACCTTTGGGGATAAATCCGATTGCCGATAAAGATACGATTCGTCTTTCCATACCCCCGCTTAATGAAGAAAGAAGAAAAGAGCTGGTTAAAACACTGGGCAAATTTATGGAAGAGGCGCGTATAAAAGTTCGCCGCGATCGAGAAGATTTTTTCCGGTCGGTAGAACGCCAAGAAAAAAGCAAAGAAATTTCCGAGGACCAAAAATTCCGCCAGCGAAATGAAGCGCAAAAAGCCGTAGATGAAATAAACAAAAAAATAGAAGACCTCGCCAAAAACAAAGAAAAAGAAATAATGACG
>JAUYPW010000009.1 GCA_030697525.1 bacterium
ATTGATTCACCCGAAGGGAAGAGAGAATTTGGCCAATTTCTTCGTCACTCCTCGTTGCTGTATGTAAACATACAGCTTCCTCGTCGTTTCTAGAACTTGGCTCAAATTCTCTCTTCTAAACTTTGACGCTAGTTCGAATCCTGGTCTCCTAAATTAAAAAATCCGCTGAACCAGCGGATTTTTTAAATGTCTACGCTTCTTTGATCTGCTCCTTAATCTTCTTCAGAATTTCGTCTCTGGTTTTAATATTTTCTTTAAGAAAATTTTTGGCGTTATCAAATCCCTGTCCGAGTTTAGTGGTCTCATACGCAAAACTGGCTCCGGATTTTTTAATTAGGTTGTGTATGAGACCCGCGTTCAAGATTTCAGCCTCATAAGAAATACCTTCGTTATAAAAAATATCAAATTCGGCCGTCTTAAACGGCGGGGCAACCTTATTCTTGACTACTTTAGCCTTTACTCTGTTCCCTATTATATCTTCTCCTTTTTTAATTTGCGCGGCCCGACGCACATCAATTCTGACCGAGGAATAAAATTTAAGAGCCTTTCCTCCGGGAGTGGTTTCGGGATTTCCCCAAAGCATGCCTATCTGCATTCTGATTTGATTTATAAAGATAATTACAGTTTTGGATTTGGCCACAATAGCCGTGAGCTTGCGAAGCGCGTGAGACATGAGCCGCGCCTGAAGCCCCATGTGCTGTTGGCCCATTTCCCCTTCTATCTCGGCGCGGGGAGTAAGAGCCGCCACTGAGTCAACCACTATCACATCTACCGCGTTTGAGCGCACTAAAGACTCAACTATCTCCAGGGCCTGCTCGCCAGTATCCGGCTGGGAAATAAGCAGATCGTTTATTTGAACCCCGATTCTGCGCGCATATTCCGGATCCAAAGCATGTTCCGCGTCCACAAAAGCGCAAAGACCCCCCTTTCTTTGGGCTTCTTTGGTTATGTGCAGGGCAAGTGTAGTTTTTCCGCTTGATTCGGGGCCAAAGATCTCAATGATTCTTCCTCGCGGCACTCCGCCCACCCCAAGAGCTAAATCCAGCGAAAAAGACCCGGTGGGAATGGTATCTACGTCCACCCTTCTCGCCTCCCCTAATTTCATTATCGCTCCCTCGCCGTACTTTTCTTGAATTTCCTTAACAGTGGCTTCTAATAATTTTACTTTATCTAATTTCTCCTCCTTCATAAAAATAGTTTTGGTTATTTTGTTATTTAAGCACTACGTACCTTACAACTTTTTTTATCTTCCCAAACCTGCTTTGAGCATAGAAATCAAGAGTATTAAGACCCTGTCTTAAATTTATATAAGTATTAAAAGCCCCTTGGTTGTCTATGTTTATTTCCCGTCCATTTACCGAAACTTTACTTTCCTTTTGCGCAAATCCTTTTATTTTCAATCTTGAATCGGCTAAAAGCATTCTATCTTGGGGTTCAATTAAGTCAAGCTTGGGAGGCAGTATTATTCTAGAAATCCTCCAACCGAAGAAAAAAACCCAAAATAAAAAAAAGAAGCTACCACCCAACAAACTTAATAGGCCCGGGGTAAAAATTATATTATTCTTTCTATTTCTGCGAAAAAGGTTGGCATTTTGATCAAGACATAAACTTTCTTTCCAAGAAAGTTCAAATAGCTCTAATACTTTTTCTGATTTCTCCAACCCTAACTTTTCTGAAATTTTAATTAAAAAACCTTTGGCGTAAATTTTTGCCCCAAAAATCCTATAATTTTCCTCCTCCAGAGCTCTGATATATTTTATCGGAATCTGAAGTTCTTGAGAAAGATCAGAGTAGGATATCTCCAAATCCTCACGTTTTTTACGCAGCAGCTTCCCTAGAGATGTGTTTGTGATTTCGTTCTCTTCCATTTTTATCAGACCTCTAGAGTTTCAACATCCTCTGGATTGTCTTTTATCAAAACTTCTCTTGGTTTAGCTCCTTCGGCATGTCCCACTATCCCGTTTTTCTCAAGCAGATCAATAAGCCTTGCCGCGCGAGCGTAACCTACTCGCAGTCTTCTCTGTAAGTAAGAAGCAGAAGCTTTTCCTGCCTGTACCACAACCGCTTTTGCATCTTCATACAAAGCATCATACTCCCCCTCCTCATCTGAAAAATCATTAAGGCCTCCCGACCCATCGCCGACTTTAGTTTCCAAAATTTCATTTTCATGTTCATACTCCGGAGCTTCCGAACCTTCACGCAAGAAACCTACTATTCTTTTAACCTCTTGTTCGGAAATAAAAGCTCCTTGAATTCTACGGGGTTTGGCCGTGTCTCCAGCCATAAAAAGCATATCTCCATTACCCAGCAGTTTTTCAGCGCCAGCCATATCCAGAATCGTCCGTGAGTCAACCTGCGAAGCTACCTGCAGGGCCACCCTAGAGGTTATGTTTGCCTTAATAAGACCGGTTATAACCTCTACCGAAGGTCTTTGGGTGGCAACTATTAGGTGTATACCCACAGCCCTTGCCATTTGCGCCAAGCGTATGATAGAAGACTCCACTTCACGCGGGAAAGTGGCCATAAGATCAGCTAATTCATCTATTATAATCACTGTGTATGGTAAAATCTCCTCTTCCCCTGATTTTGACACCTTGGAATTAAAACTGGTTATGTCTCGGACTTGATGACGGGATAGAAGATCATATCTCCTATCCATTTCCTTAGTGGCCCAGCGTAGAGCCTGTACTGTCTTCTTGGCATCAGTTATGACCGGAGTGAGAAGATGGGGAATATCGTTATAAACCGTAAGTTCAACTCTCTTCGGGTCAACCATGATAAATCGTAATATTTCCGGCGGATTGCGATAAAGAAGAGAAGAGATCATGACATGCATGGCCACTGATTTACCGGAACCTGTAGCCCCGCTTATCAAAAGATGCGGCATACGGGCAAGGTCTGCAAAAACCGGAGAACCTGCCACGTCCCGTCCCATTGAAATAAGCAAAGGATTTGCAGTCTCCGCAAAAATTTTATTTTCAAACAAAGACCGAAGTCCAACTAGAGCCACTGTCCTGTTGGGAACTTCAATACCCACCAGAGGCTTCCCGGGAATGGGAGCTTCTATTCTTATCGGATGCGCCGCCAGAGCCAGAGAAAGATCGTTGTGCAGGGCTGTTATGCGCACAAGCTTCACTCCCTCGGCAGGCCGCAGAGTATATTGGGTAACCGTAGGGCCAATAGCCACCTCCCCCATCTCTACATCAATATTGAAATTCTCCAGAGTTCTTTTTATTACGTTTACATTGGCTTTTATATCTCCCGATGAAGGAGTTCCTTTATCTCCCTGTAAAAGTTCAAGAGGCGGTTTTTGATAATTAAATTTCTTGGCAAGTTTTCTTACCGAGATCAAAGCTTCGGCTTTTTCCTGCTCGGTAGCGGCGATTTCTTTGGCAATGGTTGCGGTACTGGCCGCCACGGCAGAGACACCCTCTTCTCCAACTTGTCTTTTTTCAAAAGCAGACCTGACAGAACTATTCAAATCCTCCAAAGCTCCTTTTATGTTGGAAATTAGCCCTTCTTGTTCCAAATCAGTTTCTTTTTCCTCGTCTTCAGCCAATTTTCTCAAGGGTTTATTCAATATTAAAAGCAGAGAAATTATAAAAAGTCCTCCGCTGATAATTAAAGCCGCCCAGAAATCAAAAAGTCTGACAAAAGTTCCTCCGGTGAGCGAGCCAAAAAGTCCCGCAGTCCCGGCCCCAAAAATAACCTCAATTAAAGCCAGGGTGGTGAGTAAAAATAAAACACCTCCGAGCATGACGGGGGCAATTATTTTTTTGCCTTCAGAGAAAAGCAGAGAGAAGCCTATTAAAACAAAACTTAAGGGGGCAAAAAAGTATCCCTTTCCCAGAAAGAAATTTAAAACCCTATAGAAAAAACCTCCCAAGGCGCCCCCTTTACCTACAAAGCTCAAGGCAAAAACCAGCGCCAAAACGAAAAATAAAATAGCCAAAATACTTTTTTTGGTTTCAGGCAGGAGATCCGCGTGCCATTTTTCTTTGGCGTTTTTGCCTCTGCGTTTTTCTTTCATATCCTCGTCATCCTCTTTGTTGTTCTTTTTGCGGGACATTAAGTTAATTATAAACAAAGTACATCAGTTAGCAAGAAAGCTACCCGTACACACAAAGCATGGTATTATTGACTCGTGTTTCTATTGTATATATAATTGATAATATATGTCGCTTACTAAAAAGGATTTAATTCAAATAAAGGGGGTGGTTCATGGTGAAATAGAAAACTTGGCCAGAATTGTTGCTAAGGGATTTGAGGCGGTTGACAAACGGTTTGAACAGGTGGATAAGCGATTTGAACAGGTTGATAAGAGGTTTGAATTGGTAGACAAGAGGTTTGAGCAGATAGAGAAGAGGCTTGAACTAATAGATAAAGAAATTAAGCAAATTAACGAACGCCTACTCCATATTGATGCGCGTCTGAATACTATTGAGCATGATATAACTGAAATACACAAGCACTTTGTTTACCGAGATGAATTTGAAGATGTTATTGACCGCCTGGTATTAGTTGAAAAGAAACTTGGCATTCGCAGTGGAAAATAATTTTTGGTCGATTATTAATTAAACAAAAAAACAAATGAAAAAATATTTAGCTGTTGTTGTTTTAAGTTTTTTTGCTTTTCAGGGAGTAGCCTTGGCGCAAGATACCGTCGCTCCGGCTGTTGCTCCAGCAGTCTCAACCGACCAGGGTGTCGGACAGGAAGTAAGTACAATGAACCGCGAGGCTGAAAGTCAAATAAAAGCCCTGAAGCGCGAACTGGAAGAGAAGATTAAAGCCCTAAGACAAGACTATCAGACCAGAATGGAAGCCTTGCGGAAAGATGTCAAAGAGAAAGTCCAGAAAACCAAAGACGCCTTGAAAGCAAAGAAAGATCAAGCGAAGGAAGCTCTGAAAACAAAGCGAGATGAGATGAAAGCCAAAGGACAGGAGAAAAAACAAGAAGTGAAAGGAAAAATTGAAAATAGGACACAAAACCTGCAAAACAGAAAACCGGGTTCTAAGCCATCCCCGACAAACGGAACTGCCCCAGCCGCCGCAACCCCAACTACTCCGTAATTTAAAACCGAGTACTCAACATTTTGAGTACTCGGTTTTTGTTTTACACTTGTGGCGTGATGGTTGGGTGTTTTACCCACCATCATCTTCGTCGTCGTCGTCCTTTGCTGTAGCGACAAACTCATGGTTGCACTTCGGGCACTGTGTTTTGATAGACGATGCTCTTGTAGAGAATAAGAACAGGAGACCCAAAAATGCCCATAGGCTGTGCGTAAACCAGAGTGCGAATCCTACGAGTACGACGATACCTAGATTCATCAGAGCCCACGACCAGTTGCTACTACATTTTTCTGTCTGCCATTACTAGCTCCTCCTTTCAATAGATGGTTTTATTGCTAAAACCTATGTTAAAAAGCTTACTTACATTATAATCTATCTGCTAAAATAAGTCAACACAACGTGGTTGACAAAGTTTGTTATACATGCTATATTTGTTTCATACACTTATTTGGTGCTCAAATTACCCACAAAAGAGAGGGATGAAAAATGATAAAAAGAATTTTTATGGGTGGGGAGCTGGCTCAAGCCCATCTATTGCACCTTACAAAACAGGAGCTGAATGATTACTTTAAAAGTAACAAAAAAATAAAGTATAGAGTTCATTCCGATGGTCCCTTAGCGGTGTTGTGGCGAAGAATAAATCCGGGAAAAATCTTCTTTATTAGATTCGCGGATAGTCGTGGGGTTATCATTATGGCTGACAACGAAGAAGATGCATGTATTCAGGCGGTACCATTTATTAACGAACAAACAGCACATCATTGCAAAGATCCGATATATAATAAATCATGCGCCGATTGCCGAAAGGTCTTTGATGATTTGGCCGACAAACTAAACAATTCAACCGTTACCTGGCTTGGCTGGGGTTGCCCGGATTATAACTGGGCGATACATACATAAACAAATAGGCCGAAGATTTTCGGCTTATTTTATTTCATGCCATCTAAACCAAAAAAACTGCTGGTCGAGGCCACAGTGATTGATGACAATGGGAGGACGAAATTGCTTGGTTTTCCGCTCTGGCGGAAAAATTTCGTCCGACCCTTAGTGAGGCCGCCGCAGGAGCGGCCGAATCGTGTCAGCAATTGCTGTGACCGAGAAAACCCGCAGTTTTTTTATAAATCACTTGCCCTTATATCCCGTCCCCGCCGGTATCAAGCGGCCAATAATTACGTTCTCTTTAAGACCGCGCAGATTGTCCGTTTTGCCTCGCACCGCCGCGTCAATCAAAACCCTCGCTGTTTCTTGGAAAGAAGCCGCGGACAAGAAGCTGGAAGTACTCAAAGACACTCGGGTAATACCCATTAGAAGCTGATGGGCTGTTGCGTGTTTACCACCCTTTTTAATTGTATTTTTATTTACTTGGCGAAATTCTCTTTTCTCCACCACATCCCCCGCGCTAAATTCAGTATCTCCCTGATCTTTTATACGCACCCGGGAAAACATCTGACGGACAATAACTTCAATGTGTTTGTCGTGAATTGGCGCTCCTTGCAGAGAATAGATCTTCTGCACTTCTTTTACGATATATTTTTCGGCCGTATCTCCACCAGCAAGTTTAAATAGTTCTCTAAGATCGGCATATCCTTCGGACACCATATCTCCTCTTTTTATTTTCTGCCCGACCGTAACCAGAACACTCATGTTTAAAGGAAGACGGTATTCTTTGGTTCCGCTGTCTTTGTCTTTTTCCGAGAACCACTCAATTCTGACCACCCGCTCGCGTCCCTCTTCTTTTATTTCGCTGACCTCACCGGCCACCTCGCTTAAAAGAGCCTTCCAGCGCGGGGTTCTGACTTCAAAAATTTCTTCGACACGGGGAAGGCCGGTGGTAATGTCGGCTCCAGCCACACCTCCCAGATGGAAAGTTTTCATGGTCAGCTGTGTTCCCGGCTCTCCAATAGCCTGCGCCGCCACCACTCCTATGGATTGTCCAAAACGGATAAGCATGTTGTTGCCCAAATCGTATCCATAACAATTTTGACAAATTCCATCGAGACTGCGGCAAGTCAAAGGCGAGCGGACAGTTATTTTTTCTACATCAAAATCATTTATTATTCTTGCCTCTTCTCGTTCAACAATGGTTCCCGCCTTAATCAAAACTTTTTTGGTATTTTTTTCTACCACATCTTCAAATAACATACGGCCAAAAGCTCTGCGTCCTAGAGTTTTATTTATATCTTGCGAATCTTGTTTGGTAATTTCAACTCCTCCTTTGGGCTTACAGTCAGACTCTGAAATAATTAAATCCTGCGAGACATCAACCAAGCGTCGGGTTAGGTATCCCGCCGCGGAAGTACGCAGAGCCGTGTCCGCGGTTCCTTTTCTGGCTCCGTGAGTGGATATAAAATACTCCAGCACGTTTAGTCCCTCTTTATAAGAGGATATAACTGGCAGCTCAATTGTCCTACCTGACGGGTTAGCCACCAACCCCTTCATACCGGACATCTGACGAATCTGGGTCCAGGAACCTCTGGCTTTTGAATCAACCATGGCCCACACCGGACCGTCTTCATCAAGCGCCTTGGGAACCAATTCGGTTATTTTATTTACCACTCCCTGCCAGATCTCTACAATCCGGTCATATCTTTCTTTGTCAGCCAGCAGGCCGTTTTGATATTGATCAAGTACCACCAATATTTCTTCTTCAGCTTTTTTAATAAGCTCTTTTTTCTGGGTGGGTATAATAAGGTCGTTCATACCCCAAGAGATGCCGGACTTGCTGGCAAAATCAAAACCAAAAGATTTTACACTGTCTAGGGTTGGGGGCGTGTTTTCAATTCCATATTTTTTGATTATTTGGGCAATAACTTCAGCCAAGTCCTTGCTTTTCAGCTGGGAATTTACATAAGGAAAATCCGCCGGCAAAGTGCGGTTAAATAAAATTCTGCCGATAGATGTTTCGATAAGCTGTAGACCCTCTTCGTTCGCCGACGGATCAATCTTTTTCTTAGGAATGCGCACTTTTATTAAAGATCTCAAATCAACTTCCTTAAAATTATAAGCCATCTCTAATTCCTCGTCTGAAGAAAATATCTTGCCTTCACCTTTTAAGCCGGGGCGAATGGTAGTCGCATAGTAACAGCCCATAACTATGTCTTTGGTGGGGTCAACAATAGGATCTCCGGTCGCCGGTTTGAGCAAGTTTCTGCTTGAAAGCATTATTTCTCGCGCTTCTGTTTGTGCCTCGTCGGTAAGAGGAAGATGGACGGCCATTTGGTCTCCGTCAAAGTCGGCATTAAATGCCGGACACACCAAAGGATGAACCTGAATAGCATCGCCTTCAATCAAAACCGGCTGGAAAGCCTGAATACCTAAGCGGTGCAAAGTCGGGGCACGGTTTAGCATGACATAGCGATCTTTTATGACCTCGTCCAAAATTGCCCAAACTTCCGGATTTTGATCTTCAATCATCTTGCCGGCTCCGCGGATGTTGTGGACAATTTCTCTTTCAATCAATTTTCTTATTACAAACGGCTTGAAAAGCTCCAGAGCCATTTTCTTGGGAATTCCGCACTGATGCAAATGCAACTCGGGACCCACCACAATTACCGAACGGCCCGAATAATCAACTCTTTTACCCAAAAGATTTTGACGAAAACGTCCTTGTTTACCCTTTAAAATATCAGCCAAAGATTTAAGCGGACGCCTCTGCGCCTGACTTGCCACCGGAGAACTGCCGCGACGGATGGAGTTATCTATAAGAGCATCCACAGCCTCCTGCAACATTCTTTTTTCGTTTCTAGTGATAACTTCGGGGGCATTTAATTCGTAAAGTCTTTTCAGACGATTGTTGCGGTTTATAACCCGGCGATAAAGATCGTTAAGATCGGAGGTGGCATAGCGTCCGCCGTCCAACTGGACCATAGGACGCAAGTCCGGAGGGATGACCGGAATGACGGTAAGGAACATATTTTCCGGTCTGATCCCCGCCTTTATCATTCCTTTAATCACCGACAGGCGACGCTGAACTTTTTTCTGCGCAAGCGGCGGATAAGTCGGGAGTTCAATTTCCAGCTTGTTTCTTAGTTCTTCCAAATTTAATTTTTCTAAAATCTGGCGGATAGATTCCGCGCCGATGGAAGCTTCAAAAACCTCACCGAATTTACGGGAAAGTCGGTGATATTCAACTTCAGATAAAACCTGGTGCAGGTATAAGCCCCTGACTTCCTCTTTGGTTTTTTCTTTTGCATCCTTTAGTTGCGATAATTCAGTGCCCTTTATTTCTTTGGATTTAATTTTAAATTCGTTTTCTATTTCATCTAAAGATTGTGTCTTGGCGCTTTCATCAATTTTGGTAACTATATATCCGGCAAAATAAATAACTTTCTCTAAATCATTTACTGACATATCCATAACCAGACCTATCTTTGAAGGAACACCTCGCAAAAACCAAATATGACTCACCGGAGCGGCAAGCTTGATATGGCCGAATCTTTCGCGACGAACTATAGAACGGGTGACTTCCACTCCGCATTTATCGCAGACAACCCCTTTGTAGCGTATGCGTCTGTATTTCCCACAATAACATTCCCAGTCTTTAGTCGGCCCAAAAATACGTTCGTCAAAAAGGCCGTCTCGTTCCGGTTTCCCAGTGCGATAATTTATGGTTTCCGGTTTGGTAATTTCTCCCGAAGACCAATTCAAAATATCCTCGGGTGAAGCGAGTCTCAAAGCAATTCCTTTGAAGTCTGTTAAGTTTGTTTGATCGGACATAATTTTTTATCTTACGACTCTTTGTTTTCTTCTCACGGGTCTCATTTCATCTACTTTCTCTGCGACCCCGGAAGCGGTCTCTTCTGTTTTAACCACTTCCACATTCAACACCAGACCTTTCAGTTCGCTTACCAATACATTGAAAGATGCCGGAATGTTTGGATTCTTTATTTTTTCTCCATTTATTATAGCCTCATAAGTGGCTGACCGGCCCAAAACATCGTCAGATTTTATAGTAAGCATTTCCTGCAAAGTATGCGCGGCACCGTAACCTTCCAGAGCCCAAACTTCCATTTCTCCAAATCTTTGGCCTCCGAATTGGGCTTTACCTCCCAAAGGCTGTTGGGTAATGAGAGAATAGGGACCGATAGATCGCATATGAATTTTATCTTCCACCAAATGGATGAGCTTCATTATATAGGAATACCCGACAGTTACTCTCTGGCCAAATTCCTCACCAGTTCGTCCGTCAAACAGTTTTACTTTGCCGTCTTCCGGCAGTCCCGCTTTTCGCAATTCTTCTTTAATTTCCTCTTCCGTAACTCCGTTTAGAGCCGGAGTTGCCGCCCTATACCCCAAAATTTTTGCCGCCCACCCCAGGTGGGTTTCTAAAATTTGTCCCAGGTTCATACGAGAAGCTACACCCAAAGGATTCAAGATCATATCTACCGGACTCCCGTCTTCAAGGTGTGGCATGTCCTCTTCCGGTAAAATTTTAGAAATAACTCCTTTGTTGCCGTGGCGTCCCGCTAATTTATCTCCTACCGATATTTTTCTTAGCTGGGCCACATCCACCTGTATTTTCTTTATGACTCCTGCTTCCAGCTTGTCACCCTTCTCTCGCGAGAATACTTTTATTCCGACTATTCTTCCTCGTTTGCCATGAGGCAGACGCAAAGATGTGTCCTTAACGTCTCGCGCTTTTTCTCCAAAAATTGCTCGTAAAAGTTTTTCTTCGGGAGTAAGATCGGACTCGCCTTTTGGCGAAATTTTGCCTACCAAAATATCTCCGGATCTCACCTCGGCTCCAATGCGCACCACTCCGTCTTCATCAAGGTTTTTTAATTTTTCTTCGCCGACGTTGGGAATATCCGGCGTGGTTATTTCGGGACCTAGTTTGGTGTCGCGCACATCAATGGAAAAATCTTCAATATGAATTGATGTGTAGCGATCATCTTTTAAAAGACGTTCCGAAATGATTATGGCATCTTCGTAGTTGGCGCCGGACCAAGAAACAAAAGCTACAAGTATATTCTGCCCCAAGGCCAAATCGCCATCCTGCGTTGAGGAGCTGTCAGCGAGAAGATCTCCCTTTTTTACTTTCTGCCCCGGTCTTACAATCGGTTTCTGAATTATGGAAGTAAAAGCATTGGTCCGCAGAAAAGAAACTAAATCATAAACATCAACCTTTCCGTTTTTATTCTTCACCGATATTTGACTGGCATCAACTTCCTCTATCACCCCATCTTCTTCAGCAATGATAACTCTTCCGGAGTCTCTGGCGGCTCTGGCTTCCACACCGGTTCCCACCAAAGGAGCTTCAGCTTTTACGCAAGAAACAGCTTGTCTTTGCATGTTTGAACCCATGAGCGCTCGGTTAGCGTCATCATGTTCAAGAAAAGGTATAAGACTTGTGGCAATACTTATGGCTTGCTGGGGAGAAACATCCATATAATCAATTTCTTCCCGTCTGGCAACGCCCGGGCTTCCAAAAACTCTTGCTTCCGCAAATTCTTCCGATATGTTCCCTTCTGAATCAATTGGAATACCGGACGGAGCAATGCGGTATTTAAGTTCTGCGGCGGCATTTAAGTATTCAACTTCTTTGGTAACCTTGCTGTCTCTTATTTTTATGTAAGGAGTCTCAATAAGCCCGAGATCATTCAGACGAGCATACCCCGCCAAGTGTCCCACGAGACCAATGTTGGGGCCTTCCGGAGTTTGAATCGGACAAATCCTTCCATAGTGAGAAGGGTGAACGTCTCTGACTTCAAAACCGGCTCTCTCTCTTTGGAGCCCTCCCGGTCCCATAGCTGAAAGGCGGCGCTTGTGTTCAAGCTCGGAGAGAGGATTAACCTGATCCATGAATTGCGACAATTGAGAAGAAGTAAAGAATTCTTTCACCGCCGCCATAAAAGGACGAGCGTTGATAAGCTGTGCCGGAGTAAGAGTAAAAGGATCAAGAGTGGACATGCGGTCTTTTACTATTCTCGCCATTCTGGCCACTCCAACCCGCAGACGATTCTGTAAAACTTCACCAACCCCCCGAACACGCCTGTTGCCCAAATGATCAATGTCATCCGCCTGCGCATCTCCTCTGTTGTTCAATTTAATTATTTCCTTCAATACCTCTATCACATCCTCCACCCTTAAGATTCGTTCAGCGGTATCCGTAATTCCCAGTCTCTGATTCATTTTGTATCTCCCGACTTCCGCCAAATCGTATCTGTCAAAACTAAACATGGATTTGATTAGAGACTTAGCATTATCAACGGTGGCCAAGTCACCCGGACGTATCCTTTTGTAAATCTCAATAAAAGCTTCATCCTCATTTTTGCTGGGGTCTTTAGCCAAAGTCTGCTTCATATAAGCAATCTCGCGGTCATCTATATCTTTAAAAATATCCAGTATGGCCTGATTGTCGGACATGCCAAAAATCCGCAAAATACTGGTTGCGGAAATTTTTCTTTTGCGATCTACTTTAACGTTTATAGTTCCGTCTACATCCGTCTCAAATTCTAGCCAAGCTCCGCGATTGGGGATAATTTTGGCTCCAAACCATTTTCGTCCCTTGGAAGCATAGCTTGTGAAATAAACTCCGGAGGAACGTATAAGCTGGGACACCACCACTCTTTCTACTCCGTTTACAATAAAAGTTCCTCGGGGAGTCATCAGGGGAAAATCTCCCAGATAAACTTCCTGTTCTTTTATTTCATTGGTTTTATTATTAGAAAGTCGAGCTCTTATTCTTAGAGCCGCTTCGTAGGAGAGATTGTGTTCTCTAGATTCAACCTCACTATATTTGGGTTCATCCAAACCAAAACTCGCGAATTCCAAAGACAGCTCCCCTCCCCCAAAATCTTCTTTAATAGGAGATACTTCATTAAAAAGTTCTCTAAGTCCCCTATCAAAAAACCATTTATAAGAATTCAGTTGCACTTCCGCCAGATTCGGAAGTTCTACTATTGGAGACTTATGACGAGAAAAATACTTTTTTTGCATGTATTAAATAGTCTCACCTATAGAGGACGAGCCTCCATATAGTAAGTTTTAGTTAAAAAGTAGATGGGATAAAAAATAATTTAAGCAAAAACAAACGAACCCCAAATATCCTCCTTCTAGAGGGGCTCACATTAAATTTTGCGATTAAACTTTTATTCTCGCAAACTGATATACATTATAAAATTTAGCGGCACTCGCCAGCCTTGGCGGTATTTTGTTTAAAACTCACTTCCGTATGGTACTAACTCAAGTATATTCCCCTATTTTATAGCTGTCAAGGGACTTATCAACACCCCCCTAGTTTTTTGATGAAATAGAGGTTAAAATTAAATTAATATTTTTAATTTTATTTATGGATCTAAGCAAATTTGTAGAACAAAAGAAGCAAGAGAAAAAAGAAATAGCCGAAGCCGAAAGGATACGGATAACAGCCGAACACGAAGAAGAAATGCGCAAAGAAGCGGAGGCACGCGTAAGAGAAGATGTTCTTCATCAGCTTGCCGATTTTGAAAAGCAAGAAGAGATAAAAAGAAAAATTGGCGCGCTGGAGCAGGAGAAAAAAGATATTCTGGATTCCTTGGCTGGCTGGAAAACAGGACGAGAAGAGATGGTGTCAGCCGCTAAAGCAACCAGGGAGAAAAGGAGAGGGCTCAAAAAAACGGTTGAGGAGGGAAAAGAATTTTTTGCTGAAGAAGGAGTAAAAGATGTTAAAGGGTTGCTTAAATCAGAAAAATTTGCGGGGGCAGGAGAAGTCCAGTCTTATCAAGAGGCGGAAAAAGCTCTATTGGAGAAAGTAAAAGAATTAAAAGGGCATCGTCGCAAAGCTACCGACCAAGAAAGAGGTCACCTATCCAAGGCCGAGAAAGAAATCGCCAAGAAAATAGAAAAGATAAATAAAGAGATACAAGAGCTTCACGAGCAAACGCCGGAAGGACAATTGGAGATTAAAAAATCAGCCGTAAAAGAAATTCAAGAAAGGCATGGAAAACTTAATCGTTATGTTTTGGATAAGCACGACGGCTTGCACGCAACTAATTTTGTTACCCAGGAAGATTTGAAGCTTATCCCGAAAGCCGGAGAAGGTCTGGTCAGAGAAACTATACTAAAACATTATCTGGCTCAGTTAGATAAACAGCTTAAAGAGGATAATTCGGATGTTTTCGTTCTGGATAAAGAGTTGCGGCAAATGGAAAAACTTCCAGAAAGGATGGAAGAAGCTAACCGCGCTTTGGAAAAACTGGAGAAAGCCCAAAGAGAAGCCGAGGCGAGTATGAGAAAAAATTTAGAAGACAAGGGGGATATAGAAAAAGTTGGAATTACAGGATCACTACTAGAAGAAGAACGGGTTCAAAAAGCCATCCAAAATTATGTGGACAGTTACCTAGTTAATCTCGTTGTCAGCAGAAGAAGAAACACTGATGAGCATACCCCCGAACTTAAGGAATTATTGCGAGCCAAATATAACCAACGCCTGCTTCAGGATTTTAAAACATATTCGGGGAAAGATCCTTCAAGAATACTAAACCTGTATAGAGGCAAGGAGATAGATACCCGACAGGAA
>JAUYPW010000002.1 GCA_030697525.1 bacterium
ATCCAGATATTTCCGCATATCTTCTCCGCGGACAACTCCGGCCTCCACTCCGTGTTTTTGAGCATAGCGGATGCGGTAGCGGGTTTTGCTGTGGGTGTCTGCCAGTATCTCTTCCGGATCTTTATCTATTTCCACCACCCAGTTAAATTTGGACTGAAACGCGGACGAATGATAACTGGAGGCGGGAGTTTTTCTATAGCCTTGGCGCTTTATCAATTTTTCGTATTCCGGAAAAAAATCAAAACGGACAAAGACGGCGTTTTCTTCTTTCAATACCTTGTGTATAGTTTTCCGAAATTCTTCCAGAAATCCTTTTTCCGGTTCTCCGGCGATAATCGGCCCATGAGGAATATAGCCGTAGGTTTTATTAAAAATAAGAGGATATAAAATTAGCTGAAAAAAGCCCCAAACGTGTCCATCTTTTTCTATTTTAAAACGGCGTACGCGCCGCCCCATTTTTTTTTGCCACTCTCCATAAAAAAACGCCTGATGAAAGGAGGTGATGGGAGAAATCAGAAGGGGATTATAACCCGACTCTTTGGTTATCTCGGTGATAGAAAAATTAGCCATTATTTTTTGCGTGAAGAGCAGAACCCCAAAGCACTATTAGCCCCCCGATAGCTAGGACAAAGTTTTTTACTACAAACTCGCCGACTAAGGTCAGAAAAGGAAAGTAGGGATCAAACATGATGCCGGGAGATATAAAGAAAGTCGCGAAGGTTCCAAGAAGATGCAGGATTAAAATTCTGTGCGTAATTTTGGGGAAAATATTTATTATAAGCCCGAGGCCGATCAACATTTCCAGCGCGCCCAGAAAATATATCCCCGGGGGGTCGGCCAGAAAAGAGAAAGTGGCTTTGAGCAGATCATAAACCGGATTGGGACTGTAAAACTTTAGGAGACCAAACCAGAGAAAAATAATGCCAAGCGCGACGCGCATGGCCACAATACTCATTTTAAGTGGGCGAGGACTCATAAAAATATTCTATACAAAAATCTCGCGTTTTACAACGCGAGATTAGGTTTTTAATGAATCTGGGCAAGATTGCGGTTAGAGAAATTTGGATCTGTCGTAACGTCTCTTTTAATTTCAATACAAGAAGGAATATTTATACCTTCGCCTTCTTCAGTCAGCTCTATTTCAAGCACCATTAAATTGCTAATTGGATGGATAAAAGAATCCAGCTCAAAGTATTGGTTGGCATACACAAAACAACAACGGTTCTTTCTTATTATCATAGTTCCGGCTTCTTGTAGTTCGTTTTTCTTCTTTTCATATTCTTCAGAAGTTATCCAGAACTCCTTTTCCGCCCTTACGCCTAGCCCCACATATTCTTTTAAGGTTTGGTAATAAACAGAAGATGCGCCCTGCATTCTCTTTCTTATCCTTACTTCCTTGGCCAGCGGATAAACCGGATCATGGATATATACCTGTTCTATTTCTATGAATTGCTTAGGAATATCATAGAAAGCCGGGGTTAATCTTTCAACCAAAAATTTTCTTTCAATCTCCAAAGGAACGGGAAAACCGATAAGCCTGCAAACCACCGCAAGCAGTTTCCTCATCTTGGATTTAAAATCCAGAGAGCTATCAACAACTCTCAAGTGGGGATGTCCGATCCAGGCTTCGAGCGTTTTTTCATCCCTTATCTTGGCTTCTTCAGCATCTTCCATTCGAGCAGGATTATCTCTTTGGAGATAAAATTCATTTCCCATGAAAGCGCTGCTGCGCAGATGGACAACTCCGTTGTACCGCTCATCCCTTACCTTCGGAATATCCAATCCAAAAGATTGGACTATTTCCTTAAAAAGATCTGGGCCAGCATAGGCCTCACCATCCATAAGTCCTCGATCGCATATAACCATGGGCTTAGGATGGTTTATCTTTCTGGCAGCCTGCATGTACAGATCTTCCAAAAACATTACCTGTTTAAAAACCAACCTCTGGAAATCTCGTACAGAGAAAAACTCACCGACAGGAGTTACACCGGATTTAATAAGCATGGTAGGAGTCTCGGGGATAAGCAGGGGATAAAATCCAAAATCCGACAGCTTTTCCTGCAAAAAGCAAAGAGCGGTAGTTTTTCCGGCTCTCGGTCCGCCAGTGAGGACAATTTTCGGAACTTCAACCATATACTCTCCTTTTTAAAGAACGTCATTTATATAACTAACCTGGGTTATATATATTAAACATAAAAGATGGTTTTGTCAACAAAAAATCCGCAGAGTTGATCCTGCGGATTACAAGAAAGTGACCCTTATGATAATCATTAGAGCAGAAGCTGGAAGTATCCATTTCCCCATTTTCGCGCCCAGAGGCGCGCCAATTACAGGGGTAACTATTAAGTCCACACCACTAGGACGCTCCACAAACCCTTCTATGGTGTATTCAAAAAGAGTGCTTTGCAGGGCTGTCGCGCAAAAACTTTTCTTGACGCTATGGCCCTGTTTTCTAAACATATAATAAGTAAAAGCTCCGACCAAGGGATGAGCAATGTAGTTGGTGGCAAACGAATCGCCATCTTTGAATTCAGGCAGAGATATAAAGTTGCGGCCAAATTTTTTGAAGCTTGCTTGCTTACGAAAACGCTTGCCCAAGCCTCCGTAATTAATGGTAAAGGTAAAAGCCCATTGGCCTGCGTACATAATTGAGTTATCTCTCCAGAAATGCTTATTTTCAGACTTGGCATCAGACGGCTCTGCCAAAAGAAGAGCAATCACCAAGACAGAAAGCATGACTCTCATTCTTTATTCTCCTTTCAAAGTACTGCGCAAACTAATTTTAATTAACTTAAGCCAATTTTTCAATGAACTTTCCTTGTTGCAAAAATTATTATAAATATATTTTCGGAGGCGAGAGGATTCGAACCTCTGTGACGTTTTTTAGACGCCGACGGTTTAGCAAACCGTTCCGTTAAGCCGCTCCGGCACGCCTCCAAATTACGTCTAATGTTAACATTTATAAGGCCCTCGGTCAAAGATTGTGATATAATTTTTGTATGCCGATTTATACATATTCCGCGGCAGATAACGCGGGTAAATTAAATAACGGGGAAAGGGAAGCCGAAAATGAAAAAGCTCTTGCCGGAGACCTTAAAAAAGATGGTTTAGTTTTGTTGAGCTCGAAAGAGAAAGGTAAAAAGACCTTCGGGGGCTTAGCTCAACTAGATATTAGCAAATATCTTTCCTTTCTTAGCCGCATCACCTTACTGGATAAAATGTTTTTTGCCAGGAATTTGGCTGTCATGGTAAGCGCAGGTCTTTCCCTCACCAAAGCCATGGAAGCTCTGGCCGAGGAATCCGCCAATCCTAAATTTAAAGAAGTCGTCCGCGATATTGCAAGCTCCGTCACTAAAGGAAAATCTTTTGCCGACTCTTTGCGGGTCCATCAAAATATATTCGGCGATCTTTTTATAAACATGGTGGAGGTGGGGGAGACCACCGGCAAGCTTACTTTAGTCCTTAAGCTAACGGCTAATCAGATGAAAAAGGACCACGATCTGCGCAGCCGCGTAAAAGGAGCTATGATGTACCCCACTATAATTATTCTCGCCCTTTTGCTGGTAGGAACCTTGATGATGATTTATGTCGTCCCCACTCTCACTCAAACCATAAAAGCCTTGGGAGTTGCTTTGCCGCCGACAACCCAGCTTATAATTTTTATCAGCGACACTCTGGCTAATTACGGCATCTTTGTGCTGATAGCTGTTTTACTGCTTGGCGCGGGGGCATGGCGGTCTTTGAGAATTACAAAAGTAAGAGAGGGGGTGGATAAATTAGTCATTCGCCTGCCGGTTTTCGGGGTGCTTATAAAAAAGCTGAATGTGGCCAGATTCTGCCGGACTTTGGCTTACATGGTTATGTCTGGGGTATCCATTACCAGATCTTTGGAAATAACTTCAGGGGTTTTGGGCAACAGTGTTTATAAAAAAGCTGTCTTTGCCTCCTCGGCAGATGTCCAGAAAGGCAAACCCCTAAACGAAATTTTCAAAACTCATCCGAAAATTTTCCAGCCGGTTGTGACCCAGATGATTCAAGTCGGAGAAGAGACGGGTAAACTGGCGGATTTGCTTCTGCGACTAGCCATATTTTTTGAAGAAGACGTAAACAACACCACCAAGAATTTATCCACCATAATTGAGCCAATTCTCATGGTAATTATCGGAGGTGTGGTTGCTTTTTTTGCCATCTCCATGATTCAGCCGATCTATTCGTCAATGGGAAATATCTAAATTTATAATTTATCAATGAAGGGTTTTACTCTTCTGGAACTTGTAATAACTGTAAGCATCTTGGTTCTTATCGGCTCTTTGGGCCTAGCCTCTTTTGTAAATTCACGAAATGTAAGATTGTTTACAACCTCGGCTCAAGACGTAGTCTCCGTGCTTCGCTTGGCGCAAGCTAAAGCCCTAGCCGGAGAAGATAATTCAGTCTGGAGCGTTCACCTGGAACAAAATAGATTTTCCCTTTTCCGTGGATCTAATTACGCCGCCTCTACTTTAACAGAGCCGCACGACCTTCCTTCAGCGATTGAAATAATGAATATAAATTTGGCCGGCGGAGGACCCGATGTTGTTTTTAAAAAAATAGACGGCCGTACCGATAATTTCGGTTCGTTTGATGTGCGTGTTCGCAATTCTCCAACCCAAGTTCTAAATATCACCGTTGAAGAATCGGGCAGGGTATATAAAAGCGGGCCATCTGCTCCACCAAGCAACACCCGTATCCTTGACACTCGACATCGCTCTTTCAATCTTGGCTGGACTATACAGGGAACTGTGGCTATGACTCTTACTTTTGAAGATCCACCGAACCCGAACACAATCCAGCTTGTCCCCATAGTCGTTTTCATGAATGCTGATCAGACGACTTTTGATTGGACGGGAACAGTGGTAGTCGGAGGACAAAATCAGACATTGAGAATTCATACCACCTCTGTCACTGGCAGTAATACTGTCTTATCCATAGACCGCGATTGCCGTCAAAACAACAAGAGGATGAATATAACCATAGATACCCGAGACATTGCTACTTACGAGGCAAATTGTCAGACAGTGACGGTAGGAACGTTTGGAGGGACGGTATCAGAACCCTAGGGTTCTGATACAAATCCTAATTTCTAATATCTAAATTTTAAAAAATTATTTCATTCTGATTTGATTCAAAATTCAAAATTCAAAATTCAAAATTTTCTAGAGGGGTTTGGTTTGGTCGAAATCATTATCGTAACCGCCATTGTCACCACGGCTTTGGTTGGTTTTCTGCAAACTGAGGTTCTGTCCATAAAACTTTTGCGCAACGAGAGACAGAATCTGGAAGCTACCCTTTTGGCTCAAGAAACAATAGAGGCCGTCCGCTCAATTAGGGATGCATCCTGGACAAACAATATATCTCCTTTGATTAACGGAACTACTTACTACCCCATAATTCAAAACAATAAATGGGTTTTAACCACCACACCTCCGCCACTTATTAATGGCTACACCCGCTTGGTGATTTTAGGAGAAGTCAGGCGCAACGTTTTAGACCAAATCAGTCCTACGGGCACGGTGGATGCAGGAACCAGACTGGTTACCAGCCGAGTAACTTGGGGGAGTCCAGCTAAACAAATAGAGCTGGTAACTTATCTGACAAATTTCCAAGAGCCTCTGGGCGGCCCCACAGAGACAAAAACCATATTTTATGAGGGGGCCATTACAGACAGTGACTTGGCCAATTTTCCATCTAACAATTCCGGCAACGGCGATCCGGCGCAAGGACTTACCACTCTTGCCTCACCAATTTCAGTAAGCAAGGTGGAACTATTTCTTAAACGCACCACCGCGTCTCCTTCCAATATCTTTGCCGAATTGAGAGCAAGTCCTGTCAGCGCAGTGCTGGGTGTTTCCAATATTATTACATCTACCACCATTTCCAATTCCGCGCTTACTTGGGTGGAATTTCGTTTTCTTACTCCGGTGGCTTTAAGCGCGCTTACCAAATATTACATCCGCCTGCGAAGCGTTCCGTCATCCAATGATGCTTTCAGTGGATCAGTTGGTACAATTAACTGGGGGTACTTGCAAACACCCCCAAGCCCCTATCTAGGCGGAGAGGCGAGAAGATATGTAGGACGACTTTCCAACCCCGGCGATACTGGACAGGCTTTAGATCAATATGATTATGGATTTAGAGTATATGCAGCGCAATAAAATGCAAAATTTCAAAAGTGGTTTTACTTTGCTGGAAGCCGTTATTTACGTAGGCTTCCTCGGCATTATTTCCGTAATGATCGTTAACTTTATGCTGCAGATTTCCAACACCTATCACATTCTGCGAGCAGAAAGAGAAGTGGTTTCTAACGCCAGGCTTGTTTTAGAGAGAATGGAAAAAACCATTGCCCAATCCGCGGAAATTTATTCACCCACTAGCATTTTTAACGCTAACTTAGGGCAGCTTTCTTTGGTCGTGGGAGGAAACTCTGACCCCAATCACCCCACTTCTTATACCGACTTTTGGGTAGATAATGGGCGCTTGTGGATGAGACAAGAAGGTCAAAACGCCATACCGGTTTCCGCCGCTTCGGTCAAAATAGATTATTTCTATCTGGAAAGAATAATACAAAGCCTTGATCGAGACGCAGTTAAAATGACCTTAAGGGCAAGTTACAACGCACCGGTTAATCTACCCATAGCATCCACCACCCTCAATGCTATAATGTCATTGAGAGGAGCATACTAAAATGCAAAATCCTAAGCACGAAGCACTAAATTCTAAACAAATCTTAAATTCTAATGTTCCAAATTCAAAACGGTTTGGAAAATTGGGATTTGGGATTTCCCGCACTTGGCGGGCGGGTTATGCCGCCGTCACTACCGCTGTAATAACTCTTTTGGTTTCCCTGACTATTGTCAGCGGATTATCTTTCTTTTCTCTTCAGGAAGTCAACACCAACCGCTCTTTCACCAAATCGGTGGAAACAAAATACGTGTCTGAATCCGGAACCGAAGACGCACTCTATCGCCTCGTCACAGGCAAACAACTCTCCACCGGAGAACAGCTAAAAGTTGGTAGTAAAGGTACTACCACCATCACCATTGATACCCAAGGCAACAAACGGATAATCCGCTCGGAGGGAACAAGTACTAAATCCCAGCAAAATTTGGAAACAAGGGTGGATATAAACATATCGCCTACAAATTTTGCCTATGGAGCTATGGTGGGAGACGGGGGACTTACCATGAGCAACAACGCCCGCATAGAGGGCAGTCTTTATTCTAACGGCAATGTTACTGGAAACACCGGAGTTGTAATCACTGGCGATGCATATGTTGCGGTAGGCAGTTCTTCGGCGGTAAATCAATCTTGGGAGACCAGAAATGCGGATCAAGAGGTGGGCACCGTGGAGGGAACTATAGTAACCGTCGTGGATGCCTCCGCCAATGTCGGAGATTATAATTCCTTGGCTTTAGGTTCAGACGGATTCGCCCGTATAGCATACTACGATACCACCAACGCGGATTTAAAATTTGCCCGCTGTCTAAACGCCGATTGCAATCTTAAAAATATTACGGTTATAGATTCTGGCGGAAATGTGGGATATAGGTACACCGGCATAGCCTTGGGTTCAGATGGTTTTGCCCAGATAAGTTATTATGATGCCACCAACAAAGACCTTAAATTTGTGCATTGCACCAACGCCGATTGTACTACTAAAAATATAACTGTTTTAGATTCCTCCGTAACCGACATTGGACAATTTTCATCTTTGATCTTGGGAGCGGATGGTTTTTCCAGAATTGCATACTACAAAATTTCTGGCGGGGATTTACGGTTTGCGCGCTGTTTAAATACAGACTGCACCAGCCGCAATATATTTACGGTTGATTCAATCAACGACACGGGTAAATATACCTCCGTGGCTTTAGGATCTGACGGTTTTGCTCGTATAAGTTATCAAAACGAGACCAGTGATGACTTGAAAATGTCCCGCTGTCTGCAAATTGATTGCCAAGCGGCCAACAACAATACCATAGACTCCACCGGAGATTTGGGAAGTTTAAAAACCAACATAGCCATGGGTGCGGACGGCTTCGCTCGCATAGGTTATTATGATGACACCAACCGAGATTTAAAATTTGTTCGCTGTACAAGCATAGATTGCAATCTAAAAGTTATTACAGTTGTGGACTCGGTAGACAACATAGGAAAATATAATTCCATGCAATTGGGTTCTGATGGTTTCGCGAGAATAAGTTACTGGGGGGATGGTGGTCTAAAATTTGCCCGCTGTACCAATGCCGACTGCACCACCAAAGTAATTTCCGTTACCGACACTGAAGGAGATGACGTTGGGCATTACAGTTTTCTGCGTATGGGAAGCGATGGCTTTGGACGGATAAGTTATTATGACAATCAAACTCCTCGGCTCAAATTTGCCCGTTGTCGGGATCAGGACTGCTCTCCGGCAAATCCCCAAATTGATGTAGGTATGAGTTTTCGTCCGACAATTAGCGCTACCATAACCCAAGCAGATTTATTTCTTCGGAAAGTTGGTAATCCAGTAAATCCGACCTTGCGTCTAGTCCGTGACGTGAGCGGCACACCCGGCACCAATCCTGCCGATGTTCTGGACACAGCCGTTTTAAACACAACCCCGATCGGAGGATCTTACGGATGGGTTAGTCTTTATTTCCCAACTCAACCTTCCTTAACAGCCAACACCAATTATTGGCTGGTACTTGATGCCTCGCTTGATAGCAGTAATTATCTGGTCTGGGGCAGAGATTCGGCTGGCGGATACACTAGAGGAGCGGCCAAAAAAACTTCGGATTGGAGCCAGGGCGGGTGGGCCAATATAACCGGCGATTTAGATTTTCGGGTGTATATGGGCGGGGCTTTCCAAAGACTTTCCAATGTGACCGTAAACGGAAATGCCGAAGCAGAGATTATGGATGCAGTAACCGTGGGTGGCAACGCCAGCGCCTTTAGCCTCAACAGCGGAACCGTAACGGGCAACATAAATGCCAATAATATTTCCAATTGCACTATCACTGGCAACGCGGCTTATAACAGCTCAACCGCTTGCGCCATAACGGGTTCGCAAACCACCCCGACGACCCCTCCCACCCCTCCGGCTAAATTTACCATGCCCGTAACTGATCAAATGATAACCGCTTGGAAAAATGACTCGGCTTTGGGTGGAACTTGCATACAGCCCCAATGCCAAGCTAATGGAGATTTTGCGCCAACCGCCTGCAATATCTCTCTTGGTCCAAAAAAAATAACCGGAAATCTTATCTTGAGCACAAATTGCCAAGGAGGCCAAACCCTGACTTTAACCGGTACAGTTTGGGTGGTTGGCAATTTAGATATTTCTAACAATGCTAAGGTGGTTTTGGGTAGCAGCTACGGAGAACTTAGCGGTATGGTGGTGGCTGACGGCACAATCCATCTAAGCAACAACGGGCAGTTTAGTGGGTCAGGCACTCTCGGAAGCTACTTAATGCTTTTAAGCACGGCTACCGGAGGAGGACACCATGGCGGGGCTATTGATTTGCATAACAACGCTTCCGGAGCAATTTTTTACGCTCATAAGGGGTTGGTCAACGTCCACAACAATGTAACTATCAACGAATTGGCCGGTTATGCTATAAACCTAGATAATAATGTTACGCTCATTTACGAAACTGCTCTGCAAAATGTCCGTTTCTCTTCCGGCCCGGCCGGAGGGTTTGATATAAAGCATTGGAAAGAAGTGGAATAGGTAAAAAATCTTAGTTTCCCCTTAATCCTATTATTCCTCTTTATCCCTTTTATCATTGTCGCGGGTCCCCTCTGGTATCCTGATTTCAGACACAACTACCACAGTAACCACCGGTTTCTCGGCCACACCCCTCGGAGACACGTAAAAATTCCCCAGCGAGGAATTTTTCTCAGAATTCGCCTCGCTCTTTTCTGCCAAAGGCAGAAAAACCCTGCCCGCTCGACTCATTGTGGTCTCCTCAAGGTATGGCCTCGACCGGTGGTTAACGGAATATCTATAATCAGAATACCACTCGACCCACTCTTTCTTAAAAAATCTTAGTCTAGTATATACTATCGGGGGGCCAAGATTTTTTCTGAAAAGGGATTTGATAGAAGAAATGGAAAAGTGAAAAGCCATCAGCGTAGCTGATGGCTTTTTTGTTTGTTGTCTTTAGGGCTAGCCCGGACCGATCGCCCTATACTGGCTTCTCTTGGAGCTGGGACAGAACCTCGTCCCACGCCTTGACGTAGGTGAGTCCTTTGTTTCTGTAGTCAGCTTGCACGGGATACTTTTTCTTCCCCTCCTCACTTTCCCGAAACGTACGGCTGACTCGCTGGAGAGTCTCGGCATCCACGACGGCCGTGGCCTGGTTGGTGCAAATGACCTTGGTGTCGCCGATGGAAAATGGCATAAATCCATCGAAAGCCGCGGACGCAGGATGGTTGTGGTGGTTCATGTCCGTCACCACCGCGACCATCTTCACCCCTGCGGACAGAGCGCGAAGGGCGATGATGGAACCGAGGGGCATCTCCTGACCAATGAATTTTTTGCCCTCTGGACCTTGCGCCTTCCGTGACGCGGGAACGAGCAGGTCGGTGAGAACCACGTCGAAGTCTGGCCTATTCCTTGATGCTTCTCTCGCCTTTTCCTCGGCAACGAAGTAAGCCATCCTACGGTCGTTGTCTACCCCTTTCTCGTAGGGATTGAAATCGCCGAACTCCGCCTTGAGAATCTCCTCGGCCTTCTCGTAATCCACATCCCGTGAGAGAGCTTTCTCTGCCTCTTCGTAGGTGCCCACAACCGTGAGGTTGTGACCCACGAGAAGCGCTTCCGCCGCTCTGCGATGAAGCTCGCTGTCGTCAAACACCAGAATCTTCATGTCTTTCCTCCTGATTTAGGAAGTTTTGGTTTTAGGCACACCTTCCAGCACACCAGTTGTCAACTTTGATCTGTGCCTCAATTATACTCCTATTTATCAAAAAAGTCAAGTATTTGGGGTAACGGCTCAACGGGTAATCCTGTTGAGCCGTTGAATTTTTGGCTTATGTGCAGTGTTTTTTAGATTACCTCATCACCCCACCAAGCGAGGATTCTCGCCTGCCTACCGGCAGGCAGGCAATGATGGATAGCGGCAAGATGTTATCCACGACAAATTTTAGAAATAGCGGGTCGAGGCTATGTGGTCCTTGAGACAATCAAAAGTTGATTTGGCATGGTCGGCTTCTTAGACGCAAATCAACTTTTGCTTAGGGAGTCCGCCGCTGGGCGGACGAGCCGTGTCTCAAGACCATATAGCCGAGGGAACCCGCGACAATTAATGTTGAGTATCGTACCAAGAAAAGTGGTATACTAAAGATGTGATCTCTCTCAAGCAAAAATTTTTGCATTTTACTGACTCTTGGGTAGATATACCCGTGGTGGGATTTGATATTTCAGATAGGACCATTAAATATTTACAATTTGTACGGAAGCCCGCATTGGGTTCCGTGATCTTTGGAGAAATTGAATTGCCGGAGGGGGTGATAGACCGAGGCGATATCATACAGGAGGAGGCTTTGGTTTCTTTGTTAAAAAACTGGCTTAGACGGGAAGGCAGGGCTTTTCGTGACTCTGCTTTTGCCGTATCTCTGCCGGAAGAGAAGGGGTTTTTAAGATTGATCCAGGTGCCTAAGGTGAAAAAAGATGATATTGCCCAAACCGTGCGCTGGGAGATAGAGACCAACGTCCCCTTGCCATTGGATCAGCTGATTTATGACTATGAAATAGCGGATTCAGAAAACAAGATGGATCATCTGGATGTGCTTACAGTGGCCTATCCCAAAACAGTTATTGAATCCTATTTAAGAGTGCTTAAGGGGAGTAGATTAAACCCGCTGGCCTTAGAACATGAAGCCCAGTCTGTAACCCGAGTTGTATTGCAAGAAAACCAATCCACCGAACCCATGCTGATTCTGGACTTCGGCCAGACCAGGACGGGAATTATGATAATCTCTGGCGGTGAAATTGTATTTACCACCACAATTGAACTGGGCGGGAAAATTTTGGAGGAAAACATAGAAAGAGAGCTGAAGGTGGAGAAATCCAAGGCTATAGAGTTTAAGGAAACCGTTGGATTAAACAAAAAATTTGCGGATGGCAAATTGTTTGCGGCCCTTACCCCGGCCATATCAGTACTTTCAGATGAACTCAAAAGGGCTATAGAATACTACCAAACCCATAGCCACCACCTGCATAGTTCCAATCTTGATATAAAGGAGCTTTTTTTGGCTGGAGGAGATTCCAACCTGCTCGGTCTTGATACTTATTTGGCCGCCATTTTAAAAATCCCCGTAACAAGAGCCGAAGTTCCTATAATTAAAAAACTTTGGACCGACCACGGTCATATCCCCTACATACCCAAAAGCAAGTTAAACTCTTATGCCGCGGCCATGGGACTTGCCATGAAGAGTTGGGAGTAATTAATAACTATTTTAATATTTCGTCATGCCTGTATTTGAATACCAAGCCAGAACCAAAGAGGGGGAGACCCGCAACGGAGTCGTGGAGACTTCCTCCACCGAAGCCGTTTTAGACCTGCTCCAGCAAAACAACCTATTCGTCGTATCCGTACGCGAAAAAACTAGGCCTGGTTTTTTTGATATAAAAATAGGAAGCGGGATCAAACACAAGGACATTGTTATTTTTTCCAGACAACTATCAACCCTTTTTGAGGCCCAAATCCCTTTGACGCAGGCTTTAAAAACCCTGATGGGAGAAACCAACAAAGATTCTTTGAGAAAGATAATTTCGGAAGTTTTGGATGATGTAACCGGCGGGCTATCTTTGTCTCAAGCGATGTCCAAGCACGGGGATGTTTTCTCGGGTTTTTATATAAGTTTGGTAAGATCTGGAGAAACCTCCGGAAAGATGCAGGAAGTATTTGCTTATTTGGCGGATTATTTAGAGCGGTCATTTTATCTTGCCAGCAAAGCCAAAAATGCGCTTATTTATCCAGCCTTTATATCCTTGGCTTTTCTTGGAGTCATGGTAGTAATGCTGGTTGTGGTAATTCCCAGACTAGTGAGTATTTTCAAGGAAACTGGGCAAAAAGTTCCTTTTTATACGCAAATAGTAATTTCGTCATCGGATTTCTTGCGAGCCTGGGGTTTGTTTGTACTGGTAGCGGTGGTGGCCGGAGTCATAGCCGCCTGGAGGTGGGGTAAAACCCCAAAAGGGAAATTATTCTTCCATACTCTACAAATAAAGATACCCATAGTAGGAGAGTTATATAAAAAACTTTTCATGGCTCGCCTAAGCGACAACCTACACACCCTTATCATAAGCGGTATACCCATATTAAAAGCCCTCGCCACCACTGGAGAAGTGGTAGGTAACGTGGTTTATAAAAACGCCATAGACAAAGCCATAGAGGCCGTAAAAGGAGGCGGCACCATATCTTCAGCTTTTGAGAGAACGAAGGAAATACCCTCCATGGTGACCAATATGATAAGAATCGGGGAAGCTTCAGGAAAACTTGACTTCATCTTAGCTAATGTCTCTAAATATTACACCCGAGAAGTGGATTCGCTGGTGGAAAACCTGGTGTCTTTGATTGAACCGGCTCTGATTATAATGTTGGGGTTAGGGGTGGGTCTTATGGTGGGATCCGTATTGGTGCCGCTTTATAACATGGTTGGAAATATATAATCTGGACCACTTGTGGATAATCGCTTTTACAGCAACCGCCCGAAAGTGTAGTATAATCTATGTACACAAGAAGCAGTTTCTAAAGGTCGACTAACCTTTTTAACTAATTTTGAAATTCTAATGATTAAACTATTTAAGAAACATTCAACAAAAGGTGGTTTTACCTTGATTGAATTGTTGGTAGTTATCGCCATTATCGGAGTATTGGCTTCTATAGTGCTGGCCTCCCTTAACAACGCCCGAAGAAAATCGCGAGATGCTCGCCGCGTAACCGATGTTAAGCAGATTCAGCTGGCCCTTGAGCTTTATTTTGATGCGCAAGGTAATCAATACCCAGTAGCCACCGCAACCTGCGACGCCACGGCCAACGCCAAAGGTCTTGAGGTGCTAGTAACTACAGGCTATATCCCACAAGTTCCGCGAGATCCAAGCTCTTCCACCACCTGCTACTCCTATGCAAGCCCTGCTACCGGCTTAAGAACGACTTACCATCTGGGAGCAACTCTGGAGGAGACAACCAACCCAGCGCTTAATGGAGACAGGGACTGTACATCTGCGGCGGCTGGTTGCGGAGCGGCGGCTTATACTCAAGGATTTGCCGGGACTGATCCTCTATACGACGTAACTCCGTAAACTTTGGCTACCTTAAGCTTATCTCTGGCAATTTTCTTAATTTTTACACTGGGTTTGATAATCGGCAGTTTTCTGAATGTAGTCATTATTAGATCGGTTAAAAATGAGAGCCTGGGAGGCAGATCATCCTGCCGTAGCTGTAAAACTAAACTCACCGCCAGAGAACTAATACCCTTAATTAGCTTTTGTATCCAAAAAGGACGGTGCCGTAATTGCGGCGCCGTCCTTTTAAAACAGTATTTTTGGGTTGAACTGATAACTGGTTTGGCATTCTCGGGTGTTTTTTATATGTTGGCCACCACTTACAGCCCGTGGGATACGGATAATTTTGTTAAATGGCTGATTTTTGGATTGGCGCTTGTCTCTTCAGCTATTGTTATTGTCGCTACAGACCTGCGTTCCAAAATTATACCCCACGGGCCGGTTATAGTTTTATTGATCTTAGGAATAATTGCTTCCGTAAATCGCCATGGGTTATTTTCTGGTTTAGTAACTGATTTGATGGCGGCCATAGTTATTGCCGCATTTTTCTTCGTTCTTTGGCTATATTCAAAAGGGAGGTGGATGGGTTTAGGAGACGCCAAATTGATTTTGGCCTCCTCTTTGTTGGTTGGATACCCTCTTTCCATAGCAGCTTTCTTATTTTCTTTCTGGACTGGTGGTATAATGGGTATCGGGCTAATACTTTTGCATGGAAGAAATAAAATAAAGTATTTGATTCCTTTTGGCCCTTTTATTTTACTAGGCTCACTTTTAGCTTATATCTTCGGGGGCGGTTTTCTTATGTGGAGCGGTTTAATTTATTTGTTATGAGGTCGTCTCTAAAAAATGGCCGCTAGAAAAACAAAAAAAAGAAAGAATAAAAAACAATCTTATATCAATATATCGGCATATCGATATATCTTTAAGATTCTCGGTAGAGATTATAAGTGCTGGTTGGTTGTAATTGGATGGTCGGTTTTTGTTTTGCTGTTAACCGGATATTTTTATATATCTTCCTTAAAAGAATATCTTAGCGTGAGCAAGAGTCTATCCTCTCCCATAACTTCAATGAATGAGTCCGTTAAAGGCTGGGTTGAAATAGATTATAGCAACGGTAAAAAGAGGATTTTTGTGGCCGATTTTTATCAAGAATTTTCCCTGGCAACGGTTTTAGAATCATCTTTTGGATCTGGCAAACTAAAATTGGTTATTAAAAACGGGGGTATAGAAAGCATAGGGGGTGTAAAGGGGCATTGGGTAATATACCGCAATAAAAAATTGGTCGGACCCAAACTAAACGGCCTAACCATAAAAGGAGGCGATAACTACACCATTAAGAAAAACTAGTGGCCATTTTTAACCTTGCCCTATGGGGCTTTTTTTGTTTGGGATATAATGGAACAACTAATGATATTTCGATATTTCGATATTTCGATATTTAAATACGCTACGGTTTTGCGCCGCGGCTTCACCATGATCGAGGTTGTGGTAATGCTGGGCATTGTTACCGCCATAAGTTCAGTGGTTTTGTTCAGCTTCACCGGACTTAACGAGAACGGAGCGCTGAACCGTTCGGTCCGAGAGCTGGCCTTAAATATACGCAAAGCCCAAAATGCCTCGCTTGCGGTGACAGAGCAAATGGTGGGATCTCCCGCTGTCGCCACCCTGCCTCCGGCCGTGGGACTTGAGCTCACAATAAATGATTCCTCTTACAGAATTTTTGCCGATCTTGATAGCCCCACACCACGGGATTTTAAATACAGCGGTTTATCAGAAAAAATAGGAGAAGACGAGGTTTTTCTAAAAAATATCCGAGTGCTTGAACTAAACACTCCTTCCGGTAATCAATCAAAAATAAACATAATTTTTACCGCCCCCGAAGCCTCTATAGTCATAACTCAAGCCGACGGAGTGGTGGTGGGAAATAAAGTGGATATAAAAATCGAAGCCCCCACCACAAGACAAACTAAGACAGTCACCGTAAGAACCAGCGGGCAGATAACAGTGAAATGATATTTAAACGTTTAAACATCGCAATATTTAAATCTAGCAGGGGTTTTACTTTGCTTGAGACCATCATTGCTCTCGTGGTCATAACTGCCGCCGTGGTCGGTCCGGTATACTTAATAACCAAAGGGATTTTTAGCTCCGCTTTTTCCCGCAACAAACTCATAGCCAACAATCTCGCGCAGGAGGCTTTGGAAGCGGTGAGGGTCGTGAGGGAAAATAATGTGATTTGCTCTTTTCTTAAAGAGGATGCTTCTTGGAGTTGGCTGCAGGACTCCGACGGGGCTGGAAGTCTCACGGGATCAAATTTAAAAGCTGACGTAACCCAAATAGACACCATAAGCTGTGCCGGTAAAAGCCTGCCAAATCCGAGATTCTCTGCCAATTGCAATGAATTTCTTAAAATAAGTGCCGGCGGACAGTATGGCTATTCCGCAGGATCAGACACAATTTTCCAGCGCTGTGTGGACGTGACCCAGCCCGGAAGTGCCGAGGGCGTAATACCCGCGTCCGACATAGCCGATGTGACAGTAACCCTGACTTGGAACGAGAGGGGGTTGGATAAAAGCACTGTGGTTAAAGAAAGAATTTATAATTGGAAATAGAAATGGTATTTAAACGTTTAAATATTGAAATATTGAAATCCAGTAAAGGTTTTACTTTGCTTGAAATGATTATCTCCATCGGCCTTTTTTCGGTTATAGTCACCACGGCGATAAGCGTGATGTTGCAAGTATCTAACGCTCAATTAAAAGCCAGTAACGTACAGACGATTTTAGATAATATCCGTTTCAGTCTAGAACTGATAACGAAGGAAATGCGGACTGGAAACAGTTATGCGGTAAACAGCGCCTGCGGAACAGGCATTGCCTTCAAGACTTCCTTAAACGAAGACCGGGCTTATTTTCTAGATGCCTCAACCAAAACCGTCATGCGAGCTACCCTGACCCCAACCCCGGCTGATTGCGATGGAGTAAGCGGAATAGTCCAACCCTTCACTTCCGAGGATGTGGAGATTGACCGCCTGGATTTTCAAATAAGAGGACAAACTTCCGGCCCAGACGACGGACAGCCTTGGGTGGTTATAAATCTCTCGGGAAAATCTAAAGGAACAAAATACCAGCTAGATTCTTCTTTGGGTTTGCAAACAACCATAACGCAAAGGATCAGGGACTTAAAATAATGTTTAAATATTTAAATATTGAGGTATTGAAATGTCTGGAGTCAAAGAAGGGTATTACCATGCTCCTCGTGGTTACTATTTTATCCTCCATTATGGCCATTGGCCTAGGAATTTTTAACGTTATTTTCGGACAGATAAGAATATCCGGAGAGATTGCCGATTCTTTTTTGGCCTTTTACTCCGCCGATCAGGGCATTGAAAAAACTTTGTATCTGGATAGGATTACTTATGTTGGAAATACTTACGGAGTATGTATCTCAACCCCCGGTATTCCCTGCTATACAGAAACGGGGGTGTCAGCCTCCTCCGGAGGTTGCTACGATTTAAGCGTGAGCAAAACAACCAGCCCCGCAACTACAGAAATAAAAGTGCTGGGACAATATCGGTGCGGAACCAACCCGAGCAGAATAATCAGAAGAGGATTTAACCTGACTTACTAATGACCAAAGAAGAAGCTAAAAAACGTATAGCTAAACTAAAAAGCGAGATAAACTATCATCGCTATCTTTATCATGTTCTAAACCGTCAAGAAATCTCCGATGCCGCTCTTGATTCTCTTAAACACGAACTCTCCAAACTGGAAGAACAATTTCCAGATCTGGTTACCTCCGACTCGCCGACTCAAAGGGTGGCGGGGCTGGTTTTAAAGGGTTTCAAAAAAATTTCTCACAGCCAACCCATGCTATCTCTAGGGGATGTTTTTTCCGTGGATGAACTAAAGGACTGGGATAACCGAATAAAAAAACTTCTGCCGGCTCAGCAAAAGTTAGAATATTTTGCTGAAATAAAAATTGACGGCTTCGCCGTCTCTCTTATATACGAAAACGGGGTATTGAAAAATGGTTCAACTCGCGGAGACAGCAAGGTGGGAGAAGACGTTACGGAAAATTTAAAAACAATTGATTCCATACCCATGTCCTTGGCTAGTCCGGAAGATTTTAGGGAACATGCAGCAATTAAAGAAATTTTTAAGAATTTTCCGGAATTAAAAAAAATTTCGGGTGACTTGCCAAAAACACTGGAAGTGAGAGGGGAGATATATATGTCCAAAAAAACATTTGAGGAAATAAACCGAGAACAGAAAAAGAAAAAACTTCCACTTTTTGCCAATCCTCGAAATATTGCCGCGGGTTCCGTGCGCCAGCTTGATCCCCAAATGACCGCCTCCCGCAAATTAGACTTTCTGGTATACGACATTGTAACCGATGTGGGCCAGCGCACCCACGAAGAAGAACACTTACTAGCCAAAATTTTAGGATTCAAAACCATAGAAAAAGCAAAGCTTTGCAAGAGCTTAGATGAAATAGAGGAATTTTGGAAAGATATTCTCCGGGAAAGAGAAAAACTGCCTTCACTGATTGACGGTATTGTCGTGCAGGTAAATAAAAATGAAATTTTTGAACAGCTTGGAGTGGTTGGCAAGACCCCGCGCGCGGCAGTGGCTTTTAAATTCCCTGCGGAGGAGGCTACCACGATTGTAGAAGATATTATCGTGCAGATAGGCCGCACCGGGGTTCTGACTCCGGTAGCCGTGCTTAAGCCAGTAAAAGTCAGCGGGGTAACGGTATCACGCGCCACCCTGCACAATATGGACGAAATCCGAAAGCTAGACGTAAGAATCGGAGATACGGTCATAATCCAAAGGGCCGGAGATGTAATACCCGACATTGTAAAAGTTTTAAAAAAATTACGGCCGGGCTATTCCCGCGAGTTCAACATGCCGAGAACTTTCTGCAAACAAAAAGTAATGCGACAAGAGGGTGAGGTAGCCTATCGGATCGAACACCCTGAAAAATGCGACTTGGTAAACAGAGAGAAGATTTATCACTTCGTGTCTAAAAACGTTTTTGATATACAAGGCTTGGGGCCAAAAATAATTGACCGCCTGCTGGATGAGGGTTTAATCCAAGACGCCGCCGACCTTTTTTTGCTCAAAGAAAAGGATTTGGAACATCTGGAGCGATTTGCCGAAAAATCAGCGGCCAATTTGGTGGAGGCGATCCAAGAAAGAAAAAAAATAGAACTATCCCGATTTATTTATGCCCTTGGCCTTCTGCATGTAGGCGAGGAAACGGCGTTTGATTTGGCCAAACACTTTGGAAATCTGGATAATTTGAGTAGCGTTTCGCTGGAGGAGCTTCGCCGAATACCAAACATTGGCGAGGTGGTAGCTGAAAGTGTCTACGGTTGGTTTAAAGAAGAGATACACAAAAAATTTATTCATAAACTTCTTAAAGCAGGAGTGGAGGTGGGTTCTATGCGCCCAATATCTAAAAAATTGGCGGGAAAAACTTTTGTCCTCACTGGCGGTCTGGAAAGCCTGGCCCGCGATGAAGCCAAAAGAATGATCCGCGAAAAAGGCGGAGATGTATCCGAATCTGTAAGCGCTCAAACTGATTATGTAATAGCTGGATCAGACGCGGGCTCTAAATTAGATAAGGCTAAAAAATTGGGGGTCAAAACAATTTCTGAAAAAGAATTTTTAAACATGCTAGAATAATATATATGATTTCTAAAAAAGATGTTGAACATATAGCCAAACTGGCGCGGCTGGAGATTGGCGAAAAAGAAAAAACTAAATTTGAGAAAGAACTCTCGGAGATTTTGGATTTTATAGAAAAACTAAATGAAGTAGACACAACCGGAATTTTGCCTGTAACCGGCGGGGTGGAGCTGGCTAATATCTTGCGGCCAGATGAGGAAGTTACCCAAGAATTAGAGGACAAGGCCGAAGAATTGCTGGGGGGTGCCCCCGAAACAAAAGAAAATTGGATAAAAGTTAGAGCCATCTTTTCATGAACCCGGCACATCTAACAATTAAAGAGGCTGCAGAAAATATAGCCGAAAGAAAAATCTCGGTAACCGAGCTGGTGTCTTCGTGTCTGAAAGAAATTGAAAAACACAATACAGATTTGAATGCCTATCTAAATATCTTTGATGATTCTTTGGAAGAGGCCAAAAAAAAAGACGAAGAACTGTCAGGATACCCCAAAAAAGATTCTCCCCAAATCCCATCTCTTTTTGGGATACCAATCGCAGTCAAAGATAACATTTTGGTTAAAGATAAAATCTGCACGGCCGGATCAAAAATCTTGGAAAATTTTGTCGCGCCATACGACGCAACCGTAATTTCTAAACTTAAAAAACATGGGGCTATTTTAATCGGGAAAACCAATTTGGACGAATTTGCCATGGGTTCCTCTACCGAAAATTCTGCTTTTGGCCCGACCAAAAATCCACATGATTCCTCACGAGTGGCGGGGGGCTCCTCTGGTGGTTCCGCCGCCGCTGTGGCCGCAAATATGTGTTTAGGCGCGCTTGGTTCCGATACCGGAGGCTCTATCCGTCAGCCGGCATCTTTTTGTGGAACAGTTGGATTCAAGCCAACTTACGGCACCGTATCGCGCCACGGCCTGATCGCTATGGCATCTTCCCTAGACCAAATCGGACCTTTAACCAAAACAGTGGACGACGCTGAAATCATTTATAAAGCCATTTCCGGCGGTGATGATTTTGACTCAACGTCAGTAAAAAACCTTCCCTTGCCCTCAAAAAAAGAACGCAAAGATTTGGTTTTTGGAATTCCAAAAGAATATTTCTCTGAAGGATTGGATCCGGAGGTTGAGAAAAAAATAAGGAAAACTATTGAAAAAATGAAAGATGCCGGAGTCGCGTTTAAAGAAATTAGTCTACCGAGTTTTGAATACGCCCTGGCCGCTTATTATGTAATAGTTCCGGCCGAGATATCGGCTAATCTAGCCAGATACGACGGAATCCGCTACGGCTTTTCCCACCAAGAAGCAAAAAATTTGCTTGAGGTGTATAATAAGTCTAGGCACGCCGGCTTTGGAGACGAGGTTAAAAGGAGGATCATGCTCGGAACATATACTCTTTCAGCAGGCTATTACGATGCTTATTATATAAAGGCTCAAAAAGTAAGAAGGGTTATAAAAGAAGGCTTCGCCAGGGCTTTTGAGGAAATAGATTTGCTTTTGGGACCAACCACATCCACTACGGCTTTCCAACTCGGAGAAAACACCAAAGATCCACTTAAAATGTACTTGGCGGATATCTATACTGTCGCAGTTAATTTAGCAGGCTTACCGGCCATCTCCATACCTGCCGGAAAGATTGGTAATCTACCGGTTGGCTTACAGCTCATCGGCAAATGGTTTGAGGAAGAAAATATTTTTGAAGCTGCAAAATTTATTGAGAAACTAATCACTAGTCGCTAATTACTATTTTATGGCCGACGAAAGAGTAGAGAGAGGCGGAGGCAAAGAGTTGTCTGAAGTAACAGCCGAGATAACTGTGGCGGTTATTTTGATGCTGATAATTTTGGCGTTATTCGGAGTCTATCTGCAAGCCATATTAGATAAATATAACAGCCTATTGGAATGGATTTACTCTAAAGATTGGAGAAAAATAAATTTTAGGCTGGCCATCATCTTTTCTTTGATAAATATCGGTATGGTTGTTTTTTTGGTCAAGACCTTGCGCCAATTCTTCGACATTAAAAAGAAATCAGTGATGACTGAATCCGGCGCTAAACTTGAAACCATCTCACCCAAAGACGAAGTTAAAGAAAACTGGGAACACATCCAAGAACTTATTCATTCATCCAATTCATCTGATTGGAATATGGCCATCATCCGGGCGGATGCCCTGCTTGAAGATGTCCTCATGCATCTTGGTTATCAGGGAGAAACCATGGCAGATCGCCTGAAATTGATTGATACACACAAACTACCTTCGCTTGATCGCGTGTGGTCGGCGCACCGCCTGCGAAACGCCATAGCCCACGATCCGATGGAACAGCATACCCGAGAAAATCTGCAATATGCCATAAAGACCTTTGAACAGGCCCTGACCGAGCTTGGTCTAATGGAAAAGAAGGAAATAAAAGCATAAAATATGAATTTTTTAAGAAAAAACTGGTTTTGGTTTTTATTGGTCTTTATCGTTTTTCTAGCCGGCATTAAGATTGTCGGTCCTTACTATTTAAAATATTTAGCCAAAGACCAGCCACAAACGGAACTGCCAAAGAGTTTGTTTGCCCCAACGACCAGCAAACCAAATGACAACAGCATAGCTCCCGTTGAGGTAAAAAATGCCGATGAGTATAAAGGATCTGTTGTTCGCTATAAAGAATCAGGTTTCTCACCATCGCAGATTAAACTAGAAGAGGACGGAACCGGTTTTGGCTGTCTGCTAAAAATAATCAATGACAGCAAAGATCCGCTGATTGTTCGCCTTGGGCCGTATGAGATGAGTGTTAAGAGCAACTACGGATTTAAATATGATCCGATACCTCCGGGAGGGAATATCCTAATTGATCCGCGTTTCGGACGCCGGACGGAAGAAATTTTAAATTTTAACAGACCTCAAGATAAATTTCTTATAGAATTTGGCCCCGCCTGCGTCGCTGAATAATAGGAGACCAGGATTCAAACTAGCGTCAAAGTTTAGAAGAGAGAATTTGAGCCAAGTTCTAGGAACGACGAGGAAGTCGTACTGATAAGTACCCTGACGAGGAGTGACGACGAAATTGGCCAAATTCTCTCTTCCCTTCGGGTGAATCAATTCCCGCCGATGCATATCGGTGGGGATTTTTTATAATCAACTGACTATGACTATAACCACAGTAGATACAATAAGAGCTGTCCAGATAATATAATATACCACCATAAAGCCGAGGCAGTCCCAGTCGTCTTTCCTGAAATTAACCGCTTTCTTCTGAATATGACTCTTTGCAGATAATTTTTTCATAAAAATGATTGTAATACATTGCGCCAGAATTGCAATTGTGGAAAGAATGAAGGCTCCTTCGTCGGTTGTCTTTTGACCGTTTATGTTATATTATTTTACAGCGGGGTGGAGGAGAGGTACCTCGCAGGGCTCATAACCCTGAGGCGCCCGTTCAATTCGGGCCCCCGCAATAATATATAGGACATTAGGACTTATTGACGCAATAAGAAATCGGACAAAGTGACGCCGGTGTAGCTTAATGGTAAAGCAGAGCCCTCATAAAGCTCGGAAGGAGGTTCAATTCCTCCCATCGGCAACAGGTATGATCAAAAAAATTAAAGGTAAATATGTCGTGCTGTCCGAAACCACCGGCCGGAAGTTCGGGACTTATAAAACACTGAAGGAAGCCAAACGCCGGCTACAGCAGATAGAGTTTTTTAAGCATTTGAAAAAGAAATAAAATTTGGGGCCGTAGCTCAATTGGTTAGAGCACCCGCCTGTCACGCGGGAGGTTGCGAGTTCGAGCCTCGTCGGCCCCGTTTCTAGCATATCTCCCATACAAATAAAAAATCGCCGTTCGTCGTAACTATTAGGCGATTTGCTTTACGTCCTTTTATTTTATGAGCACCACATCGGTGTGTAGAAGAGAAATAATTATTCCACAGCTTGGGTTGGCCGCCGTAAAGATCCATAGCCAGCGCCAAATCGCATCAAAGCCGCATTCGTTCAGGAACTTGAGGTCACCTTCTCTGCGACCCCCAAAAATATCGTAATATTTCTGCCAGAAGGAAAGATAATCTGGGGTAAAATTGCTCATCTTTTCCCAATCTGCGTACAATCTTTGTTTCAATGCGTCTCTGTCCCCAGAGTTCGCCAACCAAGACTGTCTTGTCGTTCCTAATCTGTAAGCATCGGTGTTGGGTCTTGAAAAATCCGTAGTTTCTTCTAAGACAAGGCGAAGAATATAAACAAGGTAATAAGTGCCGATTACATCACCTATGGCATTGGGTAAATCTCCTCCAGAAAGCAACCTTATCCCATCCATGGCTGTGGCATGACCATGCCACACGGCGCTTAACTCGGTGGCCAGTTTTTTTGGTGTTTCACCGCCAGGAGGATAAGTAGCATAAGATTTCCCAGGATAGATAGAGTCACGTTGTGTAACCGCATCCATCAGGAGCGCTTTAAATATCCCTTTCGGCAAAGGAATTTTTACTTGATACATACGGCCTCCTTGTTATTTCCCAAAAGCTAATCACTCAAACTTGCTTTGACTCTGAAAAGCACGCCATCTTTGACCATAAAAGTATCCAGATACTCAACCAGCCAACCCCAGACTCCGCCCCAGTGGTAAGGAGTTACAATCTTGCCTTGCCGCAAATCTTCTATTTCATCAGAAAACAAGCAAACCCCGACTTTCTCAACCAAGAGAAATTTTTCGGACATCTTTTGCAGCAACTCCTCAAAATTACCCAGTTTCCAATATATAACCCTCTGCCACTTGTACGATCTGTACAGAGGCTCAACCAATAATTTTTCAATAACTTCTCGATCGGGGCATTTTTCTAAAGCTTCTTTGTACAAAACCTTTCCATCCCCACCAAAGCCAACGACGTCGGGAAAGCGTACTCCGATAGTCTCTTCAGATATTTCCAAAAGCTCCAAACATCGTTCTTCGCATACAGCCTCGCGTATTCCTCCACGAACCAAAGAAACCATATCTGGATAACCTTCTGCGCCAGGAACAAAACGATCCATCCTAAACTCAAATTCATACTTTCGAAACGGCCCAACTTCAAGTAAGAGTCTGCGGGCAAGTTCTGCCTCACTGTTTGGCAAAATAACAAACGTTTCCTCGGTTTTCTTGGTATTCACAACACTCCTCCTTTTAAAAGACCTAATTTGTCGGGTTGTAATTATTGCACAGCCATTAAAAAATGTAAACACATAGCCTCACTACAAAAATATGTATTTTATGCTAATGTAAATCCTATGCGAGAAGTTATAAATATCCAATCTCCAGAGGAAGATGAATTAAAAAGATATCTGGAATCAAAAAACGATCCGGAAAGTTTGCGCATGAAGAGGTTTTTAGCCATGCCGGATCTTTCGCGGACACACGGAAGTCCGCTTTTTGAAATGGTGAATAGAGTAAAGTCTCTTCCCATTTTCAAAGATTTTGATGATATCAACATCCCCGAAATTGTTCCTGCCAGTGTAAGTTTTGATCTTTTTAATTTTCCGGCAAACCATCCCGCCCGTTCCAAATCGGATACATATTATGTGAATGATGAAAACATACTTCGCACCCACGATACGGTCTTTTGGTATTACTATCTTGATTTGCCGGAGGTAAAAGAGCGTATCAAAAAAAATGAGTCGCTCGGAACTCTTTGTTACGGCAAGGTCTATCGAAAGGATGAAATTGACCGCAGACACATGAACATATTTCACCAAATGGGCGGCTGGTATATTGTCCCCGACAGTAAAAAAGTTTTAGAACTTGATGATCTCAAAAACGCGCTTTCGGAAATTGTGAAAAGCGTATTTGGCCCTGACATTGAATATCGTTTTAACAAAGATGAATTTCCGTATACCGATCCTTCTCTTGAAGTTGAAGTAAAGGTGGAGAACGAGTGGGTTGAAATCCTAGGAGGGGGAATGCCCAGAAAAGAAGTACTCAAAAACTTCGGCTTAGAGGGTTATAACGGCTGGGCTTTTGGTTTTGGTTTAGAAAGATTGGCCATTGTAAGTATGGATTTACCAGACATCAGACTGCTCTGGTCCACCGATGAGCGTATAAAAAAACAATTGCGGCTCGGAAACAAATTTAAAGAGGTTTCCAAATTTCCACCCATTACCCGCGATATTTCTTTTGTGGTAAAAAAAGATTTTGTACCCAATAATTATTTTGACCTTATACGCGACTTGGGAGGAGATTTGATGGAGGAAGTAACTTTGCTGGATCATTATGATGACCCCGAAAAATTCGGTTTGGACAAAACGAGTTATACCTACAGAATCGTTTACCGCAGTATCGACCGTACTCTCAAAACAGAGGAGATTGAGCCGATTCAGGAAAAAATCATAAGCGAAACCTTCAAGCAGTTTAATGCCGAGATACGATAATAAAGTATGTCATCGGGGTTGTTGTGTGGATGATAGTTTTTTGCTATAATAGAGGTGCCTTATAGAGGCCCTTTTTAAATATATGGCCAAGGAAAAGACAAACAAAAATGCTTCCGCGGGCGGAGATTACACCGCCAAAGATATATATGTTTTGGAAGGACTTGAACCGGTTCGCAAAAGACCGGGCATGTATATTGGCTCAACAGGAGTGGACGGCCTGCATCATTTGGTGTGGGAAGTTTTAGACAACTCCATAGACGAAGCAATGGCGGGACATGCCCACAATATATCAGTAACTCTTTTGCCGCAAAACAGAGTAATGACTGTTGATGACGGCCGGGGCATTCCGGTAGATATACACAAACAAACCAAAACGTCCGCGCTGGAGACGGTCATGACCACCCTGCACGCCGGAGCTAAATTCGGGGGGGAATCTTACAAAGTATCGGGCGGCTTGCACGGTGTCGGTGTATCCGTGGTAAACGCTCTTTCCACTTGGATGAAAGCTGAAGTTTGCCGAGATGGACACCTGCACGTGCAGGAATATCAGCGCGGTAAACCTCAATATGCGGTCAAAAAATCCGGCAAATGCGAGGGTTCGGGCACGGCTGTAACTTTTGAGCCGGATTCTACAATTTTTGAAAAAATTGAATTTGATTGGGATAGGGTGCTCGGCCATATCCGCCAGCAAGCTTATTTGACCAAGGGAGTAAAAATTTCGGTCTCTGATCGCCGCCAGGAAGAAAAGGCTAAAGACGGATCAGATATTTTCCACTCTCATTCTTTTTATTTTGACGGGGGCATTGTCTCCTACATTCGCTATTTAAATCTTGAGGAGAAACCCAAGCATGACAATATTTTTTATGTTTCCAAAGAAGTTGATACGGGAGTTAAAAATGTTTTGGTTGAAGTGGCTTTTCAATACACCGAAGACTTTCAAGGGAAAGAAACTTCTTTTGCCAACAACATCCACACCCCGGAAGGGGGAATGCACCTAACCGGCTTTCGCACCGCGCTAACCCGCGCGCTAAACGACTACGCTAAGAAAAATGAGTATTTTAAAAAAGAAGACGAGACGTTGACGGGCGATGATGTTCGAGAGGGTCTTACCGCCATAATCTCTGTCAAACTCCCCGAGCCTCAATTTGAAGGACAAACCAAAGCCAAGCTTGGCAACCCCGAGGTTCGTACCGCCGTAGATACTGTGGTAAACGAATCTCTTAAGGAGTGGCTTGAAAAATACCCGCGAGACGCGCAGGAGATAATCGGCCGCGCTCTGCTTGCTCAAAAAGCCCGCAAAGCGGCTAAAGCCGCCAGAGAAACAGTTTTGCGAAAGGGTTTGCTGGAAGGCATGATGCTTCCGGGAAAACTCGCTGACTGCCAATCTAAAGACCCGTCTCAATCAGAGCTATATCTTGTGGAAGGAGATTCCGCCGGAGGGTGTTTTTCGGGAGATACAAAAATTGCCTTGGCAGACGGCAGAAATTTATCTTTTGATAAACTTGCTCAAGAATATCAAAGTGGAAAGAAAAATTATTGCTATACCATCAAAACAACTGGGGATCTTGGCCTAGAAGAAATCCATGACGTAAGAATCACTAAAAAATCGGCTGAGGTTATGGAGGTTACACTGGATAATAACGAAAAGATTATTTGCACGCCAGACCATAAATTTATGCTTAGAGATGGCTCTTTCAAAGAAGCAAGTGGTATAACCACGAAAGACTCATTGATGCCGCTATATCGTCAATATTCTAAACTCGGAAAACGAATTACCATTGAGGGATACGAACTAGTACATGATCCCAAAGAAAATCGTTGGATCTTCACCCACCTTTTAGCTGATAAATATAATTTGGAACACGGTGTTTACTCCGAAAACGATGGTCCCCAACGCCACCACAAAGATTTTAATAAACGAAATAATAATCCGGATAATCTTAAAAGACTTACTCGCGAGGAACATTTTGAGCTTCACCAACGAATAGCCAAAGAGGTGCTAAGCCGTCCAGATGTTTTGGAGAAGCTGAGAAAAATAAGACAGGCGATGCTGGTCCCAAAAATGCGGAAATTACTTAGTGAGCGAGCGAAAAAACAATGGAGCGATCCGAGGTATAAAGAATTTATGACAAGTAAGTTTCTAGAGTTTTATCAAAGCAACAAAGGTTATCGTGAAAGAAATAAACAACTCCTTAACGAGGCCCAGCTAACATATTGGAGCGAAAAAGCTAATTGCCAAGAACAAGCGGAGCGAGTTAGGGGTTTTTTCCAAAAACACCCTGAAAGGAAAATGTGGTTGGCCCAAATAGCAAAAACTCAATGGCAAGATGAGGGGCTTAAAAAATGGCGTAGTCGCAAGACTATGGAGCAGTGGACAGATGAGTTTAGAGAAAAAAGACTCAAGGCCTATAACCAAACCTATTACCTGAGGGCTTTGGCTGTTCTCCGTAAAATTTATGAACAGCACAAATCTTTTGATATTGATGAATATCAAAAGATCCGAAAAGAAACTAATGACAAAAATCTTCTTAAATATGAGACCATTATAAACAGGTTTTTTGCCAACGATACCCAAAAACTAAAAGAGGCCGTAATCAATTACAACCACAAGATTAAGAATATCAAACTTTTGGAGAAGAGAATGGATGTTTATGATTTGGAGGTGCCCGAAACTCATAATTTTGCTTTGGCAAGTGGTATTTTTGTGCACAACAGTTCAAAACAAGGCCGAGACCGCCGATTTCAGGCTATATTACCCCTCAAAGGAAAAATCCTGAATGTTGAAAAAGCGAGGTTGGATAAGATGCTAACCTCCAAGGAAGTTCGATCTCTAATCATCGCTCTTGGAGCGGCCATCGGCGACGAATACGATGAATCAAAATTACGGTATCATCGAATTATAATAATGTCCGATGGTGATGTTGACGGAGCCCATATCCGTACTCTTTTGCTAACTTTGTTCTACCGTTACTTTAAAAGCATAGTGGAGAAAGGATATGTGTATATTGCTCAACCGCCGCTTTATAAAATTCAATCGGGTAAGACTTTTAGCTATGCCTACTCCGAAGAAGAGAAAGACAGGGTTGTCGCCGAATTAAAAAAACATAAACTAGAAAGCAAAAAGGAGAAGGCTAAAGCTAAGGGAGAAGAGACCGCGGCGGAAGAAATAGGCGAGGTGAAAGGTATAAATCTCCAACGCTATAAAGGTTTGGGGGAAATGAACCCTTCGGAACTTTGGGAAACCACTATGGACCCGGCACGAAGAGTCTTGAAACAGGTAGCAGTCAAAGACGCCGAGGAGGCAGACCATATTTTCGATGTTCTGATGGGCGATGATGTATTGCCCCGAAAGAAGTTTATACAAAGCCATGCCAAAGCGGTCAAAAACTTAGACATTTGACACCTGTCCGTTATTTTCTTATACTTATAACATTAGTTTAAAAGGCCTGCGGGCCTTTTAAAAGACCCCAGAAACTGTCTGTAAAGTCCTTTTCGTAGGAAAATGCAGCAATTTTTGAGCGAGACAAGGAACGACGAGGAAACTGTATGTAAACATACAGTGACGAGGAGTGACGAAGTCGCAGCCAAAAATTGCAAATTTTATAGAAAGGGGGCTTTACAGACAGTTTCTTGAACAATGACTACTAAACCCGTTGAATTTCTAAAAGAAACTCGAATGGAGATGAAAAAGGTTACCTGGCCAACCCGCGAGGAGGCTTTAAATTACACTGTGGCCATAGTAGTTATCAGCGCGGCGGTAGCTTTCTTTTTGGGAGGTTTAGATTTTCTATTTCAGTGGATTTTAAATAAATTTGTTTTATAAAATATGCCCAAGCAAACTAGTGAATTCGGTCGTAATTGGTACGCGGTGCACACCTACTCTGGTTATGAAGACGCGGTGGCCCGCAACCTTAAACAGAGAATTGAGTCCATGGGAATGGAGGATAAGATCTTTACCGTGCTAGTCCCGACCGAAAAGAAAATAAAAATAAAAAACGGCAAGAGAAGAATGGTGGAGGAAAAAATCTACCCGGGTTATGTTTTGGTGGAAATGGTGGTAACTGATGATTCCTGGTATGTTGTTCGTAACACCCCCCGCGTGACCGGTTTCGTAGGAGCGGGGACAACCCCGGCCTCTCTCTCCCAGGAAGAGATAGATATTCTCCTTAAGCGCATGGGACAAGAAGAGCCCAAATTCAAGATTGAGGTAGGCATCGGAGATCCGGTGAAGATAATTGACGGGCCTTTCAAAGATTTTGATGGAAAAGTTTCGGAAATAGACCAAGAAAGAGGAAAACTGAAAGTGCTGGTAAACGTCTTCGGGCGAGATACGCCAGTAGAATTGGACTCCTTGCAAATTAAGAAGTTGTAATCCCACGCATAATGGCAAAACCAATCAAAACAATAATAAAACTTCAGATTCCGGCGGGCAAAGCAACGCCTGCCCCTCCGGTGGGAACCGCTTTGGGTCCTCACGGTATTAATATTGGCCAATTCGTTAAGCAATATAACGATGCCACTGGCAAAATGGAAGGGGAAATAGTTCCGGTGGAAATAACTATTTATGAAGACCGGAGTTTTGAGTTTAAACTGAAAACTCCTCCGGCGTCAGATATGCTCCGCAAAATGGCCGGAATAGAAAAGGGGTCGGGAACACCGAATAAAAATAAAGTAGGGAAGGTAAGCAAGACGGACATAAGAAAAATTGCCGAAAGAAAACTGGAGGATTTAAACGCTACCGATCTTGAAGCCGCCGAGAAAATAATAATGGGAACGGCAAGATCAATGGGAATTGAAATAAAATAAGACTGGGGAAAACCAGGTCTTGTAATAAAAGACGAAGACTTTTAAACTACGAACACTCTGACAATCAGAGTGTTCGTAGTTTTTTGATAACAGAATAAAGAGGTGCCAAATGCAAGACACGACCGAACGAGATCAACTGAGATTAGATGTGTTTATCGCCTGTGTAATTCTACATTCCGATCTTGGTACTTGCAACAGACTGCGAACCGCCTGTGGAATTATAAGAGATAAAAGATTGCGGGGAGTTGGTTACAACGGCTCTCTCCATGGCTTCCTCCATTGCGATAATGGAGACCACTTGCTTATAGACAATCACTGCGAAGCAACCATACATGGGGAAGAAAATGCCATATTTAATACTCCTCCAGAATTTAGAAACGGCTCTACGGCTATTGTCATAGGGGATCCTTGCTTACGCTGTGCCAAGTCCCTGATCCATGCTGGAGTAAAAGAAATTATTTGCATCGGTGGATACGCCAACGCTCGAGGCAAAGAGCAAATTGACAAGATTGCTAAGCAAGCCGGTGTCATTGTGCGCCCTTATAAGATAGATCCAGCCGAACTTTTTCAGAAATTGTTTGATCTACTGACTCGCCAAGGAGGAATGTTGTTCAACCTCGGTTATCGGATAAAATTAGTAAAAGAACCCCTACAAAACCCAAAAAAGGAGAAAGATCAGTGAAAAGTTATCAGGACATTGTACGACTTATTATGGTTAATGGGGTGGATCGCCCCGACAATCGTACCGGCGTTCCCACAAGGGCCATGTTTTCTCCGCAGTTTCGCCACGACATGACGCTGGGTTTTCCAGCAATGACCACCAAGAAATTGTTTTTTGACAAAGTTAAGGCCGAGCTTTTGTTTTTTCTTAGCGGGAGCCAAAACATAGAAGACCTGGAAAAACTTGGCGGAACTAAGATCTGGGATGGTGATACTTTCAACCACACGTGGGTACTGAAAGCCAAATTTCCCGGAGACATGGGAAGAATTTATGGAGTCCAGTGGAGAAAATGGCGAAAGATATCTAGCGGAAAAGATTGGTTCGGCGTTGAAGCGGTTGATCAAATAAAAAATCTGATAGACATGATTAAGGCCAATCCAAGCGGTCGTCGTCTGGTGGTAACGGCCTGGAATCCAGGCGAACTGGATGAAGTGTGCCTTCCTCCATGTCATGCTTTTTTCCAATGTTTTGTGGCAGATGGAAGACTGTCGCTGGGAATGTATCAGCGAAGTTGTGATATGTTTTTGGGAGTCCCTTTCAATATCGCCTCCTACGCCCTGCTTTTGTCCATGCTGGCGCAGGTGTGCAATCTTGCACGAGGCGAACTTGTCGTAACCTTGGGCGATGCCCATGTTTACCACAACCATTTTGAAGCAGTCTACGAACAGCTTAGCCGTGAACCATATGATCTTCCTACTCTTTGGCTCAATCCGGAAGTAAAGGATATAGATAGTTTCAAAATGGAAGACATAAAACTGCTGGATTATAAACACCATCCGCCGATAAAGGCAGAGCTAAACACGGGGAACAAAACATGATTTCTATCATAGCCGCGATAGCCCGAAACGGAGTAATAGGAAAAGACAATCAACTTCCGTGGAGATTACCCACGGATATGAAAAGATTCCGAGCTCTTACGATTGATCATTCGGTTATAATGGGCAGAAAGACTTTTGATTCCCTGGACAGAAAAGCGCTAAAACGAAGGGCTAATATTGTAATCAGTAGATGTATATTATGTTTTGCCGATGTTTTTACGGTGCGATCTTTTCCTGATGCTCTGGATACCGCGAAGAAGGTGGACCCCGAAGCCACAGAAATATTTGTGATAGGCGGGGCTAAAATTTACAAAGAGGCTCTGCCAATAGCCGACAAAATGTATTTGACTCTCGTGGACCATGATTCTGAAGGCGATGTCTTTTTCCCTGAATATGATAGAAAAGACTGGATAGAAGTAGATCGATCCACAGTTGTCGTAGAAAATGGTTACAAATATGAATGGGTAACCTTTTTGAGAAAACTTAGAACCGAGCAATCGGTTCTTTTAATTTGAGGGGGCTTGTGTTAAGTTCGTAACATTATGATAATTTTGGCAATAGAAACCAGCTGTGACGAAACCGGCTTAGCTCTAATAGAAACTGATCATAAAAACAAAGTTAAAGTTTTGGCTAATTTATTATCTTCGCAAATTGAAGTTCATCGTCCTTACGGGGGAGTAGTGCCAAATCTGGCCAAGCGGGAGCACATCAAAAATTTGGAGGTTCTGTGGAAAAAATTACTTGTAACTTGTAACTTGAAACTTGAAACCTTGGATCTGATCGCCGTAACCCAAGGCCCCGGACTTGCTCCCTGTCTTTGGGCCGGAATAAATTTTGCGGCCGATTTGGCAAAAAAGCTAAACAAACCACTTGTGGGCATAAACCACCTGAAGGGTCATATTTTTGTAAATTTACTTAGGAATAAAATTGAGTTTCCCGCGCTAACCCTCATCGTCTCCGGCGGGCATACAGAATTAGTTTATTCTAAAAAATTAGGGCACTATCAAATACTTGGACAAACCCTAGACGATGCCGCAGGAGAAGCGTTTGATAAAGTGGCTCGCCTTCTGGGGCTTAACTATCCGGGCGGACCGGAAATAGCCAAATTGGCAGAGAAAGGGGACCCTGCAAAATTTGATCTGCCGCGGCCAATGATCAGCTCCGATAATTTTGACTTCTCTTTTTCCGGTCTCAAAACTTCTGTTCTTTATTTAGTAAAAGGTTTACACCCCCAAAAAACACCTTTGAAATTGACCAAAAAAAATCTGGCTGATTTATGCGCCTCTTTCCAGCAAGCCGTTGTTGATGTACTGATAACAAAAACCGTGAAAGCGGCGAAAAAATTAAAACCCAAAACTCTTATTCTTGGCGGCGGGGTGGCGGCTAACACAAAATTGCGGGAAATCTTAAAGCTAGAAACAAAAAAATTAAAGACCACCAAACTAATTCTGCCTGATCCCAAACTGACCACAGACAATGCTCTTATGATAGCCTTAGCCGCCTTAGCGGAAATAAAATCCGCCAGCTGGCGGATAAAACCCGTTAAAAATCCTGAAGAACTGGAGGCCGATGCCAATCTTGGGCTGGAAAAAAAATAACCCCGAAACTCGGGGTTATGTTATCCTAAATCCTAGTTATTCCAACCGCCTTGCAATCAAACACATTTGCTTTTCCTTTAGCAGTTTCCCAACTATCTATACCTAAATCAAAACCGAATTTTTTGGCCATCTGCAAAACAAGTGTGGCTGGCGCGTAAAAGTGAGAGACGGCTATAACTAAATTGGCATCTCCCGCCTTTTCGATGATAAAATCTATTATGTCTTTGGCTTTAGCAGGAACGGGATGGTCGTTTGCCAAGTCATCAATTACTGTTGGGGTGACCTCAAAAAATTGGGAAACGATTTCAGCGCTTTGCTTGGCCCTCACTGTGGGGGAAGTAAAAACAGCTGTCTTACCGCTTGTTCCAAAACGATTCATGATCAAACCAGCTAATTCTGTAATTTGAGAAACTCCTTTATGGGACAACCCTCCCGGACCATAATCACCATGACGGACGGTAACAAAAAAATCCATTTGAGCCTCCTCCTTGTAGTAAAACTTTTTAAAGCATCTGAACTACCAGTATACTTAAGGATGTGTCTGTTTAGACTACACCTTTGAAGAAAGACCTTGGGCCATTTTGATTTCTTTTGTCCTATTGCGAGTAATCGCCACTTGATGAGTTATCGCCGGTACCAACCCCGCGGCCGAGGCAATCAGGTTCCCTGATTTGCCAATTCCACCAAAAGGAAGCCGGACATCCGCCCCGATACAAGGAAGGTTTACATAACCCAAACCATATCTGGCATTCTCTAAAACATAATTGGCATTGGCCTCGTCTGAAGTTATAACGGCTACAGAAAGCCCATATGAAGTGTCGTTATAAATTCTAACGGCATCTTCCACGTCACTTGCCGGAATAATGGCAACATGCGGAGAAAAAGGCTCTTCCTGCAAAACATCATCAGGTGTTTTCCATTCGGTTTCGTAGACGAAGGGCATCAGCCAAAAACCGTTTTTCGTTGGAGCAGATTCGTCGTTTCGGTCAAGCAAAACTTTAAATCTCCTGCGGGCTTTTTCATTAAACTCCTGTCCTTTGTACACAGCTGGCCAGTTTATCATTGGGCCATAAAAAACATCGTCATCAAGAGGATCGCCAACCTTGATCCGACGAGCCGCGGCCAGAAAACTTTCCAGATAACGATTGAATAATTTGCGCCCCACAATTATGCGACTCGCACTGACACAGCGCTGACCGGCTGTTTTGAAGGCCGAAAGAATTCCGGCAGTCACCGCCATATCTTCAGACGCGTCATCCAAAACTATTACGGAGCTTTTACTTCCGGTCTCAATGGTGCAAATCTTATGAGGATGTTTGGCAACTTCCTGTTTGATTTTGTTGCCGACTTCCCAGCTCCCGGTAAAGATAACGACATTGGTATCAGGATGATTAACCAGATGCCAACCAGTCGCCCCGTCACCGTGCAACATATTGAAGACACCGGGAGGAAAACCCGCTTCATGCATGAGACTCGCAATAATTTCACCGCAAGCCGGCGTGTCCTCGGATGGTTTAAAGATAACAGTATTGCCGTAAATCAGAGTAAGAGCCATCTCCCAAAACGGTATGGCTATGGGAAAATTCCAGGGACTTATGCATACCGCAACTCCTCTTGGCACAAGCTTGCTGGAGGCATCTTTTCCCGCCACTTCCAGATCCACAACCTCACCCCGTCGGCCCAATACTCCCACCGAAGCGGCGTAATCAGTCGTGTGAATTGCCTCGGTCATGTCTGCTCTGGCTTCGTTGATCTGTTTACCAGCCTCTCTGGCCACTACGCGAGAAATACGTTCGTGGTGATCTTCCAGAAGGCGGGTCAATCGTTTCATAAACTCGGCTCGCCGCACCATTCCCAATGATCGCCAGTTATCAAAAGCTTTCCTGGCGGCCCACACAGCTTCGCCAATATCTTGATTGCCAGATTTAGGGAATATCCCGATTATCTCCTCATAATGCGCCGGATTCAGACTGGCAAAAAAGTCTGTCTTTGAGGGATTGTCTGCCCATCTTCCGTTAATATAATTCTGCCCCCTGAACTTGCTAAAATTAATCATATTTTAAAATCCTTTTCAAAGAACCGCTTTTGATGTAATAATGAGGAATAAACACTCATCTTAATCACTCCATATCCTGCCTTAAAATAACCAAGTAATGCCCAAAAAGTCAAATCCTAAAAATAACCTTCCTCCGGCTTACAACCCCAAAGAGACGGAGGAAAAAATTTACCAGACATGGGAAAAATCTGGCTTTTTTAATCCGGACAAATTGCCCAAACCTAGAAAAAAATCTTTTTGTATAACCATGGCTCCACCAAATGTAACCGGATCGCTGCACATGGGACACGCTTTGGAGTACACCATTTCAGACGTGCTTATCCGTCAAAAAAGAATGGCCGGATTCCTAACTCTTTGGCTTCCAGGCACGGATCATGCCGGCATTGCAACTCAAAATGCGGTTGAGAAGACCCTGCGCAAAGAAAACATATCTCGCCACGATTTGGGTAAAGAAAAGTTTATTAAGAAAATTTGGGAGTGGAAAGAGCAGTACGGAAACATCATAACCAACCAGTTGAAGAAACTTGGAGTGTCAGCCGATTGGACACGATCACGCTTTACCATGGACCAAGAATACACCGAAGCCGTTCGAGCCGCTTTTTTGCATTATCATAAAAAGGGGTGGATATATGAGGGAGAGAGGACTATAAACTGGTGCACCCGCTGCCGTACCTCTCTTTCAGATTTGGAAATAGAACATAGGGAAGAGCATGGTAAATTCTACTACATAAAATATGGGCCCCTTACTTTGGGGACGGCACGTCCGGAGACAAAACTGGGAGACACAGCACTCGCCGTAAATCCTAAAGACAAGCGCTACAAACAGCTTGTGGGCAAAGAAATATCAATTCAGTCTGTTGACTCTTCCGTTCCTCGCGAAAACCCACCCAAGCTCAAAGAAATAAAAATAAAGGTAGTCGGCGATGAAGCCGCCGACCCCAATTTTGGCACTGGAGTAATAAAGGTTACACCTGCGCACGACTTAACGGATTTTGAGATCTATCAACGCCATCCCGAGATACCCATAGTCAAAGTCATTGGCGAGAACGGACGCATGAATGAAAATGCCGGTGTCCGTTACGAGGGACTTAATGTGGTTGAGGCCCGCAAACAGATCGTTCATGACATGGAACAGTTGGGCTTAATGGAAAAAATTGAAGATTATACACATAATCTGGCTCTTTGCTATCGGTGTGGATCGGTTATTGAGCCCTTGTTGTCCAAGCAGTGGTTTCTCAAGATGGGCGCGCTGGCACAAAAGGCTGCCGAGGCCGTGCTCAAAGGTAAAACCAAATTCCATCCAAAAAAGTGGGAGAAGGTGTATCTTAATTGGCTAAAAAATATAAAAGACTGGACTATTTCCCGACAGATTTGGTGGGGGCACAAGATCCCGCTTGAGGGAGTTGACGATGTATTAGATACATGGTTTTCTTCCGCTCTCTGGCCGTTTGCAACCCTTGGCTGGCCTAAAAAAACCAAAGACCTACAAAAATTTTATCCCACGGATGTGATAACTAATGATCGGGGAATCATAAATCTTTGGGATACCCGGATGATTTTTTCGGGACTAGAATTTATGAACAAAGAGCCTTTCAAGACCGTTTTGGTGCATGCGACCATCCTAACCAAAGAAGGCCAGAGGATGTCCAAGTCTCTTGGTACCGGAATTGACCCAATTAATCTTATCAACTCCTATGGCACAGATGCGACCAGGTTTGGTATCGTCTGGCAGGCAATGGGCGGACAAGACATACGCTGGTCTGAAGAGCACGTAAATGCCGGCCGGAAGTTTGCAAATAAAATATGGAATGCGGCCCGTTTTGTATTAATACAGCTTCCCCTGGATCTTAAGCCGTCCGGCAAGCCCAAACCCAAAACTGCCGCTGATAAAAAAATATTAAAAGAGTTGGCGGAGGTAACCAAGAAAGTCACCCAAAAAATAGAAGGGTGTGAATTCGGCCCCGCATTACATGATATCTATGACTTTTTTTGGCACAGTTTTTGTGACAAATATATAGAATCTGCTAAGATACAAATGGTAGATAAAACAAAATCGGCCGATACAGAAAAAATTCTGTTTTATATTTTGGCTGAATCTTTGAAACTCATCCATCCTTTTATGCCTTTCGTAACTGAAGAGATTTGGAAACATCTGCCCTCAAATAATAAAAAACTCTTACTAGTGGAAAAATGGCCCAAATAACAGCTGCGATCCTGGGTGCTAACCTAAGTTATGTAGCCTTTGCTTTTATACCACCTGTCTTGTGGCTGTTATTTTATTTGCGTGAAGATAAGCACCCAGAGCCCAAACTACTTCTTTTGTTAACTTTCGTTGGAGGCATGGCATCGGCTTTTGTGGCGCTGGCGGGGGAATGTTTGTGGATGGTTATAAGCTCCGGGTCTTGTAGCGGGGGAATGGGGGCAAGCTTAAATCCCCTGATTTTGTTCGGAATTATTTCTCTCATAGAAGAATATTCCAAATACTTGCCGGTAAGACTTTTGGTGGAAAAGAAGCGGGATTTTGACGAGCCGATTGACGCTATGATTTATATGATGACCTCCGCCATGGGTTTTGCCGCCCTTGAGAATCTCCTTTTCGTCTTCCCGATATTCAGCCAGAACATATTTACTGGCCTTGAGATAACCACAAACCGTTTTTTGGGGGCAAATCTGCTCCACGCTCTTGCCTCGGGTATAGTGGGATTTTTCATAGCCAGAGCGTTCTTCTCTCCCAGGAGACATCATTTTGTGGCGATAGGAATTATATTGGCCTCTATTTTCCACACTCTTTTTAATTATCTTATTTTAATGCGCGGGATTGTGGCCCAAGGCACTTTTTTCTTGATACTGCTCCTAGCCACTATGGCGGTGATGGTGTTTGTAGATTTTGAAAAACTGAAAAAGACCAACAACTAGGACTGGGGTGTGGATTTACTTTTTGCACATAGGTGAGATAATGGAGCTACTAACTTAAACCTAAGTAAATTATGTCGAATTTTTTTGACAAACTAACTAATACCAAATCTCCCGCCGAACTTGCCGCAAGCAAGAGGACCATGACACCCCGAGAGGACCGACACACCAAATTAAAGATAGAAACCGATCACAATGTCATTGAGCCCTCCGAAGAGGAGATACCCGAAGATGAGGGCGAACTTACGGTGGATATTTATGACCGTGGGGGTTATATAGTAATCCAGTCCACGGTTGCCGGAGTAAAACCAGAAGACCTGGATATATCTATTGCTAGCGATTCGGTAACCATACGAGGCCGACGCGAAAAAATAGAGGAGGTGAAAGAGGCTGACTATTATTATAAAGAGCTTTTCTGGGGGACTTTTTCAAGATCTGTCATCCTTCCCGAAGAGATAGATGAGGATTCATCAGAAGCAAATCTTAAACACGGTCTTCTAACAATAAAATTACCCAAAAAGAAAAAAGGCTCGGTGCAGAAACTGAAAGTTAAGGTGAATTAAAAAATCCGGAAATCCGGATTTTTTAATTCACCCCAAGCTCCGCGCCTGCCTGCCGGTAGGCAGGAGGGATCTCTACTTTTTTTCCTCGCAGATTTTTTTAACCTCCTCCGGAGTTAGATCTATTTTCCTCTCCGGAAGTATGTATTGGGTTATCTTATCTACCACCTTGCCGCCTATGGAGGCATCGGCGCTAATACCTTCCAGTTTGGAAATTATATCTTCTGTCTCTTTCAGTAAACTGCTGTTCAACCCGGAATTACCCTTTTGAACGCTGGAAGTATTCTCAAACGAACCACCAGCTTTCCCTGTAACTTGCTTTTTTATCTTTAAAATATTTTCTTTAAGAGCTCCCAGTAAAACTTCTCTTTTCTCTTCGGGGTCTTTAGGTAAGATCTTGTCTCCTATAAATTCCTGAATCTCTTTTTTGTCTCCGCGTAAGACAGTTCCTAAAAAGGCTGTGGTTTTTTCTTTCACATTTTGAGGAAGATAAGACCAGCCGATAGTCACTCCTCCTATTATTAAAATGGTATATATCAAGAATCGTTTCATTGAATAGGGTCTAGTCGCTAGTCGCTATTTACAGCCGCTTTTATAATTCTGTCTAGTAGTTTCGGAAATGATATGCCAGCCAGAGCCGCCGCTTGCGGCAGGAGACTTGTGGGCGTCATACCGGGTATAGTATTAGTTTCTAGAACATAAACTTTTCCGTGTCTTATAATCATATCAGTTCTGGACATACCCGAACACCCTAAAATATTGTGCGCCTCAAGCGCTCTGTCTTGGATGTTTTTTATAACCTTAGTTGGGATTTTAGGAACAAAATGATCACTTCCGCCAGACGCATACTTAGATGTATAATCATAAAATTCCGCCTTTTTAGGAACGATTTCCAAGGGGGACAGGGCAAAAGCATTTTGGCCGCTACCTTCATCCAGCACCCCGCAGGTAACCTCTTTTCCTTTTATAAACTCTTCCAGCAAAATCAGAGTATCTTCTTTCAAGGATTTATTTATAGCCGTGGTTAGATCATTCTTTGTCTTAACCAAAGATACCCCCACGCTTGATCCTGTCCTGCACGGTTTTACCACCAGAGGGAAGCCTAAAAATTTTTCAATCTTGGTCACTGAACCTACTTTATTTTTTCGCCATTCACCTTGATTAAAAACAATTCGTTTAGGTGTTTGCATATCGTATTTTTCAAAAATCTCCAGAGTTTTTAATTTGTTCATAGCCAAAGCGCTGGCCAAAATTCCCGATCCTGTATATTTCACCCCTTGGGCTTCTAGAAATCCCTGGATTGTGCCATCTTCCCCAAAAGGGCCGTGCATAGCTATGAAAGCAACGTCGGTATTTTTTGGCAGACTGAACTTGCCGCTTTTGGGTATGACTACATTCTTTACTTCGTATTTGTTTTTATCTAAGTTTTGAGAAACCTGCTTACCCGAAGACAAAGAAACCTCGTGCTCTGACGAGGGTCCTCCCATTAACACCGCGATTTTTAATTTTTTTTCTGTTGTATGCGCCATACTTTTATATATGTGGCGATGGTAATGCCGAGAAATGTGAGCGCTAAAATATATTTTGTTTGGAGTGGCAGTTGCCGAATCAATGTTGCATACCACAGGGCGACGATATTTGCGATGAATGATATAAAAAGCAACAAAAAACTTAAACCTTCAACGGTTTTTGTTTTATGA
>JAUYPW010000006.1 GCA_030697525.1 bacterium
GAAAGGAGCCAGAATCGGAAATTCCGGAAACCCTGGCTGTCGATCCAAAGTAAACCGTACCGATTCGCGATCGTAAGCGGGATATGAAGATCTCATTCCCGTGCTTCTTAAGAATTGGAGGACATATTCTCTCCGGTCTTCTTCTTCTCTGAACCACTGTTTGGCAATTACCAGTACATGATCCAAATCTATTTTTATATTATTCACGTTCTGCAGCATTTTTACTTCTTCGGCAACTCTTTTTAACTTTTCCTCATATGCAGGATCAGTAACGTTGTCGGGAATCAGCGGAGCGGGGATTCCCAAAATTACATTGGGGAAAGTATACACTTTTGCCTCATACGCCATGCTAAAAGCTTTTTTAACTTCTGCTCCAGACATGTCGCGCAAGATAACATGATCGCGGATGAAAGAATTACCGGATTCAATAGACATAGTGATTGATGCCATACCAGCTTGTTTCCAGTCGCGGATTACGTCAATATTCATCCGTTCTTTCAGCGCCACCACCAAATCACAGCGCGTAAGCAAATGAAAGGGGAGACCTATCCGTTCCGGATATTTGCTGCAAAATTCCTGGTGCCAAGCAATCTCTCCTTGGTGAGGAAAAGGAAGCATGACATCATCATAGAATTTGAAAAATCTAGTGTCCCAGTTCTTCTTAATGTATTCGAGCTCGTCTAGGAATCTATCAACACTGTACCACTCGCGGGCGTATCCTCCGACCCTTCGGTACAAGTCGTACCATTGGTGTTCGAAGCAATACGTACACCTAAAAGGGCACCCGCGGGAAGCCATCAAAGTTCTTTTGTACCGATTTATAAATTCGGTATTGTTATAAATCAATCCACGATCCATAAAAGGAAGGTTGTCCAGATTTTGCCTTCGCGGACGCATGTGTTTGCCCGAAAGAGACAGGCGGTCATGAGGTACAGATCGGCCAGTCAGTCCCAGTTTCTCAAGCGTTTTCTCGTCCGGCGGCACAAGTACAACTTCTGCATTTTCCTTTGTGACGATATTGGGCACTCCATTCTTTCCGCCATTATTTTCCAGAGCGGAAAGAAGTTCCGGCCAGGCATCATCACCTTCTCCCACGCAGACAAAATCAATCTGCGGATTGACTATGATCTCGCCGGGAAAGAAAGTAAAATGCGGACCGCCAAAAACTGTCTGGACTTCCGGCCGCAAGTTTTTAACTCTTTGGGCCGCGTCCATATAGTACCGGTGCGATCCGGTAATACAGCTGAAAGCTACAACATCGGGCTTAACTCTCCGGACGGTATCCGGAAGATCATCACGTTCTATGACCCATAGATCAGTGTCATGGCCCAATTGCTTGGCGAGAGCCGAGAGCAACATGATGTTCATGGGCTCCGTCATGTCGCCATCATCCCGCATTCCGAACAATATCTTCATATCTGAAGCCTCCTTTATTTATCAGAAGTAAATTATGTCAAGGACCAATTTGGCGCAACCATAACAGAAGTTCTGTCATAATACAATAGACTTTTCTTTGAAAAAATGTATAGTACAAATATATAACCCGTAAGGTTATATAAATGTATTAGGTATAAATAAACCGAATAAAAGATCTTTTACAATAAGGAGGTATTCAAGTGGGACAAAGGCCAGGAACTGTCCTTTTTATCACCCCGCCAAGTGCCTTTACCGCTTATACCGGCACGAAGATAAATGCGGGTGTTCAGCACTATCCTTTGCTGTCTTATATGTACCTTTCCAGCTATGTTAAGAAGTTTGGATTTAAAACCAGAGTATTGGATATGGGGATTGAAAAAGACCCATGGCTTCTTTTGCCTCAAGTTTTGGAAGCTCTTCGTCCTGATGTAGTGGCTATGACCTGCACCACGCCGCTGTTCTACGAAGTTCGTCTTATCGGCATGATAGCCAAAGCCGTGCTTGGTCCGGATGTTAAAGTGGTACAAGGTGGAATCCATGTGTCGGCTTTGCCTGAAGAGAGTCTGACCGAGACCATGGCGGATTTTGTAGTAATAGACGAAGGCGAAATTACTTTCAAAGAAATCTGTGAAGGACGTGATCCTGCAAGTATTCATGGGATTGTTTACAGAAACGATAATTCGCGGCGGATGGTACGATCTGCGGAAGATATGATTGAAGATATTCTTCGCGATCAGCCAAAGCACACGATTGCCGGGATGGTTGATGATGCCAAGGGACAGGAAATTCGCCGCAACCTTCCACGCCGTCTTATGACTAACCAAGAGTTGGACGCGCTTCCGTACGCCGATCTGGATTTGTATGATATCTTCCGTTACAAAAATCCGCGGCTGATCGCGCGCGGGTATCCTATGATTCAGATGGAAACCTCTCGTGGTTGTCCTTTCCATTGCAACTTCTGTAGCGCGGACGACGCTTATCGTGTTTTCAGTCCCCAGAGAGTTGTGGAGGAAATGGAAGAGTTCAGACGGCGTGGAATTAAAGAAGTTCGCATTATTGACGATCAGTTCGCCACCAATATGAAAAGGGCGAAACGGATATTTGAGTTAATGCTGGAAAAGGGATTAAAAATCCACATGAATTTTGCCAACGGAGTAAGGGCTGACCGGCTTGATCTGGAAATGCTCCAGTTGGGCAAGAGAGCGGGGCTCTATCAGGTTGGCATTGGTTTTGAGAGCGGAGATCAGGTGGCGCTTGATTCCATGCAAAAGGGTTTGAAGGATGGGGTTACTACTGGGATAAAGTGCATGGAGATTATCCGCAAAGCTGGGCTTGAGACGGTGGGATTTTTTATGTTCGGAGCTCCGGGTGATACCGAAGAGTCCATGAACAGGACTATCGCTTATGCCAAAGCTCTGCGGCCGGATTTTGCAAAAGTGACGGTTTCTACTCCTTTTCCCGATACCCGCCTTTTTGCCGATTTTGACCGCAAAGGTTTAATCCGAAGCCGCAAGTGGGACGACTACAACATCCATAAAGCTGTTGGAGTGTATGAACATCCCAATGGTCTTAGTCCAGACACTTTGTCGCGTTATTACAACCTCTTTTACAGAGAATATTATATATTAAACTTTCCGTATGTTTGGAGAAAGGTTTTGCGAAGTATCAAAAACGGAAGTATTTTTACAGACCTTTGGTACGGTCTCAAAACGTTTTGTCCGAATCTTGTGCCGGGTGATCCTCGCTCCAGCTTTAACCTTAAGCCAGCTTTTTTGTGGCACTATATGCGCCGCAAGCTAATAAAGCAAAAGCCTCATGGTCAGGTTGGTCCAGAGGAATTAACAAAGTAAATAAAAATACCCTATCGTAACAACGACGGGGTATTTATTTTGAAAATATTTTTTAGTACTCCTCTATACTTTCTTTGCAAACTTCACAAAAATCGCTAAGTTCAGAACATTCTTCACAGACTATGGCGTTTAGCACTGTGGTCTCAAACTTTTTATAGCAAATTTCACACTCAATCTCGTGCGGCTCGGTTGGCTTTGGATGTTTTTCTTTACAGCTTTTGCAGACAGGCATTTCAAACCTCCTTAATTTTTGGAGCATTTATGGCACCAGTGAAATCGGCATCCAAAAATCCATCTGTTCCGGTTTGACTGAAATCAGTGCTGGTTAAAATCGCTTCTCGGAAGATTGCTTTCCAAAGGATAGTTCTGCCGAATTTAACTCCGGTAAAATTAGCCCCCGTGGCATCGGCACTGCTGAAATTTGAACCTTGCAGATCAGCTCTTTCAAGATTTGCTCTGCGCAGGCTAGCTCTCCCAAAGTTTGTTAGGGGGGCAGAGGCATCTTTCAGAGTAGCATCATCAAGGCAGGCCCCCAGAAACTGGGTTTCGGATAAAACAGCTCTCTCAAGCACGGCTCCCTTAAGATCAGAGCCGGAAAAGTCAGCTTCCTTTAGGTTTGCTTCAGTTAAGTTTGCGCCGCGGAGATCTTTTTGGGTAAGATCAGCCTCTTCCAGATTGGCTCCTTGCAAATTTGCTCCAACCAGCGATTCGCCAGGGAAGACAAACACAATCTCATCAGGATCAAAACGATTATAGATATTCATTTAGAAACCCAACCTCCTTTGGCTCCATCGGTGCGCAATTTAAACATTCGTGTTTTTCGATCTATCAAGGCTCCTTCTATATCGGCGTTTTCCAGATTGGCTCGTTCAAGGTCTGCTCCGCAAAGATTGGCTCGGCAAAGTATGGCTTCTCTAAGCTGGGCATAGGCAAACACTGTTCCAGAAAGATTTGCATCAGTGAAATCTGCTCCGCTGCAATTGGCATGATCAAAATTAGCGCCTGCTAAATTGCCCCCCCTAAAATCCGCCCTTTTGAGATTGCAGAAAGAAAAATTTTCTCCTTGCAAGGATGCGCTCACGGTAGTGCGAATTAACTCACCATCCAGATTCTTAATTTCTGCCACAAAGACCTCCTTTTTAAGACCTCTTGGAAAAATATACCTTTTGTATCAAGCCAAGTATGGTCTGGCCGATCAAGTACACATTTTTCCATTGCATGACCGATGTGCGGCCGTAGTCCCGTATTTTGATGTACATGGGTACTTCAACATAAGATACTTTCCGCTTTTTTATGAGCTGAACCAGGATTTCAGCCATATAAGACGGGCTGTCCGCGGACATCACGATTGTGGAAAGAATCTTTCGTTTGAAGAAACACGGACCGTTGAAATATTTTAGGTTAAGCCCAAAAAGGATATTAAAAACAGAAGTGTAGACTACAGAAAGAATCCGGCGGGGGACAGAACGCACCCACGGGTTGACTGTATAGGGTAGGATGGCATCATATTTATTCTTGGCGATTTGCTCAAAAATATTCTGAATTGTTTCCGGCAAAGTCTCGTTGTCTCCGGGGAACCACCCGACGTATTCTTTGGACGCAGCCTCAACACCCAGCCTAAACCCCTGTCCCAAACCTCTGTTAGAGGGGCTCGGAACCACCTTAAGGTGGCTATCAGAATCAGCCAGTTGGGCTACAATCTGCTGTGTGCCGTCTCGGCTTCCTCCATCAAGAAATAAAAGTTCATAGTCAGAAAAACCCTGCTTTGCGAGCAGGCTTGTAACTGTGTCTATGGTTTTTTTAATGTTGCCCGCCTCGTTAAGCGCGAGGATTATGACTGATATGGAGGGCAGTGCTGGAGATGAATTTTCAATAGATAAATTATCCATAGATAAACGACTCCTTTCATAATCTTTTATCAAACCGCAATTCTCTTTAAATGTTCCAATTACAATATAACATAAAGAATAAAAATTACAAGATACACTATTTTATAAAAAACCCCTACCATAAATGGCGGGGGTTTTATTTTTCTTAAGCGGAACAACTTTCTGATGACGCAGGTTTACGCGGTACTTTCTCTTCGGGGGTTGTCTCGGGTCTTTCTCCCAAAGATCTGTTTACGCACTCATGAATCTTTTTGAAGATTTCTGTAGAGTGCATGTCAGTCTCCGGGATAAAGAACAATTTTCCTCCGTAAGATTCAACCAAGGATCGGTCGCGCAGGAATCCTTCAGTCGGATCTCGTTCATACGAATCACCCTTGACCAAAACATCCGGTTTTACTGCTTTAATCACTTTATAAGGCCCATAGTCATCATTGATTACGACATAGTCCACTCCTTGAATTCCGGCTACCCATAAAGCTCTGGTTTCCTGATCAAATACTGGACGGCCCGGTCCTTTGCGGACATAGCGATCAGTGACCAACACCACATAGAGAATATCTCCCTGGGTTTTGGCCATGGCAAAATATGCAGCATGACCCGGATGGACTAGATCAAAAATACCATCACATTGAACCAGTCTTTTTTTCTGTTTCCGCAATCTCGCGGCGATAAATGAAAATTCTTCAGGATCTTTTATTTTATCGGTTATGGCTGATACGGCCTTATCCATCATTACCTTAGCTTCCGGGCTCATAAGACATACCTCTTTTTAAATGACAAAGAGCGGGTTTCTAAAAGCAAAAACAAAAATCACCAGCTAGTGGTGATTTTTAAGCAAATAATAAATCCTGTCAATCTTGCTATTATACGAAGTCTATTGCTTAAAACTTTTAGCTATTTTCTCAAATATGTTTGTAGAGTGGATATCTAGCTCGTCAGAAAAGAATACTTTTCCGCCGTAGGATTCAACTAAGGCTTTATCTTTTAGGAAACCGTCCGTAGCCTTTTTTTGGTAGGAAATTCCTTTTACGAGTAAGTCAGGTTGTACCGCTTCAATAATATTGTATGGTCCGTAACCATCGTTGATAACTACAAAATCCACACTTCCAATTCCGGCTACCCAAAGAGCTCTAATGTCTTGATCAAAAAAGGGACGACCCTTGCCCTTTTGTACAAAAGCGTCAGATACCACGACTACATATAAAATATCGCCAAGCGATTTTGCTTGGGCAAAATAGTGAATGTGGCCGGGATGCACCAAATCAAAAACACCGTCACACTGGACTAGTTTTTTCCCTTGACCTTTAAGTTCTTTGACCAGAGAAACAAACTCATCTTTATTTTTAATTTTTGTTTTTACTTGAAACATGGTAAAAATTACGAACCGATTTTTTCCAAAAATCTTCCCCAATTAAGATA
>JAUYPW010000010.1 GCA_030697525.1 bacterium
AAGCTCCGCGGCGGGGCCGGTGAACCGCTGGGTTATCAGTAATTTTATTATAGTATCAATTCCGATCCATGCCAAAAAGGCGATAGCGATACCGATAACCACATTGGTCAAAACTTTCTTGGCTTCAGCCGGTTTACCTCGCCAGTAAAGAAAACCGCCGTACATAAAGGCAACCGTCCCCACCAAAGCCGCTCCGCTCCAGAGAAGCCGGATAAGCCTGCTTACAAGCTCAAAGACATCGCAGACGGAACAATCCAACCCCTTGCAGGGTACTATGCCCTTAGCCCATATAGATTGATCGGCTTGAGCGAAAACAAAAACAGGAAATAATAAAATGGCTAAAAACAAAAAACTTGTAATTTGTAATTTGTAATTTGTAACTATTTTCACGGTTGCATAAAACTTAACTGGCTCAACATCTGACTTACCGCCTGCTGCACATTTAAACTCTTGGAATTAATTGTCTCAACCGTCTCCTCAAAAATTTTCTTTACCGATTTTTCGTCAGACACCGGCCAAGTTTTGGCAATTAAAGCCTGGCGACCGAATATTTTGTCTTCTTCCGAAGTTCCAGAAGACAAAAGATCGCGTCTAGCCGGGGGCAGGCCAGAAGATTCTTTATAAATAGCCGCCCCATCTCCAAGCGCCACAAAAGATAAAAACTCCCAGGCCGATGTAACATTTGGAGAGAAATTAGACACTATCGGAACAAGATAATTCGCGTAGACGACCGGGATTCTTATGCTTCTTGGCTGGGGGAAAGGCAGTACATCAAAATTAAGATGCGGATTTTTAGCCCTTACTCGAGAAAGGTCTGAAGCCATGGCAATAGCCATGACTGTTTTTTCTTGCGTAAAGGCGTCCAGTGATTGGCCGAATTTGGAAGCCCAGCTGTAATTTGGACTTCCGCTGTCGGCAAAGGAGGTATAGAAGCTAAGAGCCTTTTCTGCCCCCTCCTGCAAATCAAACTGTCCGGCGGCAGAATCGTATATTTTGTCCCCAAACTGGAAAATAAGAGAATTTATTATCTCAAAGGAATTGCTGATATTTTTGGAAGCCCCAAGTGCAATGGCCGACCCCGTTAACTCTCCGCTGGAGCTTCTCTTGTTTAATTTAGAGAGGGTGTCTAGCACTTCTTCCCAGTTTCCAGGAATTTTCGCAATTCCCGCCGCGTTAAACAAGTCTCGGTTATAGAGCAAAACGGGTGTGTCCACAAAAACTGGCAGGCCCAAAATTTGCCCTTCGGGAGTTATAAGCTCTTCGGTCACATTAACAAAATCTTTTCGGAAAGATCCTTGTGAATAATTAAAATACTGCTGGGGCAGGGGATAAATCTTGTTTTTGTATTTGGCCAGCCAGGTATTTTTAACAACAAAGATGTCCGGCCCAGCCGCTTCGGCAAGACTATTTAAGAGAGTGTCTTCGTACGTTGTCGGGCTAAGTTTTTTATATTTAACAGAAACTCTTGGAAATTTCTCTTCAAATTTGGCTATAACCGGCTCCCAAAAATCTTCTTCCTCTAACCCCCAGAAATTAATTTGAGCCGCAGGAGGTCCGCTTTTTTTAAGACCGGGGATTACGCCCAAAACAGCTAAAATTATAATCAGAACCACCACCCCGACGCCTATTAATATGAGTTTTATTTTGGAATCCATGGTATTTATTTCCTAAAAATCATTCCATAATGCTGTTGTCCTGCCGGAAATTCCCTTAAAAATTTGAAATTAATTTTCACGCAGACATCTTTAAGCCTTTCCTTATCAATCCTCATGCCCGGAGGCGGACCCAAAGATGTATTGGAATTATCCCACTCAATCACAGCTATTTTACCACCAGAACGCAAAATTTTGTAGGCCTCTTTGATTAAGCCAATTTTGTTTTCAGCTTGAAAAAGGACGTTGGATACAAGAACAAAATCTATAAAGTCAGATTTTATGGGCAAACCCCGGGGATGTTCAAGATCAGCCAGCAGGGGCTCAATGTTAGCTAAGTGTTCTTTGGCGGCATAGGAACGCACCACATCCAGCGCGGATTTTTGGACATCTATGGCGTATACTTTGCCTTTGGCGCCAACCGCTTTAGCTAATTGAATTGCAAAAAACCCATGCCCCGTCCCAAAATCCGCCACGTGATCTCCGGTCTGTAAATCAAAAATCTGTACAACTTTTTCCGGCGAGAGAAAATTAAGAGAATCCAAAGAGTGTTTCACTACTAAATTTTACTTATTATGAACAAAAGGGGCAACTTGACATAAATATTTATAATTGATATATTAAAATCAAGTTATTTAAAAGTTACTAAACATCTAAATCAAAGGAGAAACACCGATGTCCAGTACCGCTTCCATGTACACCGTCACCAGCGCCTTCGTTGCGGCCGAAAAGGCTTTTCTTGGCGAAAATCGCCAGTGGAGAACAAAAAACGAGATGCAGAAGGTTTTTGTAAGAACAGTTCTTGGACCGTGCCGCCCGGAGTTGGCAAACATTCCGGAGCTTGTGTCCATGGCGGCCTTGAGCGAGGAGCCCATAAACGCTTTCTTGAGACAAAAGGGTTTTGACATCCAGCTTGATAAGTTCCCGTCGCTCATGCCTCCGAAAAGAGCGTGGGGTGCTGCCAGCGTGCTTGACGTTCTTCTTAAATGGAGGACAGAGGGTACAAGGACGCAAATTACAACTCCCATCATGGACAAATTTCCGGCCGCCAATCTTCCCAAATCAACAACCTCGGTTTTTATGTCCAAATTACACCCCCATCCTGTCGCCAGTGTATTTACCAAGTCGGGGGACGTTGTCCACATGACTGTTTGCGATAAAGATCTCCAGCATTTTAGTCTCTTAGAAGAGGCGGAAGCAATTTCCCTGAATGAGCAGGACTACGCGCCATACGAGGGGGTTATCTTCCCCATGGTTGATCTGAATCACAAGGTGGATATCTCCTGGCTTAAGGAGTTATCAACTTTGGATGACGAGGGCTATCCAAACGTTCTCACCCAGGCACTACAACAGACGAAGTTTAAAATGAACCATGAGGGCGCCAGAATTAAGGATGCGGTAGCGATAGGTGGCATGCGCCTTACGGCGGCTATAAATAAACCGTTGCCTCCGCTTATCATTGACAGGCCTTTTCTTTTTTGGGTAGAGAGACCCAATCTTTCCCGACCTCTTTTCGTGGCCAGATTTACCGAGGAGGACTGGAAAGACCCCGGCTCGCTTCAGATGTAAATATGGCAAGTTCCAAACCAAAAGGGCGAGGAGATTTATCTCCCGCCCTTTTTTGATTTTTACAGTTTTAAAAAATTATCTTCCATATTATATCATCCAAGAAGAGAACTACTTAATTTTGTTTGGTTTTTTTGGGTAAGTTGCTTTTCAGAAATAGCCGGTTGAGGGATATACCCAAAGCGAGTCATCATGCTTTTTCCGCGAAATGGTGAAGGTTTGGGTGACAAATTGCTGAAGCGCAGGAACAAGGAAAGCCGCGATTAGTAGCGGAAGGCTTCCTGTTCCGAGTGAAGCAATTTGTCCAAACCGCAACTTTTGAGCGGAAAGCATGATGATGAGCTGGGGCGTGTCTCCGAGAGGTGTGGCCAAGAACCCGCGACAAGATAGTTTAAAAAAGCAAAATACCCGAGAAAAAACCACCCAAAATCACAAAGTAGTTATAGACGCCACCTTGTCATCTTCCAATCTCATAACCCTCACTCCCTGCGTAGCTCGTCCGAGAACTGGAATAGTGGCCAAAGTTGTCTTGATAACCTGTCCTTTGCGGGAAATCGTGATAAGTTCCGTAACATCTTCATTTATAATCTGCACTCCAACAATATCACCTATTTTGGAGGTAACCTTGGCCGTCTTTATGCCCGAGCCGCCCCGCTTCTGTTTTTTATATTGCTTAAGTAAAGTCTGTTTGCCGTAACCGTTCTCCGATATAACCAAGATTTTGCCGGCAGCCGCCATTTCTTTGGTTATGACTTCTGCCCCCACCACCGCGTCTTCTTTTTTAAGACGAATTGAAATAACTCCGGCAGCCTGTCTTCCCATCGCCCGCACATCTTTTTCAGAGAATCTTATGGCCTGGCCCTTTTGGGTAACCAGGATAAGTTCGTCATTTCCTGTGGTAAGTTTCGCCCAACGCAGAGCATCTCCTCCTTTTATGGTAAGTGCCAAAAGACCGCTTTTACGGACATTTTCAAAAGCGTTGGCCTCCACCTTTTTTATTATGCCGTTCTTGGTAACCATAAAGATATATAGAGGAGCGGAATTACTGGCTTTCAAGCCCTTTTTTATTTTCAAAGCTTTGGGCACGCAAAGAACAGAAGTTATTTTCTCTTGCTGGTTTATGGACAAAAAGTTAAAAATAGCCCGGCCCTTGGACACCCGACTACCTTCGGGTATTTCATAAGCGCGAGATTCGTAAACTTTCCCGGAGTCAGTGAAAAACAAAAGTTGGGAGTGCGTATTGCAGGCCAACATGTGATCTACCATATCTTCCTCTTTGGTCTCCATCCCGATAAGTCCTTTGCCTCCTCGCTTTTGCATACGGTAGCTTTCGGGTTTAATTCTTTTAATATACCCGCCGCGGGTAAGCACCACCACCGATTCCTCCTCGGGCACTAAATCTTCGTCTGACAATTCTTTGGGAGAGGTTCGGATAACTTTAGTTTTTCGCTCGTCTCCGTATTTTTCTTTAATATCTACCAGCTCTTTTTTAATAACCTCCATAATTTTGCGCGAGTCTTTCAGGAGAGCTTCCAGCGCTTTGGCTAAAGCCATTTTTTCTTTCAATTCATCTTCTATTTTTTGTCTCTCAAGTCCTGCCAACGTCTGCAGGCGCATTTCCAATATGGCGGTAGATTGTATATCCGTAAGACCGAATTTTTTCATTAAATTAACGTGGGCCTCATCTTTGTCAGTGGATTTTCGGATAGTATCAATAACCTTGTCTATGTGATCTAGGGCTTTTTTAAGACCCTCCAGAATATGAATTCTTTCTTTTGTGCGGTTTAAATCAAATTGGGTCCGGCGGATAACCACTTTATTGCGGTGCTTCACAAATTCTTCCAGAACATCTTTGAGCGACAAAACTTGCGGCTGAAGACCGTCCACCAAAGCAATCATGTTCATGTTAAAATTCTTTTCAAGGGCGGTATAGCGGTAAAGATTGTTTATAACTTTTTGGGGATGGGCGTCTTGTTTCAATTCAATGGCGATTCTCATGCCGTCTTTGTCCGACTCATCGCGAAGATCGCGAATGCCTTCCAACTTTTTCTCACCAACTAAATTGGCCATAGTTTCCAGAAGTTCGGATTTGTTGACCTGATAAGGGATTTCGGTGATTATAATCTGCATATTCTTTGGTCCCTCCTGAATTTCAGCCTTTCCGCGGCACAAAAAGGCGCCTTTGCCGGAAGCATAAGCTTCACGGATTTCTTTTTCATTAAACACAAAGCCGCCGGTTGGGAAATCGGGACCTTTTACAAATTCAGTTAGATCATCGGTGGTAGCTTGGGGGTTATCTATAAGATGAGTTAGGGCATCTATCAACTCGCTTAGATTGTGAGGCGGAATGTTTGTGGCCATACCCACCGCAATCCCCAGAGTTCCGTTGAGCAAAAGGTTGGGTATAGCGGAGGGAAGGACAGAGGGTTCCTGGCGAGTGCCGTCGTAATTATCCCGAAAATCAACCGTGTCTTTTTCAATATCTCGAAGAAGTTCCTCCGCCAAGCGAGTCATGCGCGCCTCCGTGTAACGCATGGCGGCTGCAGAATCCCCATCAACCGAACCAAAATTACCCTGGCCGTTTATGAGAGGATAGCGTAAAGAAAAATCCTGCGCCATGCGAACCATGGAATCATAAACCGCCACATCGCCGTGCGGATGATATTTACCCAAGACATCTCCAACCACCGCCGCTGACTTACGGAATTTAGCCGTGTGCCCCAAACCCATCTCGTGCATAGCAAACAAAATTCGGCGATGAACAGGCTTAAGCCCGTCTCGCACGTCAGGTAGCGCGCGGGAAACTATCACAGACATCGCGTAGTCTAAATAAGACTCGCGCATTTCCTCCACCAACTCTCTTTGTTCTACTTTTCCTATATCGGCCATCAGGGTAAAAATTCGTAAATTTTATTCCAAACCTTTTTTGAAAAACTTTTTATATTTTTTATTGTTTCACCTTGCTCTTCTCCTTCCGGCACAATTTCTCCCAGACTCCGGGCCGCATCCGCTAGCCCCTGCAGGGGAGTTAGAGCCCGGCTGACTTCTTCGTTGGTCTTGAGTTCCCTGTTAAGATTATCAAGATCATTAAACTCGCCCGGGCTCTCTATTTTAGGAAGCCATGATCCGCTCCAGAAGAAATAAATTATAACCGCCCCGGCCAAAACAAAAAATACTGCTAAAGTTTTCCTCCCCTTTTCCAAAGAAGCTATCTTGTGCAAAATATCTTTTTCCGTTTTCATGATTCATGACTTTAGGCTGGTTTCAGGATGACCACTTCGGTTTTATATTCTTCACCCGCCAGATCTTTTTTCTTGAGAGTAAGTTTATCCTGTGCCTCTTTTTTGGCCGCTCCGGTCTCTTTCAAAAATAAATCCGCGCCATCCAAAGGCAAATCCAAACCCGGAATCATATAATGCATCGGGATAGCGATTCTCGGCTCAATCTGTTTAACCGCCTTGGCCGCTTCCTGCCCGTCTATTGTGTATTTCCCTCCCACTGGAATCATTAAAATATCCACATCGCCCAAATCTTCCACAATTTCCTCGCCAAGAGCTCCTTCTCCAAAATCTCCCATGTGCACTAGGGTTATGTCTTCCATTTCTATTTTGTAAACTGTATTCATACCCCTTTCTTTTCCCTTGCTTTTGTCGTGGTATGTTTCAATGCCTTTTATATAAATTCCTTTAACCTCATATTCTCCTGGGCCTGTTATGACCGAAGGCTCGCCGCTTAGTGACTGGCTGTTGGAGTGATCATGATGGGCATGCGTAACCAAAACAGCATCCGCCCTAAAACGCGGCGGAGTCAGGCCAATGTCTTTGCCAAAAGGATCAATAACCAGAGTCAGTTCTCCGGAGGTTATTTTGAAACAAGCTTGTCCAAGCCATTGGATAACCATAGAAAAAATAATATCTAATTTCTAAATTAACTTATTAATTTTAGCATATAAAATCAGACTTGCCAATCCTCTTTTTATCCTCTATACTCCCTTTCATGAATGAAGATACTATTCTTGCAGACAATGATCTTCCCCTGCAGGTAAGCGGCCAGGAAGCTCTTAGGTCGCCTAAACCGAGACACCCAATGGAGAAGCTTCTCAAATCCATTCCCGTGGACCCCCTAAAAGAGGGTGATATTGTGGACGGTAAAATGATGGAAAAAAAGGGAGCTCGCGTATTTATTGACCTCGGCTCGCGCGGAGTCGGTTTGATCTACGGCCGCGAATACCACAACGCCCAAGACATAGTAAAAGGGCTTAGCCCGGGAGATCCTATAAGCGCGAAGGTTGTTGATGTAGATAACGAAGATGGCTATGTTGAGCTTTCTTTGAAAGAAGCTGGAGAGGAAAGACGCTGGATTGATCTTAAGAAAATTAAACAAGACGGGCAAATACTTGAACTTCCTGTTTTGGAGGCAAACCGCGGAGGACTGATGCTGGAAGCCAAAGGTATAAAGGGCTTTCTGCCTGCTTCTCAATTGTCTTCCAAGAATTATCCCCGAGTTGAAGGCGGTGACAAAGAAAAAGTATATCAGGAATTGCAAAAGCTCGTCGGCCAGACTATAAAAGTAAAGATTTTGGATTTTAGCCCCGAGGAAAATAAGCTCATATTTACTGAAAAAGAGCTAAATCAGGAGGCAGTTAGATCGGCTCTGTCTAAATATAAAATAGGGGATGAAATAGAAGGGGAGGTCACGGGAGTCGTGGATTTCGGAGCTTTTGTGAAATTTGGCGAAGCTGAACTGGAAGGTCTAATCCATATTTCAGAAATTGATTGGGCGCTCATCGGAAACCCGCGCGATGTTCTAAAAACAGGAGAAAAAATAAAAGCCAAAATAATCGATGTGCAGGGCGACAGAGTGGCTTTATCTCTTAAAGCCCTTAAAGATGACCCGTGGCTTAAAATTGAGGAAAGATACAAAAAAGATGATGAGGTGAAAGGAAAGGTTACCAAACTTAATCCTTTTGGCGCCTTTGTTCAACTAGACAAGGATTTCCAGGGACTGGCGCACATATCCGAATTTGGAACAGAAGATAAACTGCAAGAGGCCCTGAAACTCGGGCAGGAATACACTTTCAAAATTCTTTTGATTGATCCGAAAGAGCACAAGATGGCTCTGGGGTTGGTGAAATAGTGATTCGCAAGCATGGATCCCTCGGCAACACAGTTTGCAGACACGATTTAGCTCATCATAACCCTCTCCGCTCAAAAGTTACGGTTTGGACAAATAATATTCTCTTCGGCTACGCCTCTCGGGGACACGCAAAAATTTCCCAGCGAGAAATTTTTCTCAGGATTCGCCTCACTCGTCCCGCTAATAAGCGGGACACCCTGCCCGCTCGGCTCATCATGGTCCCCGAAAGGCATAGCCTTGCTCATCAAACTATATTGTAAGAACCTTCACCATTTCGCGGAAGAGGGTCACGACTCGCTTTGGCAAAACAAAAACTGAATCAGAATGCTACTCGACCCGCTAGACTATAATTCGGCGGTACAACAAAACCAAGCCGATTTTTTAGTGGGAAAATATTCCAGAACGAGATGGTATTGGATATAAATCAAGAAAGAAACATAAAAAGCTGGTCGAGGGTATCCTGATTGAAGACAATGGAGGACAAAATTTGCTTGGATTCTTGCACGGCAAGAAAAATTTTGTCCGACTCTTAGCGAGTCTGCCGCAGGAGCAGACGAGTCGTGTCTGAAATCAGGATACCCGAGGAAACCAGCTTTTTATGCTTCTTTTGGCCAGACTTGCATTATTCTGTAGATATGATATAATAGGGAAAATTGGCTGTTTGACACGGTTTTTTTATACGAAGAAAGGAGGTGTGCTATTAATGCAGAAAGGAAAGGAAATTGTGTTTGGTGTACGTAAAAAGGGGTTCTCTAATGATTGGGTTGTCTGGGATGGGAACGCTTCTCTGCGGGACATTATAAAAACCGCTGAGAAGGAGTTCCCCGGAATTCCTTTCAAAGAACTAAATGTAACTTACGCAGACCATGATAATCTTGTGTTAGTGTTACAACTTCCGCGATAGATTTAGATCGGAGATATGAAAGGAGGTTTGCTTTGGAATGTCGTTGGTTCTGGATAAGCGAACATCTGCAGGCTAATTTGGCTGCGGTGTTCTTGGGTGAGGCGGCCGCCGAAGCCATGGATATTCCGTGGCCCGAGGAGTGTGTGCATCACGCTCCGGAGCGGCCGGGTTCTGACGGCTCTATGCTGTCGGAGACAACTAAGTTGTACGTTCCATCGGTTGCCCCCATTGTTTTTGGGGGGATGAATCTGGGCAAACTCAATACGCTCTGCGCCCAGCAGGGAATTACTCCAAGCTGGTACGAATGGCAGTTCGCGCGAGTAGATGCTCGTGTGGTCTGCTTTCGCGCCAACGAGAAAGCATTCTTCGGCTTCGGTCGGCCGCATCCGACCAAGCCAAATTTCAAGACTCACCAGGACTACGCCGGTCCTTTACGGGACTACTGTCCCGAAATGGCTGGCATTCCGGAGGAATGGAAAGGGTTTGAGCCGGTGTTCATGAAGGTGGAGCCGGCAGAAAGCCCGCGTACAACGTACACCCTTAAAATCCATCCTGAATGGAAGGATGGGGAGGTACTGCTTATCGTTGATGAGTCACCAGAAGATGTGCCGGAGATGCTACAGAATTATGAGTTCGGTAGGAAGAAGAAGGCAGTAAACCAGACGAGGTTCTAAGAACCAAAACCATCAACGCCCGCTAGTACAAGGGCAAAAAGGAGAATCGCCATGAAGAAGCAGAAGACCACACAGGCGCAGGTCGCAGACGAGCAGAACGGGCAGGTCACGGTCGCCGAGGTTGCGGACCAGGTTAGCGCCAAGATCAACGAGGTTACAGAAGAGATCGGCGCATTCCTGACCCAGCAGCCGGTGGTTCCCCAGTTCGGAGAGGCCACGGACATCCCGCCGACCCCGGTCGTCCCCAACGCTCCGGCGGCCGAGAAGAAGCACTTTCTCTCGCCTCACACGTACAACCTGCTCCAGTCGCGGGCCGGGTACGTGGAGAAGGAACTCCGCGCCGAGATCCGCAGGGGTCTCATCGGTGGGGAGATCGAAAAGGACGGCGACTTCGTCTCACACGCACTCGTGATGGAGATGATCTACCAGCATGAGGAGAAGCACGGTTTCGGATCCGCCGGCAACCCGCTGGATCAGGAGGCCCGGAACTTCTTCCGCTCCAAGACTTTTGGCGGGGGCTGGGTGAGCTTCCGTGTCATCGGCGCCATGCTCGGCAAAGAGCCGGGGGATACCATCACCCTGTCAGAGCTGGAAGATGTCCTGGACGAGATGGACATCCACGAAGACGGCCCACGCGTGACCTGTTCGTGGCCCGGATGTGGCAAGGAGTTCCAACCCGTCAGTGGCAACGTTCACAGGAACGATGGAACTCCGGTCACGACGAAGGAAGGCGAACCGATCCAGTTCGGAGCCTTCCGCCTCTCGGACCAGAACGAGATCATCGGTTTCTGCCTCTCCTGCCAGAGGGAAGCCCGCTCCATGGCTTTTGAGGAGGCCAAGAAGGACGGGGCAAAGCCGATCCGCCTCAACTTCAAATCGCTGGACGAGGTGACTCGCTGGAAGGAAGAGCGCGACGACCGGAAGCGCAAGGAGACGGAGGTGCAGGACGCGAAGAGCGGACTGCTCTCCTCGGTCTTCTCCGGCGGCAAGGTCGGCAGGATCTTCCGCGACGCGCAGGCCAGGGAAGGCAAGCGTAGCGGAGGTCGGCACAGCGGCAACAACAGCCGCAACGAGAAGAAGTGGCGGTAGGATGTCGCCACGATAACAAACAGAAAAGCCTTGAGACAGGATGTCTCAAGGCTTTTTAAATTATACACAAGAACAACAACAAGAATATCTAACACTATTTAAATCGAAATCTATGGCTCTTTTTATAATTTCCTCCAATTCGGGTTCCGATCGGCAAATTTTTACTAAGGTGGTTGAAAGACCTCTCAAGTTGGTTAGGAATAAAAGAATTTGCTGTTCAACTTCCTCAATCATCTTAAATACATAACTGAACGAAGTTAGAAAATGGCGTTCCCAGCTTCCCAGTTCTTCAACGGTTAAAACTTTTTCAGGATACTTGTGTATCATCTGGAAAACGGGTCTGATTTTATCAATCACCATACATACATCCCTTTGGATCAAGGGCAATTTCATGGTGGCCACGGCAAAAAGAAAAAGTTCTGGGGAAAGCCGGAGTGTGTTATGTTGCAGAACTCGGGCCAAAAACACGGGCAGCAGTTTTTTTGTCCCCCATTTAAGAAAGGTGTCCAGAAATCCTGTCCGATATCTTCCGAGCATATTATCTTGGAATGAAACCCAAGACCTGAATTTCGGCCAGAATTTTTGGGCAATAAACATTAACTCATCACCGGTAAAATGAAGCTCGCGGTGCTCCCATTCGGAAGGAGCAATCATACTGCTCGCGCACCCCGAAGGAGTTATTAGTATTTTCTTCAAATTTAGAGGATTAACAACCAGCTTTAACTTAGACAGATAAGGATGAAGTTGTTTCTGCTCCTCCAGATCCCGCACCGCCCCAAGTAGAGTCCCTTCCATTTCCGCCACCTGATCTATGTGGTCAGCGTAGGCAGAAACCGACGCTTTAACTTCTCCCAAACCCCATATATTGGCCCTTCGTCCGCTGAAATCAATCCAGACAAAATCAGGAACACGGCTAAATCCGTTTAGGGTGATGCCGTTGTTTCCTATGTGTCTATATTTCAGAAAATCGGTAATCATGTTCGCCAGATAGTCGGCTTTAGCGCTGTTTTTGGGAATGTCCGGATCATGCTTGGCTATAACCTCAACAAAGTGGCCAAAACCGTTGACCAAGTCTTTCTTATCTCTGAAAGTCCTTGTGATAGTGCCGTCTGGTCTGAAGCATCGGGTAAGCCCGACAATTTCTTCCCAGCTTTCGCCAAGTAACCTCAATTTAAGATTTTCCGGCACTGCGGGATTGTAAGCTGAAGAAGATTTCAGCTCATTAAAAATTTCTGTAGAAGTCACAATTAAATCTACCTCCTTTTTGACAACGAACCATTTTTACTTTAAACTAGATTAACATGAAGCCAAAACCAAGTCAAGTTAAAAACTGGTCCAACAATTTCATCTGGGTTCTGGTTATTTTAATGGTCATCTCGGCCGCTTATTCTTTGCTTGGCGGAGGATTACAGCAAAAGAAAGAACTTTCTTTGTCAGAACTGGTGGCAAAAATAAATTCTGAAGAAGTAACTGAAATAAGAGTTATTGACTCCGCGCTGGAGATAAAACTGAAAAACGGGGAAGATTTTTTGGCGCATAAAGAACCGGAGACCGGACTTACGGAAACTCTAAAAAATTATGGAGTACAACCGGAAAAACTTGGAAAAGTAAATCTAAACGTAGTAAGCAGGGGAGGCTTTAACTTTTTTATGGGCGTTATTTTGCCCATCGTGGTGCCAGTGATTATAATAGCTCTTTTTATCTGGATGACGGCGCGGCAAGTTCAGCGAGGCTCGGCGCAAGCTTTCACTTTCGGGCAATCCCGCGCGCGGCTTATATCGCCAGACAACACCAAAGAAAGAATCACCTTCAAAGATGTGGCTGGCGTGAAAGAAGCCAAAGAAGAACTGAAAGAGATTGTGGATTTTCTTAAAAACCCTAAAAAGTTTTTAGAAATCGGCGCCAAAATTCCCAAGGGAGTTTTGCTCATGGGCGCCCCGGGAACAGGAAAAACGATGCTTGCCAAGGCTGTCAGCGGCGAGGCCGGTGTTCCTTTTTTCCATATGTCCGCCTCTGAATTTATTGAGATGTTCGTAGGAGTTGGGGCTTCGCGAACCCGCGACTTGTTCCGTCTCGCTAAAAAATCAGCGCCTTCTATTATTTTTATAGATGAGCTAGACGCTATCGGACGCATAAGAGGAGCAGGGCTTGGCGGAGGACATGATGAGAGAGAACAAACTCTAAATCAAATTTTGGTGGAAATGGACGGCATGGAGACAGATGATCGGGTTATTGTCATGGCGGCCACAAACCGGCCAGATGTTTTGGATCCGGCTTTGTTAAGACCGGGAAGATTTGACCGCCGAGTTATGCTGGACCTGCCGGATATAAACGACCGTGAAGAAATTTTAAAAATACACGCAAAAAACAAACCTTTAGAGAAAGAGGTGGAGCTTCGCCGAATTGCCGAGAGAACTCCGGGGTTTTCCGGAGCGGATTTGGCCAATCTCGTAAATGAAGCGGCTATTGTGGCCGCCAGAGAAGACCGCAAAAAAGTCGGTCAAATGGACTTGATAAATTCAATTGAGAAAGTTATTTTGGGGCCAGAGCGAAAAAGCCATATTCTATCGCAAGATGAAAAGAAGATTTCAGCATATCATGAGGCAGGGCACGCGCTGGTTGCCGCTTCCATGAAGCATGCCGATCCGGTGCACAAGGTCTCTATCGTATCCCGCGGCCGAGCCGCGGGTTATACCCTTAAACTTCCGTTAGAGGACAGACATCTGTACAGCCGTTCGCATTTTCGAGCGGAGCTTGCTATGTCTATGGGAGGTTATGCGGCTGAAAAATTAGTTTTTGATGAAATAACAACGGGCGCGTCGGATGATATAAGAAAAGCCACGGCTCTGGCGCGAAATTTGGTAACCCGCTTCGGTATGTCGGAGAAAATAGGGCCTATGGCTTTGGGCGAGAAGGAAGAGATGATATTTTTGGGAAGGGAGCTTACCACCGAAAGAAATTATTCGGAAGATACGGCCAAACTGATTGATAAAGAAGTTAAAAGTTTACTGGACGAGGCTTATGAAAAAGCGGTCTCCATTTTGACCGAAAGACGAAGCAAGTTGGACAAGATAGCCAATACCCTCATTGAAAAAGAAACTCTGGAAAGAGAAGAGTTTGCAAAAATAGTGGCTAGCAATTAGTAACTAGTTGCTGGTACGCGGGCGTGTAGCTCAACGGCAGAGCTCCGAGCTTATACCTCGGCGGTTCTAGGTTCGAATCCTAGCACGCCCATTTTTATTTTCTTAAAAAGAATACATAAAACCTGATATATTAGAAAGTGGTTATAAATTTTGTCAACTATTGACAAGTTTTTTCCTACTCTATATCGTATCTATAAACAGAGTACCTTTACTTAATCGTTTAAGCAGGTTTTTTCGATATATCGATATATCGACATTTTTCAAGGAGGTGTCGGCATGGAAGTGAAAGATACCGAACGGCTATATTTCCATCTCAAAGAGGTTCTGGGCAGCAACCGGCGATTTGAAAATGCCGCCCAAGGTGTAAGCCGCATGATTTTGGAAAAAGGTGTGGAGAAGATTGCTCGTGCCGGAAGAACTACTTATGATTTTCCGTTTTTCCGCCAGGGCAAAAGACATACCATAGGCTGGTTTGAAGAGATAAGCGATTTCATCAACTTTGTAAAAGACGCGGCGGAAGGCGGTTCTTCAAAAGAGATGGCCTTTGTGCTGATAGGCGAGCCCGGAAATGGAAAAACCTTTTTCGTGGAATATGTCTGCTCGCAGTATCGGCAATTTCTGACCCAGCCATTAAACCGAAAATATACGTTTGAGTTTGTGAGTCTGGAGGGACTGGGCAAATACGGCAACATTCGTGTCGCCCAATCCCAGACATTTGAAGATCCAATGATCCTGGCCATGAATCTCTTTGAATCTGGCGATAAAAGCAGAGAACACCTCATCCAACTAGGATTTAGTGAGTCTTCTCTAGAAACAATATATCGCAATTTCCGGCCACTGGGGGCCTGCACGGAATATATCTGGAATGATATTCGCACTTATTGCGACGGCGACCCGGAAAAGATGCTCGCCTTTGTCAGAATAGTTCCTGTACCCATTGCCGAGAGCTTGGGCACTGTAACGGGCAAATATTCAGCAAGGGATAAAATCACCGCCTCTGCCACCGATCTTTTGGGTGAAGAGGAAATTGCGCGGACTCTCAATCTTGAAGATACAACCAATCCCTACAAGTACGACGTTCGCATAGGCGCGCTGGCCCGCGTTGCCGGAGGCGGAATTCATTTCTCCGACGAGCTTTTCAGGAACAAGAAAGACCTCGTGCAGATTTATCTGCAAGTCATTCAAAATCGCAATATTGAGCTGAAGGGGTATAAGTGGCCCATTGATACACTGGTGATCGGCACGTCGAACAATGATGTGTACAACCAGTTCACGGCCGATAAAGAAGAGGCCCCAATCAAAGACCGTTGCCGCATCTGTTATGTCTCACATAACACAGATTACAAGCTGCAACGTCATCTGGCCTCATACGCAATTGGCTCGGAAAAGAAGATGTCTGTTACCGGGGATGTTTTGCACGAAGATCCCAATCTGAATTACGCCCTCTCGGTTGCGGTCACCCTTACCCGGCTTATCCGCCACGACAAATTAACACCAGTGGAAATGATGAAACTGGAAGCCGGAGAAATCGCCGGGGAAAAGAGTGTTAAGACGCTGGCAGAAATCAAGGAATCCGCCAATACCAGTCAGGATGTTACCAAGCGCTGGGGACAGAGAGGTATTGGACATCGTGGCCTTGGCAGAATCGTTCAGATTATACTTGCCATGCCCGAGACTCATGAAGGAAAGTGTCTTTTCGCCCGTGATTGTTTCAAGGCCGCCGAGCGGGAGATTCTGGATTATGTTTCGGAGGCAGTTGATCGCGAAAAATTCATGGGAGACCTTAAAGAAGCAAGAAAGCTTTACCGCAAGGAAATCAAAACTTCTATTTTCAACGCCTACCGCGATGACCCGCAGGCCATACGCAAAGACGTGCTTGCCTATATCAACATGATTATTGGTGTCGGCTCCGATCAGCTTGGGCCAGATAAAATGTGGAAGTATTTTGACCCGCAGACGGGAGAGCTCAAATCCATCAAGATTGATGAACGGTTTATTGAGAGTGTGGAAACCCGGCTTGGTCTCACCACAGCCGAGCGAAAAGAGTCTTTTCGAAACTCTATGCGCAAAATCCACGGCCAGAAAATTTCCACCGATCCCAATTATGATTTTATGGACAACGAAGCCTTAGTGAAAGCCGTGACAGATGTGCGTCTGGAATCCGATGTGGCCGGAGCCGGATCGCTGGTGGGCGCCCTGGCCAACCAAACCAATGAAGAGAACTTGCGGGTGCGCAATCGCATGATTGACACCATGCTGGGCAAGCTCGGCTATTGCAAAACCTGCGCCCAGAAAACGATTGAGTATTTCTGCGAAAAGGAAGACGAGAGTTAAATAAAATGTCCCTCTCCTACGGGGAGGGACTTATTTCTAAGGAAGTATTATATAAATATTTCCTTGGAGATGAGTTTATAGGATAGTCCTTTGTCAAATAGAATTTGTATATCGATATTTTAATGTGTCGATATTTTCTTAGAAGGAGGCGTTCAAATGAAAGAATACAGGGAAGAAAAATACCTAACCGAACTTGACGTTATTGGAATATACCACGCTACGCAAGAGGCACTTGAAAAGCTGGAAGGCGGATTTGGCGCTTTGCGCAATCGTGTAATACCCGGCAAGATGTCGCTAGAATCCTTTGAAGATATTGTCAGGAAAGATAAAGAAAGAGAGAAAGACGGATTTCCTAGGAAAATAAGGTTTCGGAGAGTGCTGGCCGGCCCGGGAAAAGTCATCACCGTTCCATATGTGGACGAAGAGCATCTGGTCCACGGGCAGTTTGAGCCCAAGAATATGGAAATGAACACCGCTCGCTCTATGCAACTTCCCAGCGATCCGGATCTTGGCGAGGTGCCAGGCGCTGGCAAAGGAGAGGTGGGAGATGTTTTGGGAGAACAGCCCATAGGACAAGGTGACGGCGATGGCGAAGACGGAGATGGTGACGGCACTGATCCGGGTGATAGAGCCGGCGACAAATCGGGAGACCATCTTGAAGAAGAAGCCTACACGCTGGGAAAAAGGCTATCCGAAGAACTTAAACTTCCGAATCTTAAGGAAAAGGTTAAAAAATTTCCCACGGATGAATATACTTATGATCTAACCGACCGCCATCGAGGCTCCGGTCAAGTTCTGGACAAGAAAGAAACTCTAAAGCGGGTTATCAAAACCAATCTAGCCCTGAAGCGTATAACCAAAAATCGCCCTGATCCAAAAAAAATGATTATTGGACCAGAGCAGAGGGTTTATCGAGTTCTCTCCCGTGAAAGAGTCTTGAAATCGCAAGCAGTAGTATTCTTCGCGCGTGATTATTCCGGATCTATGTGGGGAGAACCAACTCTAGCTCTTACCTCCCAACACCTGATGATTTACGCGTGGCTTTTGGTGCAGTACGAAAGGCGAGTTATCCCCCGATTTTTTGTGCATGATGTAGAAGCGCGGGAAGTAACCGCCAAACGGTATTTTGGCATGAGCTCCGGAGGAGGAACCTATATCCCCTCCGTCTATAAAGAGATCACAAAGACAGTGAGGGGTGAGGGGCTAGAAAGCTATAATATCTATGTATTTCAGGGCACTGACGGCGATGATGGAGATGGGGAAGGCGAGGAAGCAATTCCGGAACTCCGTAAAATTTTAAGCTATGTAAACCGCATGGGAGTAACCCTCTTTAAGCATCCTTATTATAAAGATCAAAAGACGATATTTGAGGAGTATATTGAAAAAAGTGGAATCGCAAACATGAAAGATGTTTTTCGTATGCACATTATGCCTAGCTACTATGACGTAACTTATGAGATGAATATTGAAGCTCTGAAAGCGCTTATCGCGCAGGACTAAGAAACCGTCTGGAAGGAGACAGCCATGAATCTTCTTGATCCTAAAATGAAAGCCGAGATGGAAGAGTGCAAAACAAGAGCACGGGCGGCGGGTCTTACGTTCGGAAACGACACCCTGGAATATATAGTTACCAATCAGGACATGCTGGAACTTAGCCCAAAAGTCATGATTCCTACGCTCTACGACTACTGGGCCTACGATGTGGAAGTGCGGAGAAA
>JAUYPW010000022.1 GCA_030697525.1 bacterium
CTGAACAGCTTACTGAACTTTCCAGAGAAATGCGGCCGTTCGTGGAGAAAAAACTGGAATCTCTGGCCATTCAAGATATATCTGCCATATTTAAGACTTTACCCGCGGATCTGGATACAGCTAAAATCATAGTATCCTTGAACGCCCATGACACTTGGCAGAACCTAATGGAAGATAGTAGGGATAAAGCAAGACTGCTTCAGGTGCTAAAGAGAGAAAAAACAGGACCAGAGGCCGTAAACTCAAAAAACTTCTTCCGGATTGATAAGTATGTTTACATTCTGATTACGCAGGCCGTGGGATTTCTGATATATATTCTAATCTTCTACACAGATAGGGTTTACCCACAATTTGGCGAATCTTATGTCAAGTATGTAAGAGCATACGGAGTCTGGCACAATCTCAATTGGAAAAATCCTCTGGTGTGGATATGTACCATACCTTCTGCCCTGCCACTTCTTATTGTACTTGCTTTCATTAGAATATTAGGTAAGGCCTCTTCTTGGAATAAACATGATAAAGATACCGGAGAGCCTTATTTAACCAGAGATTCCGACGAAAATACTACCCGAGAATTGGCTCAAAAGTTGCAACAGAGCATAGGAAGGAGAGTGTAGAGATGAAGAAAGTAGGGATTGGATTAATAGCTATTCCTTATTTTGTGGGAGTCGTGCTTACTGCACTTATATATCTTATCTTTTATGCTTGTCTATATAAAAGCGATGACACAAGGAATCAGATAAGATATAATGAGGCCGTATTTTTATCGGCTAGCGGAGCAGAAAAAAACGCTTCTGGTTCTGACCTGCTGATAGAGGCGACACGAATAGGCAGAATCTTGAAATCCAAACACGAGCAGGGAATTGATTTTCAAGAACTAACCGCAAGGGTAAAAGACTATAATGTCCTGAACTACATAAAAGAAAAAAAGGACGAAGTAACCAGAGTATTCAAGAGAAGTCTGTCGTTGAACAACCTCTCCAAACCCATGCCGGCAGAAATGGACACGGCGCTTGCTCTTATCTCCATTGCGGAGAGCGCGTCCTGGAAAAACTTCATGGATTCCGCAGAAAATAAGGAGATATTAAGGGGCGTACTGGAAGGCAAGATCCAGCCGCCGGATTTGTCCAAAAAATATAATCGCGGTTTCTTTATTTTAGAATACTGGATAATGCTCGTGATCATCCAGTGCGGGGGAGTTTTGGTGTATATTATTGATTTTTACACAGGCAACATTAATGACAAAAAAATTAAAGATATATACGGATATTGGTATAACCTAGACTGGATAAATCCGCTTATCTGGATCATGATTCTGCCATCCGGCATACCTTTTCTACTGGCTTCTTTCATCGGAAAAATATGTTCAAGATCATCTGGGAAAAAAGATGCCAATAAAATAGATTTTGCAGTTTCATCCGATAACGGAGCTCAAGAAGACTCAAACGCCCTGCTTGAAAAATTGCGGGAAAGTATCGGAGGAACCCATGTTAAGAAAAATGGCTAGAGAATTTACCGAAGCGTTTGTAGATCTGATATGTTTTACCCTCACCGGAAACATACAATCATACGAATATAGATACCGCGATGACTGGAATGACTGGCTGGAAAAATTGCCGAAAGATGATATTCGCACCAAAGAGGTTTATCTGGAAGCGGGCGGAGTGGTGGCTAAAGTTTTTTTGGCAGCCTCTGTCAGTCCCCGAGGATGCGTTACCAAAGCATCTTTTCGGTGTAGAGTTTTAGAGATAGACGGCAGACCGGTGCCGGAAGGAGAACAACAAAAAGGCGAAAAGAAGTTGGATTCTTTTGACTGCGCCCCGACAAGAGAGGATGAAAAAGAAATGCTTTTGGAGGCTTTACAGCACTTCGGCATAAAAGGAATGCCAAGAATTGTTGATAAAAATTTTCTGGAAGATCATCTGCGTTTTATCAAAGTACGGAACAGGGTTATTTCAACCGAAAGGAGCTGAAAATGTTTATCGAACTGTTGCTGTTGGGAGGCGGAGGGGCTTTCTTGTATAAAGATTACCGGCAAGGATTTTCCGCAAGCAGAGCTATTCTGGCCAGAATAGGTCTAGCCAAACTGGTGGAAGAAGATGTGTCTTCCAGGGCCGAGCGGTTGGTAAACAGCCAGGCCAAAATTGTCGGCATGCTTGAGGATAGGGCCGGTTCCATTCAGGCCAGTTGCGAGCAGAACATACGCAGAGCGGCCGATTACCAAGAATGGATAAAAAAGTTTGGGGATTTGGCAGAACAGGCTACCCAAAGAAGCATGGATATTGAAAGAAGATTTACGGATGACGATACGGAAGATTCTGATAAAATAAAACTTGCAAAAGAGTTGCAAAAACTTGATATAGATGCCAAGACCGCCCTTTTGACCCGAGATCAGTACCGAGAACGGCTAAGAGCTGTTGAAGAACTGATTATTGAACAGCGGGCAGTAATTGAAGCTCTGGATTCCCAGCACCAGCTTGCGAGCATCGGTCTGGACAGGGCCAAAGTGGTGAGGGATACCATAATATCTGATGTTACCATCGCCGAAACAAGAGAGTTGACTTATCAGCTGGTGTCCGAAGTTGATGCCCAAACAGGATTTACGGTGTCCGGACAACTGCAAGAATTGAGAGAGAAAACCGAACACAGGAAACTTAAGGCAGGAGCCATGTTGAGACTGGCCGAGCGCAACAACCGCAGTCCGGAACTGAACGCTCTACTGCAGGATGCAAATGTGAATAGGGAGCTTACGGATATCAGAAATCGTCTTGCTCTTCCCGCTCCCTCCGGAAACGGGCACACGGAAGACAAAAAAATCGGAGACGCTCAAGAAATTGAAGTCGCCGAAATAGTGGAAAGTAGAAATTAAAACATAATCCCCTGACATTACGTCGGGGGTTTTTTATTTGTTTCCACGATTACTCCAGGCCTCAAAAGCAAGAGCCACTGACCCCGCCAGAAGTCCAATATCACGTATAGTCACAGAATTAAAACCAGAAGTAATAAGAACAATTACCAAATGCAAAGCTCCTACTCCTGCCGCAAGCCAGGTGAATAAATTCAGCAAAAGCAGAATTCCAATCAACACATCAAGCAAAGCGGTTCCCATCATGGCCACTTTTACCGAAACGGGCAGTAATTCCACCACCCATGGCTGAATAAAACCTCCCCAGACTTCCGGCTCCATAAAAATCAAAAATCCGATCCACAAAAAAGTTATGGCAAGGCCGATTCTTAAAACATGGAGGGATATTTTATTCACTAAATTGATATTAGTTTGAATCCTGCTCTCATATTATATTTTTTATCCGAAAATAAAACAACCCTGATCCGCCAACTGGCGGACCGGGGTTGTTTTCAAAATCTTTTAGAGGTTGTTTAGCTCGGAGTCTATGCCTTCCATTTCTTTTTCCAAATCTCCCAAATCCAAGCTGTCTATATCCTGATTTATAGAAGAGGTTGTATCCAAAGGCCCGGTTTGTTGAACCACAGGCGCCTCCGTTTTTACTTCGGGCATGGCTTTTTCAGATTTAACGCGAGATTTTCCCAGAGACACAAGAACAGCCACAGCAACCACCAGCACGGCAACGATAGCAATTATAGTATTTTTATTCATGATTTTGGTATTTTATATTTATTGAGTTGGCGCCGCCGCGGGGGCCACTGCCGGAGTTTCGGTTACCTCGACCTCGTCCACTTTTGGCACTTTGGCAAGTTCTGTAGCGGCTTTTCGTACCGCCTCGCGAGCCAAAGATACTTTTTCCCTTACAGCTTTCAAGTCGTCATTCAGAGATTTTCTTACTTTGCCTACGTCCGTTTTGGCTGTGCTTTCGGTATTTACTGTAACAGTATATTGCTTAGCCGCCTGGGCGCTTACCGCGTCTCTGGCTGTTTTTATGGCTTTCTCGGCATTGGTAATAGCGGCGCGCGCCGCCAAGACATCCAGATTATTTACCGACGCTTTCTCCATTCGGCTTACCACCCTATCCAGCACATCTTCCACATGTTCCAGAACTTCAGTAAAGTGCTTGCCCATACGCTCATTCAGCTCGTTTACTTGATCATAAATTTTTTCAACGGCCTGTTTTTTTCGCTCGTCCTTGAATTTAGCCAGCCGCTTTTTCAAGTCTTCTCTCTTTTTTTCTATGCTCTCTTTTAGTTCGGCTCTTTTGGCATCTATCTTATTTCTGAACTCTTCTCTTTTCTGTTGAATAGATTCTTTAGCCTCATCCCTCTTTTGACGAAAAGCATCAACCGCTCCCCTAACCTGTTCTCTTATATTTGTCTGGATGTCCTGCAATTCTTCCTTTGCGTTAACACGAACGTCTTTTATTTCGGCCTTACCTTCCTGACGCATGGTATTTACGGCTTCTTTCCGCACCTCTCTCGTCTGGGCCTGAACTGAAAAACCCAAAGCAAACAAAAATAAAACTACGGATATTTTTTTAAGCATATTTTTTAAATTTATTAATAACGACCTGTGGTGGTATTGTATTACCAAATTTAAGTTTGGTCAAAATTTGTGTTATTATAGATATTATGAAAAAAATAATAAATTGTTCTTGTTTGAAGAAGTGCTCCGGTTTTGCTCCAACTGTGCTACGGGTCGTGGTGGGCTTAACCTTCTTTTTGCACGGGTGGCAAAAACTTACCCAAATTGGTCCGGCCCAGTTTGGCGGGTTTCTGTCTTCTCTGGGCGTGCCTATGAGCGGATTTTTCGGGTATGTCGTAACCTCTGTTGAGTTTTTGGGAGGCATCGCCTTGATTTTGGGCCTTTTGACACATTTATCAGCCAAACTTTTGGCTATAAATATGCTGGTTGCGCTCTTTTTGGTTCACATTAAAAAGGGATTTTTTGTATCTGGCGGGGGTATGGAGCTGGTCTTACTGCTTCTGGCCGCCACAGTTTCTATTTTGCTGTCCGGCCCGGGCAAATGGGCGGTGGATAACTATTTCAAGAAGAAATAAATATCTAGTTTAAAAGGTAATAAAAAAACCGTCCTTCGACAAGCTCGGGGCGGTTTTTTCTTTCAATACCTTATTATTTCAAAAGTTTCTTTATTTCTTCGGCCAGTCTGGAAACTGCCGCAATCATATCGGCTAATTGTTTTTCGGTACTTTTTGTTCCTGCTTGAGAAGACCCGAAATTATATAAAACCTCGCTAGCCGACAAAGCGCGATTATAAATTTTAAGATTGTCTATATCGGTGTCAATGGCCGAGCCGCCAACAATTATATCAACTGCGGGAGTTTTAGCCGCCCCGCCATATTCGGGGTATTGAGTAAAATCTTTAGAGTGTATTAGAACCCCATCAATATAGTAGGCTTGCGCGCTGGAGTTTTTTGTGTACACAACATGATGCCAGCTTCCGTGCGGAGGCTCGTTGTTGTTGCTTGTTTGAGTCCAGTACCCCGTATTAACAGTAGTGTGGCCCGCTATAACCGCGCCGTTATTGTATTGATTCCATAGATATCTGAAAATTTTGAAATTATAGTTGTTTGTGGGAGTTCCTTTGTAGACCAAATCCTGATTGACACTTTGATTAGAACGTTGACGGAACCAGAAATCAACCGAAAAAGCATCGCCCATATCATATATGCTATTGTAGGGAATTTTTACCTGATCTCCGCTTAATGGGATATAAGCATAACCGCCGAATTTGCCTCCGCTGGTGGTAGTTGTAGCATTCCCGACATTCACTGCCGCTGGTCTGCCGGCAATTTCATTATTTCCATTTCCGTCAAATTTCCAGTGGCTGATTAGTGAATTTGGATCGGGAGCGGTTGCCACGGGTCCTGCAACACTAAAATAGTTATCACTGTCATCAAAATTATTAGGATAAGCTAAGTTAAACACTCTGATTTTGTATTGAGTTCCGGCAGCAAGGCTGGAGGGAATAGCCCAGTTCCAAAGCCCGTTATTGGTCACTTCAGCCGCCAGAATTTCTTTGAAACTGCCTGATTCATACAAACTGATTCTGGCTGTGGGGGCAGACCCAGCAGATGCCCAGGTAATGTTGTAGGTACTACCTTGAGTCCATTGCTCTCCGCCGTTGGGAGAAGAGACGGTGAAGGAGACCGAAGTCGTGGTGGCTGTGGTGCTGGGGGCCGTAGTCGTCGTTGTTGTGATCATGGTCGTAGTTGCGGTCTGGGTATTTGTAGTTGTGGATGTGGCCGTAGTCGTGGTTGTCGTTGTAATAACTGGTTGTGTTTCTGGACTGGCGGCAGGAGCTACCTGGGCTGGTGTAGCGGTAATGGTGGTTGTAGAAGTAACAGTGGTTGTTGTGGCTGTATAGAAACTAGGAGTAGTTGTCGCAATAATTGGAGTGGTGGTTGAATATAATAAAGTAGATTCTGTCGTAGTAGCCAGCTTCTTCTGTATCCCTGGGGCTCGCAGAAGTCCGGGGGGAATCATTCCCGACTTCCCCGCTCCTTCGGTGATAAGTTCGTTTATCTTGGAGATGGTTTTGGGACCTACCGCTCCTATGGCCTGGATTCCGTATTTCTCTTGAAGTTTCTTTATGGCTACTTCTGTTCTTGCGCCAAAGAAGCCGGTCACCTGTCCTTCCGGATAAATATCAGGAAACTGGGATAGAAACTCTTGGAGTTCTCGAACATCATCTCCTTTGGTGCCTCGGCGAAGAGTTCGGGTGAGTTTTATCTCCTCTTTAAGTTCTTTGATTTCTTCTTTGGTTGCCACGGCTTCTTTTTGGGTAGTCTCAAGCCGAGAGTTTAAATTAAGAACTTGTTTCTGCAATGCTTCTATTTGAGCCTGGAGCTGTTTGATGAGAGCTTGGGTGTCTAGAGAGGATTGGGCAGAGGCAGAGTTGGAGGTGAGGAGAAGGATGAAAATAATAACTAAGCAAAGAGGAAATTTAAATTTGATCATGTAGTTTATTATATATTATAGAAAAATATCGTCCACGGGCTGTGCATAACCTTGTGTTTTTATTCTCCGTATATTCTTTATAATAACATTATATGTTGAAGAAAAATTTGTTGTTTTTAATCATCGCCTTAGTTTTGCTAGCCGGTGGATATTTATATTGGCAAAAAACTAAGTCGCCCAAAAAAGAAACAAAAAACCCTGCAACGACCGAGCCGGTATCCACAGCAGCAAGGGGTACTTTGCCTGAAATAAGCCCCATTTCCAATCCTTTGGAAAAATCTCCGGAAATAAATCCGGTAGAAAAAGCTAACCCTTTTACGGATCTCTATAAAAATCCTTTTAAATAAATATGTCTAAATTTTACAAAAAAAATTATTTAGTGGTTTTGCTGGCGTTTATCTTGTTTATCACCGGAGCAGTGTTGGCCTCGGCTCTCTCTGAAGCAGACATAGTTTACCCGGCAAAAGAATTGAACAACTGCAAGGATAAAAATGATTGCCTCAAATACTGCGACGACTCGGCCAATATAAAAGTTTGCGTAGATTTTGCCGAAAAATATGACCTGATGTCCAAATCAGACGCAGATCAGGCTCGGCGATTTATAAAAGCAGGATCCAAAGGCCCGGGAGGATGTAACTCCAAAGATTCCTGCGAATCTTATTGCAACGATGTGGGGCGCATTAACGAATGTCTATCTTTTGCCGAAAAAAATGGGCTTATGGATCCAGATGAACTGGCTGAAGCTAAAAAAATCCAGCAAGCCTTGGACAAGGGAGCAAAACTTCCGGGAGGATGTAGTAATAAAAATGCTTGTGAAAATTATTGCCAAACCGCTGATCATATAGAAGAGTGTGTGGCTTTTGCCGAAGCGGCGGGCTTTATGCCTCCGGAAGAACTGGAAGAGGCTAAAAAATATATGGCCGCACTCAAAAGCGGAATAAAACCACTCCCCTGCCGCGGCAAAGCCGAGTGCGAAGACTACTGCCAAGAACCGGGTAATTTTAAAAATTGTATTGAATTTGCCGAGGCCGCCGGATTTATTTCTTCGGAGGAAGCC
>JAUYPW010000021.1 GCA_030697525.1 bacterium
CAAAGCCCCGCTCGCGCTTCCCGCAACGGGGCTTTTTCATATCTTGACTTTATATATAAATATGATATAGTTGACTAAGGTTTAGTCCTTGAAAAAGTTAATAGTTCTCACTCATTTTATCCAAAAAGGAGGTTCTGGATGTGCTCAAATAGTCGTGATTCCCACAACACAGCCCATAAAATATTAGCATTGATTGGTATACTTCTTGGCCTGATTTTAGCCTTTGGATGCGGAAAACCAGATTTACTGGATCCGCCAAGCAAAAATAGTCCCCCGACAGCCGGTACCCCGAGGGTAGCAAAACCAACGACAAATTCGGTTTATGACAACGAAAGCAATACCGCTTTCATTTGCGCCATTGTCACCAAAAACGGTACGCCATTTTATAAGCCGGATCATTACGTGATTTTTTCCAGAGCCATTTCCGGTGCAAATAGAAAGTTTAGCGGACCTTTTGGGGTTTTAGAGCAAAGCGGTAAGGCACTGGTAAAAATTGTCAGTGGGGTAGAAAACATTAGTGGCTACTATCGAGCTCGTCTGATCCATATAGACGATGACTCAAAAGAGACGGTTATAGCCGAATGGGCTAATATTCCAATCAATCGGAAAAATTCTTTAGTCCTGGAACTGCCCACCGGCGAGATGGCAAGGCTACTCTCCGAGCCTTGGGGAAATCCAGTTGAGATGGTTTATCCCAACAGCAGAACAGTGCTAGAAGGAGGAAGCAAGTGGCATGAAGCCCTCATAACCCTCCCCAAAGATGTGAGGGGTAAGTATGTCAGCGTCGGCTATTATCTCCTGGATAAATTCGACATTGATTTTAGCATAGGGTCGTGGGGTATTATTGTACCCATAGAACATCCTGATATTTTTGCAATAAAATTTTATGTTCCTTGGTATGCCGCCCTTGGTCCTACAAGATTGAAACTTGAGGTAAGCCCTAACTCCGGAAAAAAGTATGTTGTTGTGAGTAAAGAGTTTTCTGTAGAACTCAAACGTCCATAAAATATAAAACCCGACAAATCTTGTCGGGTTTTAAATTACAAATTAACAGTCAAATAACTAGAGACAACCGCAGCCGTTTCAGCACGCAGAGTTAGTTTCCCCAAACTGATAATTTTAAATTCGTAATCTTTAGCTAACTCAATTTCTTTTTCTTCCCAGCCCCCCTCTGGGCCAATGAAGATATTTATAGTACTCGCAATGACAGACAGAGCGGGTTTGCCAGAAATATCAAAAAATAAATTTGATTCGTTTCTTCCGGCTTCTTGTGCAGCTCTTTTAAAATCTATCGGCTCTCGCAAAATAGGAACGACCCCCCTACCAGACTGCTCTGCCGCCTCGCGGATAATTTTTTGCAGACGTTCTAAATTCAATTTTTGTTTTACAGTGCGTGAGGTTATAATAGGCTGGATTTCGGAAACTCCCACTTCTGTCGCTTTCTGCGCCACCCACTCAAAATTTTCTTTTTTTAAAACCGCGCAGTAAAAAATAACTTTTCTTTTTGGCTCATTTTGGTTTCTATAAATTTTATCCGCTGAAAACTCCACCAAATTTTTATCTATTTTTTCTATCTCACAAACTGCTTCGTTCAGTTTGCCGTCAGCCAAAATAACTCTGTCGCCCACCTTCAGACGCAGGGTGTTTTTAATTTGATTCACCAGCTCTTTATCAGACAAGACGATCTCTTTTCGTCTAAGATCAAAATTTCCTATAAAGCGGTGCAAGCGCATTTTATTGAACGGTTACTTTTTTCATCACCACCGCCTCAAGGGGCTTATCGCTTACGCCAGTTTTTACCAAACCGATTTTATCCACCACCTCCTGTCCCTTAACTACTTTTCCGAAAATTGTATAGTTATTTGGCAGAGGGTAGTCCTCAAGCATGATAAAAAACTGGCTACCATTTGTATTGGGACCCGCGTTGGCCATGGCCACCACGCCCTTTTTGTAACCCGCCTTATAAGACTCTGCGGCCGGGTTTAACTCATCTTCAAATTTATACCCGGGCCCACCTGTTCCATTTCCACTAGGATCCCCTCCCTGAATCATGAAGCCTTTTATAACCCGATGAAAAGTTAGATTATCATAAAAGCCTTTACGAGCAAGGGTCATAAAATTATCCACGGTTTTGGGAGCATCGGTGTCGTAAGTTTCAAATTGTATCTCTCCAAAGTTAGTATCTATTTTCACAATACGAACCTCTTTTTTTGTCTGGTCTTTCATGTTTTTATCGATTATGTTTGGGGGGTTATTTAGCTCGCTTTCCGCGCCTAGACTAAGTGGCGGATTGTCCGGGTTCTTGTCTTCTTTTTTTTGGCTGACAATAGAAAGAGACACAGCTACTACTATTATAAGTCCGGTAATTATTAAAAAATTTTTCTTGATCATGGTGTTTTAATTTAATAAATTACTACCAAGTCATTTTTTGTTCTTTTTTCAGGAAATAACCAGTTTCTAGTTTTGTATCCGGAAATTTTTTCTGAAGCAGTGTGCTAGCTTTTTTCATTTCGCCAGCATGGAAAGACTCTTCTTCATCCTTATTCTCAAACACGTGCCCCGCTAGACGATACGCCCCACAGCCGGAATGATTGACAAGCAATATGAGATCAATTTTATGAACCCTGTCGGAGGTTTTTATTTTGTTTAGGACAAATTCGCGGTCGGTCTTTTTTGCGGGATCAACTAGAACTTTTACGCCCCCGAGCTCTCCGGGCATGAAATAATTTCCCTTGCCGAAACGGTGATTAAAAATTTTAACCAGAGTGTCTATGTTGGCCGGATCAACGCAGGTTAAAACATAAACAAATTGGTTTTTTCCGTTTTTTTTCATATAGAAGATTTGTCTGATAAAATCACCACTTCGCTATTGGGTTTTACTTCAATAAAACCGGAGCTGATGTTTATTATATTTTTAGTATTATCTTTGCCGACAATCTCAATTGTTGGGCCTTTCAAATCTGAAATCAAAGGAAGGTGGTCGTTTAAAACCGTAATCTGCCCTAAAGAAGTATTGGCGATCACCTTTTCGGCTTCACCTTCAAATAAAGTGTTTTGAATTGAGTAAATGCTTATTTTCATAATATGATTTTTGGGTGGTCTAAGGTAATGCTCGTAGAAAACCATTGAAAGTTTGGTTAGCATGGTTTCCTGCTTCTTAGCGGGAATAACCGAACTTTCACTGAGTGAGATTTCTCGCTGGAGAAATCGAACGTGTTTTCGAGAGCGTTACCGAAGGGAACCACCCAAAATTATATTTCCTCCACACCCCCTTTCATATAAAACGCCTCCTCCGACTTATCGTCGTGCTTCCCATCCAATATTTCACCAAAACCCCTTACCGTGTCTTCCAGTTTTACAAATTTACCGGAGCGGCCTGTGAAAGTCTCGGCCACAAAAAATGGCTGGGAAAGAAACCTTTGTATTTTTCTGGCTCTGGTTACAATCAGTTTATCGTTTTCCGAAAGTTCCTCCATTCCTAAAATATTTATAATGTCCTGCAATTCTGTATAGCGCTGAAGTGTTTTTTGTATTTCTCGCGCAACTCTATAATGCTCCTCTCCCACTATTTTTGGATCCAGGGCTGTGGAAGTAGAAGCCAAAGGATCAACAGCGGGGTAAATTCCCAACTCGGTTAGTTGTCTGGATAAAACGATAGTTGAGTCCAAATGACTGAAAGTGGTTGCCGGCGCAGGATCGGTAATGTCATCCGCCGGCACATAAATTGCCTGTACAGAAGTTATAGACCCTTTTTTGGTTGAGGTAATTCTTTCCTGCAGAGCGCCCATCTCGGTCGCCAATGTCGGCTGGTATCCTACGGCTGATGGCATTCTTCCCAGAAGAGCTGATACTTCTGACCCGGCTTGCGAGAAGCGGAAAATATTGTCTATAAACAACAAAACATCTTTCGATTCCTCATCTCGGAAATATTCAGCCATAGTAAGTCCGGTTAAAGCCACCCGCAGACGCGCTCCGGGCACTTCATTCATTTGTCCGAACACAAGAGCGGTTTTGTTTATGACCCCAGATTCCTGCATTTCTCTATAAAGGTCGTTGCCTTCGCGAGTCCGTTCTCCAACTCCGGCAAAAACAGAAGCCCCGCCGGATTCCTCGGCCACGTTTCGGATAAGTTCCATCAAAAGAACCGTCTTACCCACTCCCGCCCCGCCAAAAAGACCAACTTTTCCTCCGCGAACAAAAGGAGCCAGAAGATCAATAACCTTAATACCCGTCTCGAAAATTTGGGTTTTAGTGGATTGTTCGGTTAGAGGCGGCGCCGGCCTATGTATTGGCCAAGTCTTGGAAAATTTCTTGGAATCATTTTTGCCCAAAGGCTCTCCGAGAACATTAAAAAGTTTTCCCAAAACTTCTTTGCCGACAGGAACCGAAATAGGAGCTCCGGTGTCGGAAACTTTGGTGTCTCTTTGAAGCCCGTCTGTTGAAGAAAGCGCAATGGCTCGAACTCGATTGGAACCTATGTGTTTTGCCACCTCTAAAACAACTCTCCCTTCTGGTTTTTCTATCACGAGAGCATTATAAATCGCCGGTAGATTATCTTCCGGAAACTCCACATCTATCACTGGACCTATAATTTGTATTATTTTACCTATTGACATAATTTTTATTATTTATCATCTCAATACTTCCGCCCCTGCCGTAATTTCAATAAGTTCTCTGGTTATGTTAGCTTGCCGCAATTTATTGTAGTCCAAGGTAAGATCCCCTATCAGTTCTTTGGCGTTATCGCTGGCATTCTTCATCGCCACCATGCGGGCCGAGTGTTCCGAAGCGTTAGATTCTAAAATTAAGTGGTGGATATTCATGCGTAAAAGTTGCGGTATAAGATTGTTTAAAATTTCATCCGGGGAAGGTTCAAATTTGTATTCATAATTATAGGTCGTGGGTGGTTGGCTAGCCAGATTTTCAGCATACCGACCCCTTTCTGGAATTAATCCTGAAATTATTTCTTCAACACTTTCCGCCCGTACCGGCAAAATCTTCCTTAAAAACACTTCTTGTTTTAAAGTGGTGCGAAAATTAGTATAAATTGCCTCAACCTCGTCCCATTGGCCATTTTTAAATCCGTTTAAAATTAGATCGGCAACCGGCATGGTTTGTTTAAGGGCGCTGAAATCTCCGAAACCGGTAAAAGATTTAAATATTTCAAAACCCCGTCTTTCAAAATAATCTTTTGTTTTTTTGCCGACAGTTACTAAATAAAATGGTTCTTCTTGTTTTTTTTTGGAATTTAGCCAATTTTCGGCTTTTTTCAGAACATTGGAATTAAAGGCTCCCGCCAGACCCTTATCCGAAGTTACAACCAATAAACATTTATTTTTCACTTTACGGTTCTGCAAGAGTTCGGGAACTATTTGAGTATGAACCAGCAGATTTTTCAGTATATTTAGTCCCGCGAAAGCATACGGACGAGCGCGCAAGGCGAACTCCTGTGATTTTCTCATTTTGGTCGCCGACACCGCCTCCATGGCTTTGGTTATCTGCGCCGTATTTTTCACCGATTTTATCCTTTTTTTTACTTCGCGAAGTGAAGACATGTTTACTTTTAAATCTTCTTAAATTCGGTTATAGCTTCTTTTAATTTTGCTTCTGTATCAGCAGATAATTCCCCACTTTCCCGGATTTTATTCAAAACATCTTTTCCGTGCATTTTTTCAATATAATCAAGAAGTTTTGCGGCCGTTTCGGTTACGGATGCAACCGGCACGTCATCAAGATATCCATTGGTACCTGCGTAAATCAAAATTACCTGCTTATCAAAGGAGATGGGTTCAAGCTCTCCCTGTTTCAAAATTTCGGTGAGTATTTGGCCACGGGTTAGTCTTTTTCTGGTTGATTCATCCAGCTCCGAGGCAAACTGGGCAAAAGCCGCCAATTCCCTGAATTGGGCAAGTTCCAAGCGCAGACGGCCAGCGACTTTTTTCATAGCTTTGGTCTGCGCGGCTGAACCTACTCGCGAGACCGAAAGCCCCACGTTTACCGCCGGTCGAATACCTTGGTAAAAAAGTTCGGGTTCAAGATAAATTTGGCCATCGGTTATGGAAATAACATTGGTGGGAACATAGGCAGACACATCTCCCAGCTGGGTTTCAATAATGGGCAGCGCGGTTAAAGATCCTCCACCATTTTCCTTGTCTAGCTTGGCCGCTCGCTCAAGCAAACGAGAGTGAAGATAAAAAATATCTCCGGGGTAAGCTTCTCGTCCGGGAGGTCTTCGCAGAAGAAGCGATAGTTCACGATAGGCTGAAGCATGTTTAGACAAGTCGTCATAAATCACCAGAGCATCCTTTCCTTTGTGCATAAAATATTCTCCAATAGCCGTTCCGGCATATGGAGCCAAATACCACAAAGAAGCCGAGGCCGAAGATGGGGCAGATACAACTATGGTATATTCCATAGCCCCCTGCTCTTTGAGAGTAGAAACTATTTTGGCAACCTTAGATTCTTTCTGTCCAACCGCCACATAAACGCAAATCGGAGTCGGATGGCGACGATCCTTGCCCTGATTGATTATTGTGTCTATCACTATAGAGGTTTTTCCAACCTGCCTGTCTCCGATAACGAGCTCTCTCTGTCCTCGTCCTATGGGGATCATACTGTCTATGGCTTTTAGTCCGGTATGCAAAGGTGTATTCACCGGCTCCCGCATAACAACAGAAGGCGCCACTCTTTCCACGGGGAAAAAAATTTCTTCATCTTTTTCAGTGAAAATAGGTCCGCGGCCATCCTGCGGCTGTCCTAAAGCATCTACCACTCTTCCGATCATCTTATCCCCCACTCTTATAGAAAGCACTCGGCCGCTGTGCCGAACAAGATTGCCCTCTTTTATTTTTTTATAATCACCTAAAATAATAGCCCCGACACTGTCTTCTTCCAGGTTAAAAGCAATACCGTTTACCACGCCCCCGTCCGTCTCAAACTCAAGCATCTCTTGCGAGGCCACTTCAGACAGTCCGCTTATTTTAGCAATGCCATCGCCCACCTCCAAAACCTTGCCGATCTTTTCGGCTTTGATTTCCTGTCTAAATCCCTCTATTTCTTTTTGCAAAATATCTATAATATTGCTCATACTTTAGATCTTGGCATTATCTTGTCCAGCTGACGCTTGGCTGTGGCATCAACAAGTATATCATCATTCACAATAATTTTTATGCCTCCCAAGAGGGCTGGATTTATTTTTTCTTCCCAGACTATTTTTTTTCCTAAAATTTTCTCAATTTGTTTTTTCACCACGGAGGTTATGCCATCCGGACATTCTACTCTCACTTTATTTATACCATTGTAAGCTCTGTATTTTTTCTCAAATTTTTGAACCACAAGCGGCAGACGATAAAAATCTCCTTTTCTGGATAAAAGCAAAAGAAAATTTCTTAAGATTTCTTTTTGCTTGGCCGCGGCTTTTTCATTTGCCGCCCGAAACAAGGCCTCGGCATATTGTTCATTGGTATATTTCACCGGATTGTTTTTAATTCAACTAGAGCCTCTTGGATTAATTTCGCGTCCCTTTCCTCCGGAGTCATCCTATTCAAGGTCTTCTCTATGCCCAAACGGACGAGACCAGCGGCATCCTTGAAAAACTCATCCCTCATCTTATTTTTTTCCTCACCGATAATCTTCTTGGCTTCGTTTAAAACCCCCTCGGCTTTTTGGGCGGCATCAGCCAGCATCTCCGCTCTTAAATCTTTAGCGGCTGTCTCTGTTTTGGCCAATATGGCCAAAGATTCTTTTCTGGTTTCCTCCAAAGTTTTTTCTCTTTCTTGGGCAATATGACGCAGACGTTCCTCGGCTTCTTTTTTCATCCTAATACCGGCCTCAATTCCGTCTCGGCGTTTTCGCAGCATTTCCAAAATCGGTTTGTAGGCAAACTTCTTGAGAATGAAAAGAAGTATAAAAAAATTTATTGCTTGCGTCACAAGCAATCTCCAGTCAATGCCAAAATTGTGGATAAGTTCGCTCATTAACTAGAAACCGGTCTCTAAACAAATTTTATTACCAGTGCGACAACCAGCGCGTAAATGGCAATGGCCTCCGCAAAAGCGATAGCCAAAATCATAGCAGTCTGGACTTTGGTGGCCGCCTCCGGGTTTCTACCGATTGCCTCAAGCCCCGCCGCTCCGATTTTACCAATAGAAACAGCTGGAAAGAGGGTTCCTCCCACTATAGCCGCGGCTGTCGCCAACAGTTTGATTGATTCTAGATCCATTTTAATTTAATTATTGATTAATAATTATTAATAATTTTAATGATGTTCTACGACCATGATGCTTATAAACACCATACTAAGCATTGCAAAAACTAAAGCTTGTATAAAACCGACAAATATCTCAAGAGCTAAGAAAGGAAGAGGGGCAAGCAAGGGGGCCAGAAATGCGGCAATTACCAGCAAAACCTCTCCGGCAAAAACATTCCCAAACAGCCTAAAGGAGAATGAAATCATTTTAGCGAATTCTGAAATAAATTCAAGTATGCCCACCCCAAAGGCAATCGGATTCTTGAACGTGAAAAACTTAGACAGGTGGTGCCCAAGACCAATAGCGCGAGCACCGTATATGTTGACCAGCACCACCGTAATCACGGCTAAGGCCAAAGTAAAGTTCAGATCACTGGCCGCTGAACGAAAAAGAGGAACAAACAACCTCTCTCCGTGAACTTCTTCATAAAAACCCACCGATCCCACTCCGGGGAAAATGCCTAGCCAGTTGGATATTAACACAAATATAAAAATGGTGGCCACGAGAGGAAGATATTTTTCAGATTTACTTCTTGACCCCAATATACTCTCCATGGTATTTAGAAAGCCTTCCACCATAACCTCCCATATATTTTGCAAAAAAGCGGGAACGGGCTTAAATTTTTTAAAAAGAAAAAATGCCGCTACGGATAAAAGCAGTAAAACGATCCAGCTCATCAAAAGGGTGTTGGTTATTGGGAAACCGAATATATCAAAAACTTTTTCGGCTGCGATTTGAATATGTGGTGTTTTCATAAACGGAAACTATAATCCGGGCCTCTAAGGAAGTCCGGATTTTTGTAGGAATTCAATTTTTAAAACCAAGAGTCGGCTTTTTAGATGCCCCGTATTCAAGAACAACTGGCTTCTTGGCGGCTGGTTCATCGGACAGATAAGCTCCTTCCAAATATATGCCTAAGCTTGGCTCTGAACCGGTTATGCCCATCAACGCCTTAAGTTCAAAATAGATCGGGACATTGAGCGGCAAGGCAATCCTGTTTTTCCCCGCCAAATCTATGGGGAAAGACATTGTATAAAGCGGATATTGCCCATAATAATAATCCGGCTTGCCGTCGGGGATCTGCCTGTTGTTTACAGCTATGGGATTCACGTCATAGGCAGGACTGGTAAAACTGGAGTCTTTATACGCAAATAGTTTTAACTTGTTTAAGGTAAGCTGCTGTAAATAAATTTCCCAGGCAAAAGATTCTATGTTTATATTTTTCTCGTTAGCTTTTAGAACCATTCTATAGAGCGGTAATTCGCCATTTACATAGTCATAAGACGGTAAATCCAGTTTATCAAAAAATATTCTTTCGGTCTCGGATGACGTGGGAGAACTTCCGGACGCGCAACCATTAAAATTTAAGCTTGTAAACACTAAAGCCGCTATAATAAATTTAAAGAACCTCACTGCGTTACCTCCATGTCAAAACCCTTGGCATTCCCTACATTTTAAATATATACTCCGAAAATAAAAAAGCAAGGCGGATATGCCTTGCTTAAAAACTCTCTAAAAAGCCCCCTTTCTGTAAAATTTGCAATTTTTGGCTACGACTTCGTCACTCCTCGTCACTGTATGTAAACATACAGTTTTCTCGTCGTTCCTTGTCTCGCTCAAAAATTGCTGCATTTTCCTACGAAAAGGACTTTTCAAACAGTTTCAAGTTTTGAGCCGCTTTCGGGCTATTTCCACCAGCTGTTCCACACTCATAAGCGGAAGTTCCGGTGGCTTGCCGTCAATCGTGGCCCTCACAAACACATCATCATGGCTTAAAACATATCTGGCATGGGTAAGTTCCAGTCTGGTTCCGTCACTCTCTTTTATCCATGGGTGGGAAAAAACCCACTCATTGTTAACATCGGTAAAAACCATAAGTTTTGTGCTTTTTTCGGCCTGCGTAGACCATCGGCTAACTCTTTTTATCTCTTCGTCAAGAAATTCTGCTTTCACCGGCCACCAATCAGGACCCATCCGACCCTTTGTGTTGCCAATGGCAAATTCTTTGAATCCTAGAAATGTTTCCATAAAATATCCCAGAGTCATTTATTATTCCTCCTTTCAAGTGTTCTAACATCAAACTTAATTTAAAAGCGCGCCGGTGTAAACAACCAACGACGCGCTAAGTTTGTGGAGGAGGAGTCAGTCACAGGGGCCGGCCGATTACTCTGCTTATCGTATTGACGATGCGCAGAGCCTCCAGCAGATCCACAGAGGCCAATCTCCAAACCTCGATCCGAAGACAATTGAGATCCTTTTCAATTGTCTTCTCGTCCACAGCCCTCACGATAACCGGAATCTCCCACGTCCGATCATCAGCCTCGACAGAGATCGGAATCGACATGGCACACCTCCTTAAATATGTGTTCAAAGACCGATTAAACACTATCCCCTATTTCTATCTGTCCCTATTATACTCCTATTTAACAAGAAAGTCAAGGGAGCGTAAAAAGCGCTCATTTACGGCAAAATTATTAAAAATAAATCAGCCGATCCGCCAGTCCGCCAGTCCGCCAGTTGGCGGAGCGGAGGCTGATTTTTTGTTTTCATTAAGTTACCCAAAAATATATCTCACACCCTGTTTAGCCCATCCGCCAAATTCGGGTATATCATGCCTATGGTAGTCGTTTGAATAGTGTATGAAATAAGTTTTTTCCTTTACGAATCCTGGCAGCCCTCTGTAATCATTAAGGGGAGCATGAACTCCGGCAGGGTAAAACTGAACGTCGCAAAACATGGCGCTTGATTGACGTTCATACATCTGCAGAAGTCCTCGGTCAAATCTCGTATCACCGGAAATAAAAAGATGATCATCCACCACCAAACCGTAGCTTATAAAACTGTCTTCCCAACCTCCGGAACTGTCGGGAACATGGACCGTACGGAAAAGTTCCAAATGGATACCGCCAAAATCTACTTCCAAAACCTCACGAGGCTGGAAAACTTTAAACTTGGGAATGATGAAATCTGTCATATCTCCAAAGTTCAAATATTTCCTACCGTCTTCTATCCTTTCATTATATTTGACACCACCTCTTAAAGTCTCATTCCACAATATCGGCATATAAGTCTCGCCGATTATTGTAATGGGCCTGGGTCTCTTTAAAAAAGGAATACCGATATATCGATACCAAGTAAGCCATTCTCCGATGGCATTAACATGGTCGGGATGCGAATGTGTCGGCAACATAACCTGAATGTCGGTAAATTTAACTCCGGTCGCATCAACAAGGGCCTCCGGAGCAGTCCTTCCGGCGTCCACCATAATATGGGTGTCGCCTTTGCAGAGTAGAAAACCGGTTTGCCTTAACGGCCGCTCGGCAAACATTGAACCAACTCCATAAAATACCAATTCAAGATTCCCGTCGGTCTTCAAAGAATACGGGACTTTCGGATCAATGAGTACCTTGTCAAGTAATCTCGCCATCAACTTTCTCCTTGTAAAAGATCTGGGAACACTTCAGTGTCACCACCTCTTTCTATACTATATTCTATAGTATTTTAATTATACAACTAACCTGTTATTTATGCAATAGGTAAGCCGAAGCTAAAAGTGGTCCCCTGCCCCTCGGTAGATTTAAACGATATTTTGCCGCCCATTTTTTCTACTAACTCGTGGGTTATGAAAAGTCCGAGGCCTGTGCCTTGCACTGTCTTAGTGGCTCCGGATTCCGCCCGAAAGAATTTTTCAAAAACATGTTTTTGGTCCTCGACCGACATTCCAAAACCGTTGTCTTCAATGTGAGTCATAACAAACTGTGGTTCAACTTTATAATAAATTTTTATCCACCCCCCGTCGTGATTATATTTAATAGCGTTGGAAATAAGATTTAAAACAATTTCGGTGAGTTTGCCGGTATCGGTCAAAACTCTAGGCAAATCGGTTTGAGGACTATACTGCAGAGATATTTTTTTCTTATCAGCTACTGGCTTTATCTGAAGCAAGGCGGCCTGAATTATATCCACTATGTTTTCTGGCTTAACTTCTACTTTTAACTTTCCGGCCTCCGAGCGCGCAATTTCCAAAATATCATCTACCAGTTTTCCAAGCCTTTCATTAGATTGCCAAACGGGCTCAAGATATTCTTTTGTTTTATCGTTGAGCTCGCCAGCACTACCCTCGCGAATCATGGAAAGATAACCTTTTATAGCCGTAACTGGAGTACGTAACTCATGCGCAGCAATAAAAACAAATTCATTTTTCAATTCCTGCAGACGTTTCAACCCCACAGTCATTTTGTTGAAAGCCTCACCTAGTTCTTGAAGTTCATCATCTGTGGCTATTTCTACTTTTGTGTCCCATTTGCCATTCTCTACCGCTTCGGCCCCTTCTTTCAGAAGACGAATTGGTTTGAGCAGGCGGCTCGCAAAAAACGGGGCGAGTAGAAAAACGGCCAGCACCCCAAATAGAGTTATGTTAGTGACCTGATTACGGATGTCCTGAACAACCGAATCGGCGTCTTGCACCGGCCATTCCGCCAAAACAGCCCAGTCTATTTCTGGAACTCTTCTGCCTGCCCCTATTACCGGCTGAAAGTTAAAGAAACTCTCATATCGATCACGCACGTTTAGGGCATTTAAAATTTTTCCTTCCAAAATTTGTTTGACTCGCGACCATGCAGAAAGATCGTTGCCGGAACGGCCCCTTCCTATTCGGCGGGGAGCAATCATAACTCCGTGGTTGTCGGTCAAAATTAAATAACCGCTCAAACCCAATTTCTGGGTTTCGGTGAAAGTGACTATTTGGCGCAGGTTCACTTCGGCAGAAAGAATTTGGATTATATCTCCATTTCGATTTACTACCGGCGCGGCTAAGGTTAAAATTGGACCGACTAGAGTATGCCCTATCTCTCCAATAAAATTTTTGCCATCTTTGGCTGTTTTAAACTTAGGAAGTTGGGAAACGTTTTGTAGCTCAACCTCTCCTCCCCCGCGAATAATCTTGGCCGTCTCCAGCCCCTCCAGACTGATAAAACTTACTTCTTCAAAAGCCCGGTTCTCTTCCAGCAGACCACCAAGCAAAAATTGTTGTTGAGACAGTTCAATTTCCGATTTTTGGGTAAAACCAACCCGTAGTTCAATTATACCCAAAGTGTCCGCCAGAAATTTTTTTATCTGCCCTACTTCCTGATCAATAAGAGACATTTCCAGACCAGACACATCCCGCCGGTGCGAGAGATCAATTAAATAAATAGCCGTAATTCCTAAAATAAAAACGGGCACTGCCGCTAAAATAATAAATACCAAAACAAATTTCAGCTGCAGACGAGAGCCTAAAAAATGACTAATTAGAAATTGTCTAATTTTTTCCGCCATTAAATCCCAAGTTTTCTTAAAAACTCTCTTTGAATATATGTTTTCTCAACCGGCCGCTGTTTACCAAGACCCATTATGTCTTCGGTGGTAGGAACAGCTTCGGGTATGGTGTAGCCGTCCGGCAAGCCGAGGGTATGGTAAAACTCGTGGGTAAAAATAGTTGCTCCTGTCAAACTATACTCCGGATCGGTAAGAAAAATTCTGGAAACCATGGCGGCGTCATCGGTGCCAGACGCCCCTACTCCTTCGTAAAGAATCATGGCCACTCTGCGGTACGGAGCTTCCGTTTCTGAAAAATCCAGATCATACAGATCTCCAGCGGAATCCAAAACTCTTCTTTTTATCTCCCTGTTCATGGCAAGCAAAGCCTGTGGGTTGCCATATTGGGTATTTTCTGTGTCGTAATCAATCCCCTCTTTCTCCCCCACAATAGGCACGGGATAAATTTTATAGACAACTTCCGATCTCCCTTGCAGTTGGAGAGAGTTGAAATTAACTAATTTTTTCAAAGATTTTTCAAGCACTTGGTACCATTCGCTGGATGTTCTTTTGGTTCTGTTTTTGGGCACAAAATAAAAGGCTTTGATGGCAATCTTAGATACAGATAAATCAGGCCTCCCATAAAAATGGGGCGAGGGCGCCAATTGAAAGCTTTCCTGATAAACCTTCGGCTTGCCAACCCCAAAATACATCCAAGCCAAAGCTCCGATGATTAAAAATAAAACACCAATTAGGTATTTGACCATTGCCCATATTATATCCCCAATTCAAGCCCTTTCTTAGCCCACTTTTCAACATCTTGACAAGATAGACAAATATGAGTATAATATAGATAATAGTTGCCTTGAAAATCTGGTTTAGGAACTCATTAAAGGAGAGAAAGGGGTATTGGTATGACTATCTCGGTGCACGTTGACGAGGAAATTGGAGAGTATTTCTTCTCCACCAAGCATTTTCAGTGTAGTTCCCCAGAAAGGTTCATTCCGGTAACACACAGTCTACCTCATGAAGTGAGGCCCAGACCGGGTCTTACCGACGGCGTTGTGCGCACAAAGAGAGATGTCGTGGTTATTTATTACTACGACATGAAGGAGGTCCCAAACCCCGATCCAAAGTTTCAGGCGTAGAGATAAAATCTTGAAAAAAGGAGGTGACATCATGACACAACAGCAGGAACTAAGGCGGCAGGCCAACCAGTTGTTGAGGGCCGCGGGGTTCTGGCAGAACCAGGATCCGAGGCAAACTGCGTTTGAGCGGAGAGGGATCATCCTCACGCCGGCAGGTGGTGCTGTGCGGACAGGAATCATTGTCCGTCGCAGGCCGTGCTGACCTCAACAAACCCCTGTGCCAAAATCGCGTTGGCATAGGATTAACAAAAGCACCCAAGGGAATTTTCCCGAGGGTGCTTTTTCAATTTTCTTATTTCGCGATCTCCAGTTTTTTTATCCTCTTTTCGTGGTCATGCAAAACAATGTCCATACGATGGTGACTCGCACCATGAGCAGCCAATTCTTTTGCCAAAACATCTATCTTAGTAGCCAGCTTATCGTTGCTTTCCATAACTGTTTGGCTTATTTCTCTAACTACTACCTCTTTAAATTCAACAAACTTATCTTCCATCTTTTGCTCTAATTTTGCTTCCAATCTATTTTCAAGGACAGTAAACTTATTTTCCATCTTTTGCTCTAATTTTGCCCCGAGTCTATCCCCTAGCTTATCTATTTTTCCCTCTACAATCCGCTCAACGCCGGGAAAAATTACTTCCTCGGTAAAATTACCCAAATCTTTCAGGGTAAGGTATTTATCCTTGTTTTCTTTTTTTCTTTGGAGCATAACAACTTAAGTTTAATCTAACTGTAAAGCTCGTCAAGAACCTGGTTTTGGATATTTAACCTCAAAAAGCACCCGAGAGGACTTGTTCCTCAAGGGTGCTTTTTCATTCCTCCTAAAATCATCCGAAATTACTAGGTGCGACTATTGTCCCGACTGCGAAATGGTGGAGGTTTGGGTAACAAATTACCGAAGCGAGGAGGAAGGGAAACCGAGGCTCTGCCCCTAACTTTAGATTCTTCGCTTACGGCTCAGAATGACGGATTAGGATTAGACCTCTGTTGAAAATCTTAGAGAGAACACGGAGGGACCCTCCGACGAGCTAGGATAATTTGTCCAAACCGTAACTTTTGAGCAGGAGGGAAAATAGAAGCACCTATTTCCCCATCAACTCATTAATCTTCTTCCTCCCCAGTGCCCCCACAAAACCATTTCCTTTTTTGAGCTTAGCCGGAGTCAGAAGTTCAGATGTATATTTTTCCTGAAAACGAATCACTGCTCTTTGCACCGCCGGACCAAAAGTTCCATTTATAACTTTTTCCGGATAAAACCCGTTGTCCGCCAAGAATTGCTGTAAGATTTTAACATCATCACCTTTCATGCCTCGTTTTAAGTTGCGAGTTAGCGCACCAGTTGCTGTAGCTACAGCAGGTTTAGCAGATTTTATATCTGTTTTTTTACCCACAGTCACTATCAGTTTTTTAACCGCCGATGTTCCTTTGGCTATAATACCGGCTTGCTCTTTGTTGCCCGACTCATTGCCGGCCGGATCAACCGCGCGAATTGTATAGTAATAGTTAGAACCATCACTCACGCCTTCATCTGTAAACTCGGTTGCAAAAACTTCAGCCGCTCGTATGGAACCTAGTTCAGTTTGTTTTTCAGACCGATAAATTTTCGCGTGGCTAAAATCTTTAGCGGGGTTTGCCCAAGCTAGTTTTATTTTCCCTTCTCCAAGAGCAGAGGCCTTTACCGCCGCGGGTGGGGCTGGAGGCACAATATCCGCCGCCGCCACAATTGCGAAGCGGGTTAAGTGATCCACCAGAGCCGAAATTGTATGTTCTTTTTCGTTCACTACACTGGCAGTTAATTCTTTCCAGACACCGCTGTTTTCATCATAGAAAGCAATCTTGCAATCCTCTGGTTTAAGGCCTGATTTTTCTAATTCAGCCGGATCGTAGGGAATAGTTATGGTCACTTCGGTCTTCAAATCTGTCACCGCCTTACCGGCATTATCAAAAGCATTTATTTTGTAACCCGCGCCGATTACCTGATTGTTGCCCTGTTCAGGAACTTGAGTATCCGGATTAATGGTTACAGTCACATTTCCACCGGTAGAAATACTATTAGCCGGAATGGAAACTCTGGTTCCGTCTTCCGATTTTACTTCCGCTGGTTTGTCCGCCGCCACCGTGGTAGTCACTGGCGGAGGAAGGGATCTTTCTTTAACCAGCACTAAGTCTTGTTTAAACTCGGTTTCCTCATTTATCTTCACGGTTGCTTCATTGCTACGATAGAAATCGCCACTAAACTCTCGCATGGCTTTTACTCGCCAGATATCACCTTTATTTACTTTTAGACTGAAGGATCCGCTTGCATCCGATTTTGTTTCTGCATATCCTCCTTTCTCAGACCAAGCCGTAACATAAGCCGCCGAGGGAGCTGTCTCCAGATACACTGTTCCTTTTATAGAGAAGTCTGATGATCTGAAAGTTAGCACCACATCTTTTGTTTCGGCAGTTTTAATTTCAACTTTTTGCTCTTCCGGATTTATCAGACCAAAAGCAGGTGGAGTGTACACATGCACATAATAAATTCCTGCCGGAACCGTCACCGAGAATTTGCCGTCTTTGTCTGTCTGCGCTCCGGTAGAGAAATTGTATCCGCGAAAAGCGGCAGAAGATAACAAGGCCCCCTCAAAAGAGCTGTGACTGGTACTGTCTACAGACACCCAGACACCAGACAAAGGATTTCCGTCTGACTTCTTTACTGAACCGGTGATAGTCGCTTCCGGTTTGGTAAGCACTAAATCCTGCGTTACGGTCCTGCCGGCAGGAACCTCAACTTTTACTGTTCCATCTTTCAGGAAATAACCTCCGACACCTCCTCCCCCGCCCAGAGTAGAATAAGGCGAGTAATAAGGCTCGGAAACCGACAGGTACCAAGTGCCGGCCGATACCTTCATGTCAAACTTACCCGTCGTTGAATCCACTGTAGCTTCCTGCCAAGCTGAATTGTCACCCGAAGCTACGATGCGTAAGAAAACTCGGGTGAGATTTCCCCCTTTACTATCTTTTAGGAAACCGGTAATGCCCGAATTGTTTTTAGAAATTGTAAGATTTACTTTAGCTGTTCCTCCTTTGGCTACCGTAATACTTACCGGACTTCCGGCCGTCCAGTCTGATCCAGGAGGATTGCTTAAAGCAATTTTTCTAGTGCCCGAACGAACTTTAAGAGTAAAAGTTCCCCTCACAACAGACGCGCCGGAACCTCCATAGGTATAACTACCGCCCGTACTTTTGCCGCCTTCATCCACATAAGCATAGCCATAAAAATCATCTACCACCGCCCCGGTTGAATCTTTAACCAGTCCGTTTAGGGTCGCATCCAGAACATCTACTTTAAGATTGACTGTTGCGGACCCGCCGGCTTGAATTTCTACTTCTTTGGAGTCTTCAATAGGAACATATTCAGCAGAATAATCTGTATAAATAGAAACTGTCCAGCGCCCGGAACTAACAGAAAGGCTATAGTTCCCAAACGAGTCAGATTTGGCGTTTGCGTACCCGCCACCGCTAGATTGATAAGCGTTGATACCGACTCCAGCCACAGGACTTCCGGCAAGATCTGTAACCTTACCGGTTATTTTTTCAACCGATTTGGTAAGCTTAATAGTTCCCACATCTTTGGTTTCGCTTTCTCCCACGGTCACTTTAACCGGCGCCACTTTTACCGAGGAATCGGAAGACCAGACATATACCTCATAAGTTCCGGCAGAGACCGCCACACTGAAAGAACCATCGGCCGACAACGAGGCGGGATAACTTCTCTCGGCGGCATTTATATTTATTGAAGCTTCATAATTTTTTGGCGCTGTCCCGTCTGCTTTAGCCAGCTTGCCGGTAATTTTGGAATTTTGCGCGATAACTTTGAAATCTATGGTTTTAGTTTCCACAGATGAACTAACAGCAAAGTCTGCCGATACGGGAGACTGGTTGTAAGACCAAACTGCTTTGGCATAATCTTTCGGCCAAAGTCCAACCTGCCAAGTCCCTCCGCTCACGGTGAGAGAATAATTTCCACTCGCATCAGTCTCGCTCTGCGCCGATCCCGGGCCATCTTTACGATACGCGCTCACATAAGCATCGGTTACAACCGCTCCCGTTGATAAGGTTACTTTACCATTAACTGTTTTGGATGAGACTACAAAAGACAAATCTCTTTTGGTTTCCCCATCTTTGGAGATAGTGACGTTCACATCCGGAGGACTTATAAGGGAAGAAAATCCTGAAGGAGAATAGAGAGACAGCCTGTAAGTTCCGGCGGGTATATCCGAAAACTTGTAAGTTCCATCTGTCGCCGACTCAGTACTGCGGTAGAAAGTATAAGATGAATTACTGACATTCAAATATGCTTTGGGTGTTATGTCGCCCTTGCCGTTCGTAACTTTCCCGGAAAGAGAACCAACACCAGCCGTTGTACTCACTGAAGTTGAGAAAGTAGAAGTATAGTCATAGGTAGTTTTATTGCCTGATTTATCTTTAATACCCGGAAAAACTTTCCAAGTATAAGTAGAGCCGGCATCCAGCGCCGCAGATGGATCAAAATCAAAGCCGTTAGAAACTATATTAAATGTTCCGGTTACAGACGCGCCTGCTGTTGAGGAATATGATCCCTTGGTCAGACTGAAGAATTGATTTGTGCCGAAACTGGTCTGATCCACATCTTTATTAAACACGACATGAATTTTAGTCGTAGCTGGCACCGTATCGCCTGATTTGGGAGTTGATTGGGAGTAGTCAATAGAAGGAGGGCTGTAGTCATTATTTGTGCAGGAATAGCTAGCTCCACCTCCCAGGGGCTGACAGGTATTGGAGCTTGTATCCGACATGCAAAATCCTCCACCTCCGGTACTACCATAACCTGACGCGTAAGAACCCATATAGTGATAGCCTGCGGGACAAGAACTGGTTTGATTTACAACTGAATAAGTTGACCCTGGGAAATAAATTTCGCAGGTTGCAGGATCGCCCGTGCCTGAACCTGGAGTGGTTTTGCAATAATCATAACATTCCTGATAAGCCGCACAGCTTTTGCCCGAGCCCGGGAATTTGAATGGATAAGTCGGGGTGTTGCCGGTGGTAGTGGTAGTAACAGTACCCGGGCAAGAATATGTAGCTCCCCCACCTAAAGGCTGACAGGTGGAAGTAACAGAATCAGACATACAATAGCCACCACTGGTACTTCCTGTACCGCCATAAGCATAGTTACCCATATAATGATATCCGCTCGGACAATTAGCCGAGGTGGTAACAGTCGTTACGGTAGAGCCTGGTGATGTACAACTGCCGGTTATGGTTGTGTCCCCTTCTTTGGCCGATTTGGTCATGGAATTGTCACAATATATAAGTTTGCCCGTAGTGTCGGTGTACATTTGGTGGCAACCATCGCCTAGTAGAGCTTTCAGGCTGGCGCTACAACTGGAAGAATAAGTAGTCGTAGTAGTTTGGGTAGATGCTGTTCCAGAACAATCCGGAATACCAAAATTTTGCCAATTAGTGGCCGAGCTGTCGCCAGCATTGGACTTCCAACCAAATTGGCTTTTGTTTATAGTTAAACACTGGGCCTGAATTGGAGCGATGTAATTGGCATATTCGGCATCAGTGCGACTTAAAATGGAGGAGGTAACACTTTGTCCATCTTTGAAATTCCAAGTTTTTGATGCCCATGTTGAGGCGGTCGTAGTTGCGGTTGTGGCTGTCGTGGAGCTATTATAGCACCCAGCGGTCGTAACTGTGTCTCCTTCTTTGGCAGACTTTGTCATGGGTCCATCACAATAAACATTTGTGTACATCCAGTGGCAACCATCACCAAGTAAAGCCTTTAAGCTGGCGGTGCAGGAACCGGTTGTGGTTGTATCTGTTGCGGCGCCCGCCAAAGTAGTAAATTTCAAATTAGAAAGAGTACCCCGATAGTAGTTAGAATCTTCGGAAATTATATTGTAAGTGTAGGTAGTAGCCGGCTGGAGACCCCAAAGACTAATGTAGTGATCAATTACAAAACTTGCGTCGGATTTATGATCCCCCGTAACCGTGCTTATCCAGTATTCTACTTTTGAGTTGGCAACTTTATTTGTCTTCCAACTTATGTTGACAGAACTGCTTGTTATGCCGGTAGATGTGGCGTTGCTTATGGCCGGAGGTGCTGTGTCAGATACCACAACTGTTGTCGGACAAGTATAGACCGTCCCCCCTGTAAAAGACTGGCACTTGGTAACATCGGTATCTGACTGGCAGTAACTACCCATAGAATGATATCCGGCAGGACAACTGGAAGATGAAGTGGTGGTAATTGTCACAGATACAAAAGGACTTTCCGAACAGCCGTAGCCGTTGCAAGAAGCTATTTTATACTCTTGTATTCCTTGGGGAGCGGCATAATTAGTAAAATTTCCTGTGCCTCCAGCCACATAACCAATCTCACCCATAGTAACCCAAGTTGTTCCTCCTCCTTGAACACGGCGATAAATAATATATTTATCTTCATTGGCAGAGTTATCTGTCCATTTTAAAGCCACGTCATAGCCATTAGTAGCAAGAGTAGCCGTTAAACTAGATGGAGAGGTCGGCACGGTCCCGCCAGAAGATGAAGTTGTGGTTGTGGTGGTAGTGGTCGTGGTAGTTGTATTTGCTGTAGTTCCGGTTGTTCCAGTTGTAGTATTGATAGAAGCGTAGTCGGAATCGGTGCAACTAGAGGTGCTTGGACAGACAGACACCATATATTCATAGCTTCCATCGGGGACATTGGTATTTACATAACTGCCGTTTCCACTGGACATTGAAGGGAGAGTTACGAGTACAGCCCAGCTCCCCCCGCTAACTCGGCGATATATTTTATAATTATCTTCTCCGGTAGCCCAATCCGTCCAGATTATGGTTACGGTACTAGAAGCAGTCAAAGAAGCCGAAACTCCTGTTGGCTTGGCCAGATATGTAGTTGTGGTGGTGGTGTAAGTTGTACCACCACCTGAACACCCACTGGCTGGTGTGGAACTACAGGAATAAAGTGTCCCATTGGCTGTCTTATAGTTCTGCATAGCGCTGTCATAACAATTGCCATCACCCATGACATGCCAGCCAGAGCCATATGTAGAGCACGTATCTGTGCTTGTATATGTAGTGCCTGTGTAGGTACTACCCCCCGAAGAGCACCCCGCTGTCGTCGCTGTATCCCCTTCTTTGGCTGATATGGTCATAGGTCCATCGCAGTAAATGGCCTGCCCCGCAGAATTGTTGTACATATAGTGACAACCGCTTCCCAAAAGAGCGGTAAGACTAGAAGAGCACGAAGAATAAGAAGAATAGGTTTGCGCCAAAGAATTGTGCC
>JAUYPW010000001.1 GCA_030697525.1 bacterium
TATGATCCTTTCTCGGCCGAAACTCTTAAAATTTTGCCCCCGCCCCATCCGTCTTATAAAAGTTTGATTTTGGAGACGGTACATAAAAAGTTTTGTGTATCGGCAGATAAGGTTAAACAGATGCTAAAAGAAGAGGAAGAAGGAGTAATTTTTCATAAAGAACCCGCGCGGTCGGCGCAGTCTTCTGCGGTAGCGGTAGCGCCAAAAAAAGAAGAGAGTAATGCGCCAGCCCCACTAATTTAATACCGCAGGCCTCAGCCACACCTCTCGGAGACACGCAAAAATTCTCCAGCGTAGAATTTTTCTCAGGATTCGCCTCGCTCGTCCCGCTATAAGCGGGACACCATGCCCGCTCGGCTCATCATGGTCTCCTCAAGGTATGGCCGAGGCCTGCTTACCCAAAATGGATATAGAAACCAAATCTTGCCAAAATTGTCAAAACGAGTTCACCATTGAACCCGAAGACTTTGATTTCTATACTAAAATCAAAGTTTCTTCACCCACCTTTTGTTCTCAATGCCGCCTCCAGCGTCGTCTGGCGTTTTTTAATTTAAGAAATATTTATCAGAGAAAATGCGATTTATGCGGGGAGATAAAAGTGTCTTATTATCCCCCCGACACACCCTATAAAATATATTGTCCCAACTGCTGGTGGTCTGACAGGTGGGATCACTTTGCTTACGGCCGGAATTATGATTTTTCCCGTAATTTTTTTGAGCAGTACAATGAGCTGATGCACGAAGTTCCGCTTCTAGGACTTTCCATAGATTTGCCGACCGCCGAAATGTCCCCATATAACAACCACTGTGGACATCTAAAAAACTGTTATCTGCTTTTTCACGCGGACACAAATGAAGATTCAGCGTATGGCTTGGTAGTTTTTCATAGCAAAGAAGTTTTTGATTCCTCTATATTTCTTTACAGCAGTCTGTGCTATGACTCTATTTATGGCTGGAAAAATTATAATTGCACGGGAATTGATCACGGCTCGGATTTAATAGACTGCGCATTTTTGCGCGACAGCGAAAACTGTCAAAATTGTTTTGCCTCGGCCAACTTAAGACACAAGCAGTACCACATTTTTAATAGACCTTATTCCAAAGAATCTTACTTGGAAGAGATTAAAAAATGGGATTTGGGCTCTTACCAAACCTATCAGGAAGTTAAAAAATTAGCCGAGGAGCATTGGAAAAAATTTCCTCCCCAGCCCGATCAAATAGATAAAAAATGTGTAAATGTAAGCGGCAATTATATCGGCGGTTCCAAAAATTGCCAGGAGTGTTTTCAGGTTCTGGGAGCAGAAGATTGCAAATTTCTTTTTATGATGGAGTCACCGCCCATCAAAGATTGCTACGACATAACGAGTTGGGGGAACAATCTTGCTCTTTCTTACGAATGTCTTATATCGGGTGAGAACGCCTCCAACATGAAGTTCTGTTATGAGTCGGGCATAAACTTGCACAGTGCCGAATATTGCAAGCTATCCACCGGAGGGTCGTATCATTTTGGTTGCGTGTCTGTCAAAAAAGGTGACTATGTGATTTTTAATAAGCCCTATCATAAAGATGAGTACGAAGCTCTGCGCGAGAAAATAATAAAGCAGATGAATGAGATGTCTTATAAAGACAGCAGGGGAATTCTGTATAAATACGGCGAATTTCTGCCAGTAGAACTGTCTCCTTTTGCTTACAACAAGACTTTTGCCCAAAGTCTATTTCCTCTGACCAAAGAAGAGGTTTTAAAAAATAGCTGGCAGTGGCAGGATGACGATACTAAAAAATATACCCAAACCAAATCTTGGGAGGAATTACCAGATCATATAAAAGATGCCCCTGATGATATTTTGAAAGAAATTATTGGCTGTAAAACATGCGAAAGGGGTTTTCGGATTATTTCTATGGAGCTTGAATTTTTACGCAAGAAAAATTTGCCTCTGCCGCGCGAGTGCCCCTTTTGCCGTATGGATAAAAAGTTTAATACTTGGATTGCAAGACTAAAGATGCTCAAAAGAACCTGTATTCGGTGCAGTAAAGAATTTGAGACCTCATTTTCGGAGGAAGAAGTTAGGGAGTTGCTATGTGAAGATTGTTGGCTTAAGGAGGTAGTATGATTGGTGCGGTTGCTTCGGCGTCTCTCTCGCAAACACGTTCAGCCCGCTCCTGCGGCGGGCTTCACTCAGTGTTCGCTCGGCTATTCCGACTGCTGTCGGAAACCAAGCTAGCCGAGCTCTCAATGGTTTGCTCCGAGAGACGCCTCGCCCGCACCAAAATTATTAAAATTAAATTATAAATTTCAATAGTAACCAAAACAATTGGTTGAAGGATTAAAAAAGCCCCGAGCGGTTTTCGCTCAAGGCTTGTTTGTGGATGGTGCTGGCGGTTGGAGGACCGGGGCACCTGATTTCTAGAGCCGTCCACTCGGCTCCGAGGCCATCGATTCCAAGGGAAGATAAAGACTATACTGCCACAGCCGCATAATACTCGTCTGCGGTCAGTTCAGTCTTCTCATCCACCGAGAAATCGATACCAAGGCGTGTTGCTAAATCCTTGGCTACCTCGACTCTTTTGGAAGAATCGGTGTTAGGTTTATGTCGATAAACCATACAGTGGTTTATGACAGCCCCAAACACGAACTCCTCCGTGGAGTCTAGGCCGGTTGATAGAACCACATAGCATCTTCCGTGCGGAAGATTAGCTATGCCTATCTTGACCGTTTTCAGTATTACACCCCCTCTCTTGGGAAAATAATCCCGCTCAACCAAAACAATTTTATGCGGCCTCCACCGCAAGAAATTAGCATTGGTTGAGGTGTTGCTGAATCACCTCCTTTTTGGGCTAAAAACAACGGTTTTAAGAACAATATTGCCATTATAGCATATAAAACATAGTCTGTCAAGTTTTAGAGTTTTTGGCTTATGTACTGTGTTTTTTAGATTGCGGAGTTTATCCCGAGTCTTTCGAGGGACCTGCTCGCAATGACAGGTGGTAGTGAGCCATTATCCCGACAACGAAATAGCGTAGAGTCAGCTACAAATTAATGAAGCATAGCGAGGAGGGAAACCGAGGCTCTGCCCCTAGTTGAGATTCTTCGCCTACGGCTCAGAATGACGGATTGGAATTAGGCCTTTGTTAGAAATCTTAAAGAGAACACGGAGGGACCCTCTCGCGAGCGAATTAATTTGTCTGACTCGAAGCTCTTGAGTTGGAGGGATGATGGCGAAGCAAAAACACCATACTAATTTTATTCCCCTAAATAAAATGGTATAATATCTATCATGCCCTCTGATCAAGACATCACTTTTATAGGCAAGTGCAATTTTCGTGGAAACGATAAGGTATTTGGCATAAAAGCCAAGGATCGGCGCCAGCATATGTATGTTGTCGGCAAGACTGGCGTAGGAAAAACCGCTCTGCTTAAAAACTTAGCCCTTCAAGATATAAGAAGCGGGCGGGGGATAGGTATTATTGATCCTCACGGCGAGTTTGTGGAAGAAGTTTTGTCCCAAATCCCCTCCAACCGGGTTGAGGATGTGGTTTATTTTAATCCGGTGGATTCTGACTACCCCATCGGCTTTAACGTGCTGGAAGTTCCTGATCCAAAATATAAACATCTGATTGTTTCAGATCTTTTGGGAATTTTTACCAAAATTTGGGCCAACGTCTGGTCGGCGCGTATGGAATACATACTACAAAACTGTATTTTAGCACTCATTGATACTCCCGGAACAACGCTTCTCGGCATTCCCCGTTTGCTTGTGGATAAAAATTACCGCGAAAAAATAGTGTCTAATGTCAAAGACCCGGTGGTAAAATCTTTTTGGGTGCACGAATACGAGACTTGGCGGGATCAGTTCCGGAACGAAGCTATTGTGCCTATTCAAAACAAAGTCGGACAGTTTCTAAACACTTATTTTATTCGCAACATTGTCGGTCAGGCAAAATCAACTCTAAACATTCCGGACATAATGAATAGCGGAAAGATTTTGCTGATCAACGTGTCTAAAGGCAAGGTGGGGGAGGACAACTCGGCTCTGCTTGGGGCCATGATTATTACCAAAATTCAATTAACGGCCATGGAGCGCGTAAGAATTCCTGAAGAAGAACGTAGGGATTTTTATCTTTATGTGGACGAGTTTCAAAACTTCGCCACCGACTCCTTTGCTTCTATTTTGTCGGAGGCCAGAAAATACCGTCTTAATCTTTTAATTGCTCATCAATATGTCGGCCAACTGGTTACCGATGTATCTACCAAAGTCAGAGACGCTGTTTTTGGCAATGTCGGAACCATGATCTCTTTTCGGGTCGGAGCGATAGACGCAGAATTTCTGGAAAAAGAATTTACTCCGGAATTCATGATGCAGGACTTGATCAACCTGCCAAACTACAATATATATCTAAAACTAATGGTGGACGGTCTGACCTCTCGCCCCTTTTCTGCCGCGACCCTGCCCCCGCTTAAATTTGAAACAGACCCGGATGTTCAGGATAAAATAATTAAATCCTCACGCGCCAAATATGCCAAGTCTAGAGCAGAAGTAGAAAATGAAATTTCTATGTGGAGCGGGTTTGGTGGAGATGGCGGGCTAGAAGAAATAGTGGAGAAAAAATTGATTGAGTCTCCCTGCTGGAATTGCGGTAAGACAGCCACTGTGCCTTTTAAACCAGACGGCAAGAGGCCGGTTTATTGTATGGATTGTCTTAAGAAAATTGAGGCGGGTACTTTGATTCCTTTGCCTGAGCGAATGCCTCAAGTTGGCCGGGCCAAATTTGGCGCAACTCTTGGAGACGTGGGAATTGAATTCCCGTCTTCGCGGCAACCAGAACAGCAGCCCACTCCTGCTCCCAGACCATTTGGGCAACCACAGCCAGTTCCGGCTCCGAGACCGTTTCGGCCAGAACAAAGAAGCGTGCCACCACCTTATCCAGCAAGAAGAGAGGGGGACACCGGTTTCGGGCGGGAAAGGCCTGAATTTAGGAGGAGACCCCCGCCTTCGCGAGACTTCGGCGAGGCAAGCCCGCCACCAAGGACTCCTTTTGGCACACTTCCTTCACGTCCGGTTTCTCGTACTCCCATGGGCGGAAAATCTGTTTCTTTGTCCGAGCTTAGACTAAAAGAAGATCGGCGGCCAGAAAATTATACAGAAAATTTTGATAAAAATACCACAACCAGACCCTCGGTAAATGTTACCGAACTTAAAAAACTTCTTGAGGAATCTCTAAATAAAGAATCCGGCGCTAATAATGCCGGAGGTGATAAAGAATCAAAGGTTATAAAGCCGGGAGAGGCGGTGAAGTTTTAGCGACTAGCCACTAGCGACTGGGAACTAGTTTCTACCCCTTTTCAGCTCTCTCCACATACAAACCACTTTCGGTATTTACTCGGATTATATCCCCCTCGTTTATAAAAGGAGGTACTTGTACTACCGCTCCGGTTTCAATGGTTACTGCTTTGGTACCTGAAGTTGCTCTGTCTCCCTGAATTCCAGGGGGCGCTTCGGTAACCTTGAAGTCCATTTTTATAGGAAGTGTGAGGGTAAGAAGTTTTTCGCCAAAAAACACAGCCGCAACTTCAGTGTTTGGTTTAAGCCACTTAACCTTATCACCGATAAAGTCTTCTTTGATGGTAAATCTCTTGCTTTTGTCTTTTAGATCTGAAAATACGTAATCGTCTCTGTGCTGGTAAAGAAAAAGCAGGGGACGCCTCTCAATGTTAGCTTCCTCAAAAGAATCGCTTGGCTGGAAAGTAGTCTCTAAAATCTTTCCAGAAGATAATTTGCGGATTTTGGCTTGCACTACGGCTTTTCTTTGCTGCATGCGGGAGAAGCTAGCATCCAAAACCTCGCAGACCTCCCCGTCTTTTATAAACAAAACCCCCTTTTTTAAATCAGTGTATGAAAGCATGTGTGGATAACTATTCTTTTTATATGACCTTTAAAATAATATAATTAAAGGGATAAAGCAAGGTCGAGCTTTTTTAAAGAGAGATGGACTCTACAAGATTATTGTGCACAATAATTTTAAAATTAATTATTAAATAAAAATAAAATATGGTTCTACAAACTTGGGGTGACGTCGTGGTTGCCTCTTTGCAGGAAGTGTGGACCGGAGTGGCCAACTTTCTGCCCTTGCTAATCGGTGCTCTAATAGTTTTTGTGGTCGGTTGGGTGGTGGCGGTAGCTGTCGGTAAGCTGGTTGAACAAATAGTAGACTCTTTGAGGATAGACAAGCTTCTTATGAAGTTGTCTTTCCACAAAGTATGGGAAAGAGCCGGCTGGAAGACGGATTCGGGAGCTTTTGTGGGCGCTCTGGTAAGATGGTTTTTAATAGTAGTATTTCTGCTCGCGGCAGTTAATGTCTTAGGCCTGACTCAAGTATCCGATTTCTTGAGGGCGGTTGTGCTATATCTTCCTAATGTCATAGTAGCTGCTTTGATATTGGTCATTGCGGCTGTTGTGGCTGATGCGGTTGAAAAACTGTTGCGCGGTTCGGTGGAAGCTATGGGCTACAAAGGATCGTTGGCGGGCGTGGTGGTGCGTTGGGCGATTTGGGTTTTTGCGGTGGTGGCTGCACTTCTGCAACTTGGTATTGCCACAGCCTTGGTACAGACGATGGTGACCGGTTTGGTGGCGGTGCTTGTGCTTGCCTTTGGTCTTGCTTTTGGTCTTGGCGGAAAAGAAGCCGCGGCGGATGCGATTTACAAATTGAGAAACGAATTGAAGAAATAGGTCTTAGAGTGCGGGATCCGAACTAACATCAATTTAGTGAATCAATTCCCGTCCCAGATTCAAGGCACGAGGAGCGAAGTGTATCTTTAGATACACGAGTGACAAGTAACGCAGAAGATGGGCGGGAATTGATTCACCCGAAGGGAAGAGAGAATTTGGCCAATTTCTTCGTCACTCCTCGTTGCTGTATGTAAACATACAGCTTCCTCGTCGTTTCTAGAACTTGGCTCAAATTCTCTCTTCTAAACTTTGACGCTAGTTCGAATCC
>JAUYPW010000007.1 GCA_030697525.1 bacterium
CATCAATTTAGTGAATCAATTCCCGTCCCAGATTCAAGGCGCGAGGAGCGAAGTGTATCTTTAGATACACGAGCGACAAGTAACGCAGAAGATGGGCGGGAATTGATTCACCCGAAGGGAAGAGAGAATTTGGCCAATTTCTTCGTCACTCCTCGGAGAGGTGCTGGTCAGCACGATCTCCTCGTTGTTCCTAGAACTTGGCTCAAATTCTCTCTTCTAAATTTTGATGCTAGTTCGAATCCTGATCTCCTAAATGATATGTGAGGATTTGGTTTTAGGCTTGTCCGTTTTTTGCTGAAGACGTCTGGCAATTTCCCATCCTCGTTTGGAGAGAAAACTATTTTCCGATCTTTCCTGAACAGCTAGTTCCTCCCATTTGCGGATGTTTTCCGCCTCTTGCGGCGGTATCACAAAATCATCAATGGCGAGACAATAATCGTCTCTGGAAACTTTTGTATGTCCATTTAGTCTTGAAATTCTGTAGGCAAGTTTAGACAAAGAAACTATAGCCGCGCCAGACATGAAATCTCCATGCGTCTTTCGCATAGCGCTGGTAATATATTTAAAGTCTCCCACATCAGGATCAACGTCAAAATTTTCTCTAGCCGGCACAATACGGAAAATTTTTTCCTGCTCACTTGCATCCGGCATCAGCATCGGGATTTTCACCGAGGCCCGCTCCGGCCGTTTGTCAGCCGAGTCAACCAAATCTGGCCTATTGGTAGCATATATCACCAGAAACTTTCCGCAGTTTCTCGGATCGGAAGTTACCTGAAAACGCATTTTGCGCAGACGGGCTGATACTCCCGAGTCTCCCTGGAAAGATCCTCGCGGAGACTCTTCCTGATCAAATTCATCCCAAAACAAAACACAAGGATAAAGAGATTGCAGAGCGCTCCAAACACGCAAAGCATTTTTCTCCGACTCGCCGTGCCAGACACTCCGCACGTTCAAAATTTCCACAAAAGGAACTCCCCACTCCCAGGCTATAGCTTCGGCCAGAGCAGTCTTACCGGTACCCGGAGGACCCATGAGCATAATGGCCGGAGGAATCATAAGAGGATCGCCCTGCAGTAAGTAAGGCTTGAGCTTCAAGAAATATTCTTTAATTTCCTCAAGTCCGCCCAGACCTCTTTCCAATCCCCACCTGGGATCCATTATCTTTAAAATATCCCCAAACTCTTCTTCCAGGAGACGACTTTTTTCGCGCTTGATGACTCCCACAGTGGTTATTTTTTCAATCCGAAGAATCTCTTCAATCTCCCGTAAGGCTAGACCTCCGGTCAGCTGTGCCAGTTCCTTGGGGCTTACTTCAGATGTCAGGCCGCCATTATCAATAGTATGTTTACTGAAAACTAGTCTCTCTTCCGGTTGAGGCAAAGGAATTTCCAGGCTTTTCAGCATGGAGCCTCTTCCGCGAAGACTGGCATGCAGATCAACCATATTTTTAGTGATCAAGATGGTGATTGATTTGCTATCAGCCTCGTGATTTACAGACAGATGCCGAAGATTAACAGTATTTACACGGTCCGGAAAAGAAAATTCTCCGAGACTGGCTGGAGCAAGAGTTTCGGCATAAGGCAGAATAAAAGCAACCTTAGGTTTGGTCTTATGACAGAAAACGTTTTCCATCAAAGCGCGGACAAGGCTTAATACGTCAGTCGGCGCTGTGGGAAGTTCTGGCTCCGGCATACTTTTAATTTTTTCAACATATTCTAAAAATTCCTTCTGTTCTTTTGGAGACATGGTCTTCAGAGCCTTTTTGTCTATCTCCGGCGGCTTTCTCTTGGCAAGTCCGGTTAGCTCCCTAAACTTTTTTTCATGTCCGGGGATAGGAAACTCCATGGCCGACGCTATGTCATAAAATATAACTATATCCACCAAATCCTTTAGCCAATTAAGCAGAAACCGGCGTAGGGTTGTGTATCCTTCGTCCTCGGGTAGGCTTGCCTCTACCGGCAGATAATCATTTACATCACCCCAGAGTAAAAACTGTTTGGAAATTCCTGAACTAAAATTTCTTTTCAGCTCCTGCAGACTTTCTATCATGGAGGTAAACATTGTATTCTCCTTTCATTTCCCAACTATTAAATTGGCAAAGTTCTCTTAAAAACATAACAACCGCTCTGAACTATGTCAAAGCGGTTGTTATGTATAAAATTTTGGACCGTGCGAGAATCGAACTCGCATCTCCCGGATGCAAACCGGGTGCTCTACCACTAAGCTAACGGCCCCTCATTTGAAAAGCATCTATACCATAAACATATCTTATCAAATCTTAACCAACTTGACAAATATTGTATTATTATGATAATATTCCTATCATGTCTTTGACAATTGAGGTTTAAGATTTCTGGGCAACATTAAAAAGGGAGATAGTGTTATGCCCGTACAGTCGCTTTTCTCTACCCAAAGATTTGAGGAAGCCCTGAAGTTTATTCCAGAGGTTAATGGCACACCAGTTATAAAGGGGAAAAAATTTAAAGTCGCGGTGCATGATCCATTTGTACAGTTTGATTTGGAAACCCAAGACAGCAATAGAACTTTTATTTTTCAGTGTGCGGATAAAGGTTTTATGCAAATCTTATCTGTGGCAATGCCGGTGATGTGTGAAATTGAGTGGATGATGGCCAGATCAATCTTGGCTTTTGCCAAAGTCGGAATAAAGTGTGGGATTTGTCATCACCCTATTTATCTCAAGAGAGAGATAACCGGAGCTAAAGTGCAAGATTTCATAAAAGAAATAGAAGCACAAGAAATTAGCGCCAATGCCAAGAGAAAGCCTGTCTTATATGGTACTTCTTGGGATATGCTGATAGATCATCTTGTGGCGGAAAAAGGTGTTGTCGTTGGGAAATACTGGGAATTTATTAACGAATCGGTGCCCAAGATTTTTGTAAAAATTGAGTTATTCTCTAACGAGCGTACAGCAAGAACCTTTTTGCGAGCCGCTATCAAACGCGATCTGATAAAAAGGATTGGTCCTAAACTTGGCAAAGAAACACGGTGGCAGATTTTTAATCTTCCTTGGAATCACAGTGCGAACGGAAAAACAGATTCTAACGATATTCCTTCTGAACAGGAGGAGAGGGCACAAGAATTTAACCCTTCAGTTGTTGTACAAGTTATCACCGAAGCCATAATTGGCAAAAAAGATCTGTCGCCAGTGTTGAAAGAAATTTTTGCGGGACATGATCCGCAGAGAATTTCCTCAGATCTCATCCTTGCTTGCAATGTCTTTATCAGAGAAAAGCAGGATGCCATCAAGATGCTGGAAAAGGCTAAAACAGGTGTCATAGCATATACCCAGCTGGTTTCTTTGTAGAGTTAAGTAAAAAAATAAAACCAACCCCCGCGGTTGGTTTTATGTTTAACCCCTGTCCAGTTTTCTCAATAAAATAATTATAATAATTGGCCCTGCCATCCACCACAAATGATAACTAGGCGCGGCAAAAAAGTTTTTAGTTAGAGGAGCAAGATCAGCTATTTTTTCCGGCGGCAGAAAATTTAAAATAACATGAGTCAAAAATCCCACCTGCACAAAACTCAATAAAAATATTTGCCACCAAGATCCTCCTCCGGCTTGCGCTCCCCTGCTCTTTTTACTGCCAAGCAAAAGACTAAGCAAAATAAATAATATTAGAAATACTCCGGTTTTAACAAAATATTCGTCGGTTGTACCGAATATTTTGGTTATCTTATCAAGAGGCAACACAGAAAAAACAGTCAGGGCAACATAAGTATATATAATGGTAGCCGCCATTCTCCTGCCCCCCTTAAAAAGTCCGTAGAAAAATCCCACGGCAAAAAGAGCCAAAACTAAGATTATATCCCAAGTGGGATTAGATAAAGTTTGTTGAATATTAGATAAGTACATATTCATATCATCCCCTTTATTTTTATTATTCCGGTGTTGTTGTTGCTGTACTCGTCCCCATAGTTGTATCAATAACCGGTTCTGGTTCAGGAGTCGACACACTTACAGCTCCGCATTTTCCTTGAGATGTTACTACTGTTCCATTTTCAAGCGACAAACAATATGGCTCTTTGGTTATTTTATCATAAATAGTTATTCCTGTGGGCTGTTCGGTTGTTCCAACTTCCAACCTCTTCGTCACTACCTCTTCAGCAATGAGTTTGCCTGTTTCGTCCACACTCCACTTCCCCAGGTATCC
>JAUYPW010000008.1 GCA_030697525.1 bacterium
GAGCATACCCCCGAACTTAAGGAATTATTGCGAGCCAAATATAACCAACGCCTGCTTCAGGATTTTAAAACATATTCGGGGAAAGATCCTTCAAGAATACTAAACCTGTATAGAGGCAAGGAGATAGATACCCGACAGGAAACTAGGTTCGCATTTTCCTTCGCCAATCCGGAATACGTGATAGAAATGGCTAAAATTTTTACAGATTTTTTGAAAAAACTGGCTACCTTGCTTGAAAAAAATACTGGTTCCGTTCTGGCCCATCTAGAGGATCCCCAATTCCAACCTTTATATAAGCCCCTTGAAAAGATTGAACAAGAACGAGAATTTTCTATAAGTAGACCAACTTATGATGCCTTAAATGAAGGGTTCTCCTCCCTTCAAAACGCAGGGTATAGAATATCCAATTTTGAAGGTCACCAGAAAAAAACCGGAGAGGCGGTGGAAGCCAAATTTGAAAAAGACTGGGATGAAGCCAAACTGCAGGAACTGGACAAAGACAAAAGAGCCTATGAGATAACACAGAAGAAAAGGGATATAGACATATGGAAAGAACGTGCTCAGAAAGTTTTATCGCAATTACCGGAGGTGAGGTTGAATTTTAAAGATAGGATGGGTGAGGAAATAGCCGTTAGTCATTTAGACTATAGCAAATATGGTGAAAAATTTTCTCTCGCTTGTATAGAAAAACAAAAAGAGGGACAGAAACTTGATGAGGAAGCGCAGGAATTACAAAAATCGGTTGAACTGCTGAAAGAAGAAATAAAATTAAGAAAGATTGGTGAGCCTAGATGGCTCGGGAGAGAGAAATATATGGCCAAGACAGAGGAGCTTGGTCAGAAACTCTACGAACTTGAACAAGAAATAAGAACAACCAAAGAAAAGGCCCGAGAAGCTTACCAATCAGCAAGTTCCTTGGTAAGAGAGTTGTCTGAAATTCTAAGACTATCCGGCATAATAGATGAGGCCGTGAAGGGAAAAGATTTTACAGTTAGAGAACTGCTGGGCTTGGCTGAAAATAAAGCTCGGGAAAATTCCGAAGCCAGATTATCTCCTTCTGAAGAAGTTGTCTATAAAAAACGGTTGGAACTGGAAGAGGCCGTCGAAAGAGCCCTGCAAAAAATAAGAAAGATATATCCTAATTATTAAACACTGTACCGTACTAAGTACTCTACAGACAATAAAATTAAAATTGCTCTTGGTTTATCTTTGTGGTATGGTTAATTAATGGTTAAGTTCTTTATCCGTGTTATAACCAATGGAGCGGCGCTTTACATAATACCCAGTCTGCTGGTCGGTTTTTCTCTAGAAAGCGGGTGGAGAAACCTGCTTATAGGAGCTTTGGTGTTGGCTTTTCTCAATTCGTTTATAAAGCCGATTCTGAAGCTCGTCTTTAAACCTGTAATCTGGATCACTCTTGGTTTTTTTAATCTAGTGATAAACATGGGTCTTTTGTGGACAGCTGATCAGTTGCTTCCCCAGATCGCCATAGCTGATATAAAAACTTTATTTCTTTCATCAATAGTAATAGCCATTGCTAATCTATTTTAAATATGCTGAATATTGCCCAAATAATTATATCCTTGTTATTGATCACGACCATTCTTCTCCAACAGCGCGACGGGGGCCTTTCCTCAACTTTCGGCGGCGGAGACGGCGGAGTTTATAGAACTCGCCGAGGTGTGGAGAAATCATTGTTTGTAGTTACTATTATCTTAGCTGTTTTATTTCTAGCAACAGCTGTTTTAAATGTCCTCTTAAAATAGTTTTGATTATCAACCACATTCGTAAATATTGGCATCATTTTGTCCAGTTAGCCCGCAATTGGAAGCTTTTGAGTTTTCGTAAGCTGGCCGTCCTCCCGCTGATTTTCAACCGGCGAGAAAAAAGAATGCTAGGGCTCTTGTTGGTTGCTATGATTATAAGCGGATCCGGACTTTTTATAAGACTATATGCCGGTCTTACCAAACCCGTACCCGGTATTGGCGGCTCATATACAGAAGGATTTACCAAGGAGCCCAGGACTATAAATCCCATATACTCTTCCCAAGATACCGACCGCGATATTTCCCGTTTAGTTTTCTCAAGACTTTTTTATTATGATCACACCGGAGAACTAAAGCCGGATTTGGCCGAAAAATATGAGATGAGTAAAGACGGTAAAAATTATAAAGTTATTTTGCGTTCCGGAGTAAAGTGGCATGATGGCAAACCCCTCACCGCGGGTGATATAGTTTTTACTATTCAAACCATACAAAATCCTCAATATAAAAGTGTGTTGAGGGCAAATTGGCTGGGAGTGCAAGTGGAGAAAATTGACGACAAAACGGTTAATTTCTCTCTGCGCGTGCCTTATACTCATTTCGCGGAAAACCTGACACTTGGCATAATCCCCAAACATTTATGGGAAAAAATACCTCCGGAACAGGCGCTTCTGCACGAACTAAATTTAAAACCCGTTGGCTCGGGACCTTATCGTTTCAACAAGTTAAAACAAGATAAAAACGGATCCGTACTGTCTTACAAGCTTTCCCGAAACTCCCGATATTACCGCAACGGACCATATCTTGGCGAGATTAATTTTATTTTCTTCAAAAGCGAAGAGGAAATCATAGCCGCTTTGCATAAAAATTTGATTGACGGCTTCGGGCCTCTTTCAAAAAAATATCTGGAAAATTTTGACCAGCAGAAAGTCTCTGTCTTTTCTCTGGGCATGCCAAGAATTTTTGGATTGTTCTTTAATCAAAAAGAGAATGAAATTTTGAAAGAAAAGGCGGTACGAGAAGCAATAGCTTATGCCATAAATAAAAAGGATTTGGCTGATAAAGCAACTTCCGGAGGAGCTGTGGTGGCAGACTCTCCCCTTCCTTTTGGCAGTAAATCCTCTGCCCAAAATCTATATTCATATAATCCAGAAACGGCCAAGCAAATTTTAGAAAAAGCCCAGTGGCTTGCTCCGGACAGCGGCGGAACGAGGGTAAAGAAACCCAAGGGCAAAAAAGAATTACAACAACTTAAGTTTAAACTGGTAACTTCCGATTGGCCGGATTTGATCAGAACCGCCGAGATAATACAAAAAAATCTTAAAGATGTCGGAATAGAAATAACTATTGAAAGTCGTCCTTTATCCGAACTTGAACAGTTGGTAATAAAACCGCGAGAATTTGAAATTCTATTATTCGGCCAAGTATACGGGTTTGAAGCCGACCCTTTTTCCTTTTGGCATTCTTCACAAATAAAAGATCCGGGGCTCAATGTCAGCCTTTATAGCAACAAGAAAGCTGACAAGATAATGGAAGATTTGAGAAAATTAAATGATCCCGCAGTTAGAAATAAAAAATATGAAGATTTGGCTTCTATCCTAAAAGGAGATCTTCCGGCGGTTTTTCTTTACAATCAGCTTTATATTTATCTCCTGCCTGCTAACCTGCGGGGAGTGGATCTGGGCCGCATTTCTCTGCCTTCAGACAGATTTAATGAGATAAGCAAGTGGTACGTTGATACAGAGAGGGTTTGGAGTTGGTAAACACACACTTGCAATGTTTTAAGTTATATGCTAAACTATATTGGTAGCAAGAATTTTTTAGAGAGTGGCTATAGGCCTTTCTCTAAAGGATTCTCAAGAATAAATAAGGTTTTCTCTTGTTTTTTATTTGTGTTTAGAGTCCGGGATTCAAACTAACATCACCTTGAGAAGCTAGGATACGAGACGATTTCGAGACGCGACGACGAAGACGTGTCAAAAGACACGTCAAGGAGGAGCAACAAAGAAATCGGCCGTATCCTAGCTTCCCCAGGGGCGGGTGAATTTGACCAATCTTCTGCGTTGCTCGTCCCTCACGTATCTAAAGATACGCATTACTCCTCGCGCCTTGAAGATTGGTCAAATTCTCACCGCTCAATTGATGTTAGTTTGAATCCCGGACTCTTGGGCAGGTGGTGGAACGGCAGACACGTACGGTTCAGGGCCGTATGCCGAAAGGCGTGAGGGTTCAAATCCCTCCCTGCCCATTTTGATTAGGATTAACTAATCTCTAAAATTACTAAATAATTATTTAACTCATGATTACCAATACAAGGCCTCGCCCTAGAGCGGGGCAAAGACGACGTGCTTTTTCACCCCGCCCTTTTGGGCAGGGGCGAAGTTTACCAAAAACTCCTGATCCAACAATCCGAGGAGGTTATCTTAAATTTGTTCCGTTGGGAGGTTGCGGAGAAGTAACCCGCAGTATGTATATATATGAGTATGTAGACCCGCGAAGTCCCGACGGAGGAGATATTGTGATTGTGGATATGGGACTGCAATTCCCGGACGAAGACATGCCGGGAATCGATTATCTTATCCCAAACGTAGAATATCTGAAAGATAAAAAGCACCGCATACGCGGCGTGGTCATAACCCACGGCCACTATGACCACATAGGCGCGATCCCCCACCTACTAGATCCTTTGGGACATCCTCCTTTTTATGCGACTGCTCTAACCCGCGGCATGATTTTGAAAAGACATGAAGATTTCAGCCAGATACCGAAACCAAAAATAGAAGTCATAAATTCGGAGTCAAAAATTAAGCTGGGGATTTTTGATATAGAATTTTTCCATGTAAACCACAACATCCCCGATTGCGTGGGGGTAGTCATAAAATCTCCAGCAGGAACTGCTGTGCACACCGGAGACTTTAAGTTTGATCATTCTCCGGTGAGTGAGCGACCGGCAGACATCGGACGGCTTTCAGCCATAGGCAGAGACGGAGTTTTGCTTTTGGTTTCCGAGAGCACGCACGCCGAATTTCCCGGACACCAGATTTCAGAAGCTGAAGTACAAAGATCGCTTGAAGAGATATTTAAAGTGGCCCACGGAAGAATAATCGGCGGAACATTTTCCTCTTTGCTCACCCGTATACAGCAGATGATCTGGCTGTCAGAAAAATACAACCGCAAGGTTATAATTGAGGGCTATAGTATGAAGCAAAATGTGGCTGTAGCCCGCGAACTGGGATACATGAAAGTTAAAAAAGGCACTATTATTGAAGCCAAAGAAGTTGATAATTTCCCGGACGACCGCCTAACCATTATCTGCACCGGAGCGCAGGGAGAAGACAAGGCCGTACTCATGCGGATAGCAAACAATGAGCATAGAAACATCGGACTTAAAGCCAACGATTCCATCCTTTTCTCTTCTTCGGTAATTCCTGGCAACGAAGCCACCGTGCAGAAACTTAAAGATCTTCTTTATAAAAAAGTGGCCAAAGTTTACCACTATGCCAACATGGATATTCATGCTGGAGGACACGCCAAAAGAGACGAATTAAAAATGATGTTGGAACTCACCAAACCCAAACACTTCATTCCCATGCACGGAAATTATTTCATGTTGAAATTGCATGCGGAGCTTGCCAATGAATCAGGGGTTGAAAAAAACAACATCTTGATTGCGGAGGATGGAGATACTGTGGCCGTAAATTCAGACGGCATACATAAGTTAAAAGAAAAAGCGCCCAACGATTATATTATGGTTGATGGGCTGGGCGTGGGCGATGTAAAAGAAGTGGTGCTTCGAGATCGCCAGCACTTAGCAGAAGACGGTATATTTGTTATAATTGCCATAGTTGATTCTAAAACCGGTAAAGTTAAAACCAGTCCGGATATAATCTCCCGTGGGTTTATTTATTTAAGAGAGTCCCAGGACTTACTTAAAGACGTACGCCACAAAACCAAACTAGCTGTGGAGGAGTGCACTGTTGGCAAACCTCGTCCCATAAACTGGGTGCACTTAAGAGATGAGCTTAGAGAGAAAATAGGACAGTTTCTCTTCAGCAAAACCTTGCGAAGACCTATGGTTTTGCCAGTGGTGATTGAAGTATAAACATCGCTTCAGCTACGTCTTTTGAAAACACGCAAAAATTTCCCAGCGAGAAATTTTTCTAAAGGCTAGCCTCGCTCGTCCCGCTTATAGCGGGACACCCTGCCCGCTCGGCTCATTATGGTTTTCAAAAGACATAGCCTCGCTTGCATAAAAAATGAAAGGATTAAAAGTTTTCAGCGGTATTCAGCCTTCCGGTAATTTGCATATTGGAAATTATCTGGGAGCGATAAAGCAATTTGTGGAGCTTCAAAAAGAAAATGAGGCGATTTTTTGTGTTGTGGACGAGCATGCTATCACTGTTCCGCAAGACCCCGAGAAATTGAGAGAAAAGACTTTAGAGGTAGCCATGATTTATCTAGCCGCCGGAATTGACCCCGAGAAGTCCATTGTTTTTATCCAGTCTCATGTACCAGCCCACGCTGAACTTGGCTGGATTTTAAATACGCTTACTCCGCTTGGAGAGCTAGAAAGAATGACCCAATTCAAAGAAAAGAAGCAAGAGCGTAAAGGAACCATGGCCGGCATACTTAATTATCCCACTTTAATGGCGGCAGACATTTTGCTTTATAAAACCGAGGCTGTGCCGGTAGGCGAGGACCAAATACAGCACATAGAATTTACCCGTATGATTGCGGAAAAATTTAACAACCGTTTTGGAGATACGTTCGCCATCCCCAAACCGCTGGTAGATAAAAACACGGCCCGCATAATGGCTTTAGACGATCCTTCTAAAAAAATGTCTAAGTCGGCGATAAGTGAACATAGTTACATTTCCCTACTAGATAAACCAGAGACCATACAGCACAAAATTAAAATAGCCGTTACCGATTCCCAAACTGAAATTGGTTTTGATCCCGCAGGCAGACCGGCAATTTCAAATCTACTCAATATATATAGTGCGTTTTATAATGAACCAACCGATAAAATAGAAAAAAAATATTCCGGCAAAGGTTATGCCGAATTTAAAAAAGACTTGGCTGAAGTCATAATTGAAGGACTCTCTCACCTTCAGCATAAATTTAGCGAGTTATCAAAAGATAAAGATGGTGTTTTAGAAATTTTGCGCAAGGGAGCCGTGAGAGCTGAAAATATATCCTCAAAAACCCTGCAAGAAGTAAAAGAAAAAATAGGATTTTATAGATAAAATCTCCAGGGTTTTTCCTTCCATTCTTCGGCGTAATCCACCCCTATTCTTATCCCCCGCTTTATCTGCGAGGGTTTTATTTTGGTTCCCCCATCTTCAATCCAGATTCCGGTTTTTTTACTGGCCGGTTTTTTGTTTATGGTAAGTCGGCTTGAATTATCTATTTTAAAATATTTGCAAACTCTTCCTGGCCCTACTATACCCTCCACCGATCTTATCAAGATAGCCGCCGGATACCCCTCTTTTTCAGTAACAATATTCAGACAATAATACATCCCATAAATCATATATACATACCAATAACCCGCCTTGCCGAACATTACTTCGGTTCTGCTGGTTCTCCCTTTTGATGCATGCGATGCTTTGTCTTCTGTACCAACGTATGCCTCTACCTCGGTAATCATGGCCCTGGTCTCCCCTTCTCCTGTTTTCCTAACCAAAAACTTGCCAAGTAGTTCTCCGGCAAGTTTTAAAGTAGACTGATCAAAGTATTGTATTGGAATAATTTTTTTCATATTGAGAGATCAGGATTCAAACTAGCGTCAAAGTTTAGAAGAGAGAATTTGAGCCAAGTTCTAGGAACGACGAGGAAGTCGTACTGATAAGTACCCTGACGAGGAGAGACGACGAAATTGGCCAAATTCTCTCTTCCCTTCGGGTGAATCAATTCCCGCCCATCTTCTGCGTTACTTGTCGCTCGTGTATCTAAAGATACACTTCGCTCCTCGCGCCTTGAATCTGGGACGGGAATTGATTCACTAAATTGATG
>JAUYPW010000011.1 GCA_030697525.1 bacterium
GGTTCCTGTGCAGTTGGAGGCGCTTGTGCAAACCTCACCATGATTAGCTGCATATTTAGAGAACGGCTTATCATGCCTCGCTTGCGAAAGACTAAACGCAGAATAAGCAAGAATATAAAAATTAAGAAGGACAGCCCTACCAACGGCCAAACGATCGGCCACCAGGATAACCAGAATTCAATTAGATAATAAAAATCTGGCATTATAATTTCTTTATTTTCCTTAAAGCAATTAGCTTGTCATAGTAGTCATCAACCAGATGGTCGTGTAATTCGTCCAGAAGATATGGATTAGATTTTTGAGCCACTTTCACCGCCTCACTGATGGATTTAGTCAGAGCAATTTCTACCAAGTGTTTGATCTGTTCTTCCCGTTTTTCTTTCTTCTTTACTTCATCAGCCTGTGTTTTTAGGTCGTCGGTCAGAATGTGGGTAACGGCTGGGGCCGCGCCAGATGGTTCCTCGGTGCTAGTTCTTACTTCTTCCACTTGTTTTTGCAAAACTTCCCGCAAAATTTCTTTTTCTTCCGTGGTTTCGACTTGTTTTTCAGCAAACTGACGTTTTTTCTCATCCAATTTCCGCTCAAGTTCTTTTATTTCATCTTCTGGAGACGATTCGATTTTGGATTGTAGTGGATTAATGACCATGAGTTTATTATACTATAAACATGTTAAAGAAAGAATGCATAATAATTGCCGTGATTCTCTTCCTGGGAGCATTTTTTCGTTTTTATGACCTGGGTAAAACCCCGCCCGGGCTTTATCCGGATGAAGCCATGAACGGAAACAACGCTTTGGAGGCTATATACTCCAACGATATAGGTGTTTATAGTTTTAAAATATTCTATCCCGAAAACAACGGCCGAGAGGGGTTTTTTATAAACTTGCAGGCAATCTCGGTTGCCGTTTTTGGAAACACCCCATGGGCGCTTCGTGTAGTAAGCGCTTTGTTTGGGACACTTACCATATTAGGGCTTTATTTATTGACCAAGGAATTATTCAAAAATACAGCCATCTCCCTTTTATCCTCTTTCTTTTTGGCTATAAGTTTTTGGCATATAAATTTTTCCCGTATCGGTTTTCGCGCCATCATGGTTCCTTTTCTTTCTGTCTTTGCGTTATATTTTTTGCTAAAAGGTATTCGCGGGGAAAAAATATGGGATTTTATTTGGGCCGGGGTTTTTACAGGACTGGGGCTACAGACTTATATCGCTTTCAGATTTGTGCCGTTTGTGATCCTGATACCTTTACTTTGGTACGCAACGCAAAGCGTAAAGCGTAAAGCGCAAAGCCACAACTTAAAACTTAAAACTAAGATTTTACATATTGCCCTATTTCTTGTCACAGCCCTGATAATATTCCTACCCCTTGGCCTATATTTCCTCCAAAACCCCCAAGACTTCCTCGGCCGCGGCGGACAAGTCTCCATATTTTCCGCCCAGTCCCCCATCAAAGAATTTCTAAAATCTAATCTGCTTACTTTGCAGATGTTCTTCTTCAAAGGAGACTGCAATTGGAGACATAATTTAGCCTGCCAACCACAACTTAACCCAATTGTGGCTATATTTTTTCTTATAGGACTAATCCTATCCTTAAAATCAGTTCTTACGAAGTCCCACTTCGTAATGGTTTTAACCGACCGCTCGCTATCTGATCCCTTGGCACATCTGGTGCTCTTGTGTTGGATTTTGTTTTTGTCCTTGCCAGCGACTCTCACCCGTGAGGGTCTCCCTCATGCCCTGCGTTCCATCGGTATGATCCCTCCGGTTATGATTTTAGCCGGACTGGGTTGCTGGTGGGTCTTGGAAAAAATAGACCTGTGGCTGGAAAATCAAAAAAAGAAATGGCCGGCTTATAAAAATCAGCTCGAACGATTAAATAAAGAAATTGTCTTGCTCGTTTTAGTTGTCTTTTTGGCCATAACCTACACAACTTATCGCGATTATTTCGTCCGCTGGGCAAACAATCCGAATACTTACTTCGCTTTTAGCACCGATCTTTGGAATCTCGGAAAATATTTGGATGGGCTTCCGGAAGATGTTCACAAATATATAATAGTCAATTCCTCCGGCACAGAAGTCCGCGGTATTCCCATGCCAGCGCAAACCGTCATGTTTGCCACCAATTCTTTTGCTCCAAGCAGAAAGGAAAGAAATTTTACTTACGTTGGGCCTGATCAAATTGATAGGATTTTTTTGGCTGAAAATAAAAAAGCGGTCATCGCTTTTTTGAACGGTGATGACCGTGATTTGATATTTTCTGTCCAAAAAAAATTCCCGGAACTGCGCGTGCGCGTCCCGGGAGATTTTGTTATTTTAGAGTAATTTCTTTTTCCAGAAAATAAAGATTACCAATACTGCGATCCCAATTGCAATCATGGAGTCTCCTTAACAGCTTTATCAGCCGCGTCTTTGTCCACAAAGGAGCTTCTACGGAAGTGCTTGAAGGCCATCCAAAAAGCAACTACCAAGCAACCCGCCGCAAGCCCCAGAGCAAGAATAGCGCTAAACATTTTTATGCTCTCCTTTCTTGGATTTACGATGCTCGTACACCACACTGATCACATATAGAATCGCCACAATACCCAGACACAACAATAGTACCGATAGAATTTCAAACATATGGTAGCTCATCATGGTTAGGGGTATTACTCCACCAAGATTCGGGCCCCCGAGTGACTTCCCCCCTAACTCCGGTGCTGGGTACTTCAAAATTACTAGGAATACCTCGCCATGGTCCCCTAACAAATTTCTTCTTCCTGTCTTTCTTGGTCTTCCAGCTACTGCAGAAGACCATGAGAACAACCGCTAGAAGCGCACCACCCAAACCCCAGAATAGTCCAGAAATCCAAAACATGTATCTATCCTCCTCTCTGTATTTTTATATAAATTCTCAAACAGCTTAATCTAATTATATAATCTTATGAATATTAAGTCAATAGCGGTAGTTTTTGTCCTTGGTGTAATGCTTGTTTTAATGCTTTTCTCCGCAGCCGGCGATTCAGCCACCATGGATGAACTGGCCCATATTCCAGCTGGGTTTGGATATGTAAAGATGCATGATTACCGCCTAAATCCCGAACACCCTCCTTTGATCAAAGCTCTATCGGCTTATTCGGCTTGGCTTTTTGCTAAACCGTACTTCCCAACCAACACCGAGGCTTGGCAAAAAGACATAAACGGCCAGTGGACTCAAGGAACCATATTTTTATACGAATCAGACAATGACGCGGATAAAATAATTTTCTGGTCTCGTTTCCCATTGATACTTCTGACTATATTTTTAGGAGGTTTGCTCTTCTGGTGGACTCGCAATAAATTTGGGGAAAATACGGCCTTGCTGACTCTGATTTTATACGCTTTCTCCCCCACCGTTCTGGCTCATGGCAGATATGTAACCACCGACCTCGGAGCTTCTTTTGGTTTCTTTATAGGACTAATTGCCTTTCTTAAATTCATTGAAAAACCTGTTTGGAAAAATATAGTTCTAGCCGGACTGTCTTTGGGGCTTGCTCTACTGCTTAAGTTTTCATTGGTTTTGCTTATACCTGTTTTTCTGGCAGTAATTTTTGTTAAAAGCTGGGGCGTTGGATATAAATATTTATTCAGTATGGCAGGCAAGACAATTCTTGCCGGACTTGTGGCCATCTTGCTTGTTTGGATTACTTATTTTTTCTTCAATTACAATTATCCTCAAGACAGACAGTTATCTGATGCCAAATTTCTTCTTGCCTCCCACCCCAACAAGCCTCTTGCCGAAATGGACTTATGGCTCATGAAAAACGAAGCCACTCGACATCTCGGCCAATATTTACTCGGATTCCTTATGGTAAGCCAGCGAGCCGGCGGAGGAAATACGGGCTATTTCTTGGGAGAGGTATCGGCTTCGGGCTGGAGATATTATTTCCCAGTGCTTTACCTGCTCAAAGAAACTTTAGCCTTTCACCTGCTTACCTTACTTGCCATGGCTCTGTGGCTTATCAAAATCTTAAGGTCAAAAAATTTAAAAGTATTTAAAAAGATTGGTTCGTGGGCTAATAATATAAATGAATTTTCTTTTCTCGCTCTTATCATCATTTATTGGGCCTCTTCCATGATTTCTCCCCTGAACATCGGCATACGCCACGTCCTGCCAACTTTCCCTTTTATTTATATATTGGTTTCCAAAAAAATTACCGAATGGTTCAGATCAAAGAATTTTAAAGTAAAACGGATTATTGTCGCAATTCTGGTGGCTTGGATGGTTGCAGGAACCGCAAAATCTTTTCCTGGTTTTCTTTCATACTATAATGAGCTGGCCGGAGGAACTAAAAATGGCTATAAAATTGCCGTGGATTCAAATTATGACTGGGGGCAGGATTTGAAAAGGTTGAAAAAATTCGTGGAACAGAATAATATAGAAAAAATTGCTGTGGATTATTTCGGCGGTGGAAATCTACAATATTATCTGGGAGATAAATTTGAGCCGTGGCATTCGGCTTTGGGCGTTCCTACGGGAGACCAGCCAAAATGGCTTGCGGTATCAGCCACTTTCAGACAGGGAGCATATGGTGCTCCCGTGCCCGGATTTGAGAGGAAACCCGAAGACTCTTATCTGTGGTTAAAGAATTACGAGCCGGTAGCTAGAGCTGGGAAGTCTATATTTATATATAGGTTGCCATAGCACGCACCATTTGCCTTATTTAAGCCAATTTTATTGGGAAATTGCTTTGAACTGGGCTAAAAACTTGACAAGATATTGGTATGGATGTATAATTGAAAAATTGACAATTTAATACTGGATATGGTGGCTATCAAGAAAAGCGGATAATGGTGTACAGTGCACATCGGGTTTGTTTCGCGTTTTGGTCGCGTAACGAGCTCGGGGGAAGCGGTGCCAATTCCGTCTTGAGGACCTATTCTTGATAGTCACCTTAAAATAAAATCCTACCGCGGGCCGCGCAAGGTAGGTCAGACCCGGAAGAGTTTTTCTGGGCTTGGAATCAGCGGATAGCTCTGCAGAGGAACCCGCGCCTTTGCAAGGTGAACGGGAAAGACGGACAGGCTGTGCCCGGCGCGCAAAAAAAACTAGCGGTATCTCTATAACAGGGGAGAGACCGCGGAGAGAATGCTGTGCGCCGGCGCAGCCAAATAGTTGGTTAAAAACTGGCTAAGACTAATAGCTCGATCGAGCTATTAGTCGAGTGGCTGTTTTAATGGGTGCGCCAGAATCACACCTGCTCCCGATGGGAGATGGTCAGTGATTGCCACAGCATCCACCATTTTTTCAAGTTCTTTTTCACAACAAATTGAGCGAGTCGACAGTAGAGCGACTCGGTCTATCAAATGATGAACCTCGCGCTTCGGCCCGAGGTTCTATTATTTAAGGAGGTGCGGAATTGACCAAAAAATTTGCTCTTATACTTTTCTTCGTCAGCGCTCTTCTTAATATAGCGCTGGCTGTTGCAATTATTGACTCAAACAATAAGACAGCTGAAAGGCTGGCCAAAGTAGCCTCTCTTGAACCAAGGGTGGCTGATCTGGAAAAGGAGGTTCTGATAACTCCAGACCAGATTAAGCTAAGCCCCAATAAAGTAGCAAAGATAATCGCTGATGCCAAAAAAATGGAGGGAGTAAGTATTGACCTTAAATTAGAGCCCTCAACAAAAGTTTCTCGGCAGTTATTTATGCAAGGACTTTTTTATCCGATTTTCCAGCAATTTCATGGGGCCGATAAATTCAGTCTTGAAAATAGACTCCCCGATTTTCGCCAGATGCAGTGGGCATTTAAACTACGCACGAACCGCTAATGGTTCGTGCTTTTCTTTTTATGGTCTTTGTGGTATTATAATAAACAACGATCATTCACAAATAAACTTCCTGTTTCTGTAAAAGTAAGGAGGCGTTTATGAAAGACATCAGGCGATATATAAGCAGTCATATTCTCACTGCGTTGGGTTTAATTCTGGTCATCTCTGCATATCCTACTGTCTTTTCTAGACCTAGTATGGAAAATCTAGAAAATATTACTGGACTTGGCGCGATGGTTCTTATAATCGGACTCCTTGTATCTATTGTTAGTCTGACTATAACCCAAATTTTGCTTATCAAGATCCTGTTAAGCCAAAACTCTGGCTTTCTGATGAGGAATAGGGAATTTATGGCGACTACCGTAACTTTCTGTATAACAGGATATTTCCGGAAAGATATTAATTTCCTCATGCTTATAGCTTTAGTGATCATACTGGTAATTTGTTTTATAAACTGCACAAAAATAATTACAAAGACGAATGAGGTGCAAAAATGAGCGCAGAAATGTATGCCGCACTAATATTAGTGCTTAGTTTCGTGAGTTTCTATTGCTTTACGATATATTTCAGAAATATTTCAATCACCGCCACGGTCTTAATTTGTATAATCAGTCTAATTTGCTCTGGGGCTTGGGTATATGTAAACTTTGTTCTAAACCTAGTGCCGCTGTTTTGGGCCGGATATTTTGACACCAGAAAGTTTAGTCCAGCCTGGCGCGGTTTGTTCTTGGGTTGGTGGGTTTGGTTTTTACTGATGATGACCTCAACCGGTCTTACGGCAGTTGCTTCTTTTCTGACCCTATTTGATCTTTACAACAAAAGGATCAGTCTAAATATAAAGAAATCGGCTCGCAAATAATCTTGCGGCCGATTTTTTAATACCAAAAAACTATTTAAACTTATAAAAAATTTTATTCCCGAAACGAAGGTCCACATAATCAAGCAGGGGGCGTTTTTCTTTTATCTCTTTTTCTAAAACAGCTTTCAGCAGTTCAAATATCTTTTTGAAATCATCTCCGGTATTTAGGTACAATCTAACTCCTTCGGAATTTACAGCCTGTATTTCGCGAGGAATCTTGGAAAAAAGATCGTAACTCACCAAAAAAGATCCGGTAAAAACAGAAGAGGCCCGAGATGCTTCCTCAAACTGACGAATCAGATCATCCGTAAAGACTTTTGCGCCGGGTTTAAGCGCCTTATTATCCACTTCAACTTTGGGTATAAGATGGCCAGTGGATTTGGGGGCTTCTTCATAAACCACGCCCTCTTTATCCAAAAGAAAGCAGTTCTGATCTTCTCCCCGCTCGCAAAGTATACCGAACAAACCTCTTTCCGATATTTCTATCATCAGCTTATCAGGAAAATCTTTGGATACCCTGATTTTTTCCACGCGAGGAAATTTTTCTTTTAGATTGGCGGTTAGACTTTCTTTATTTATAAAAAAATATAAGTCGTTAGGCAAAAATCCGAATCGAAATCCTTTTAAATATTCTGAAACAGTCTCTCGTAATAAACTCTCCTCAAGAGCCACTATTCCGGAAAACTCAATCCTCTTTATACGCCAGTAATCCCATCTTGCCAGCATCAAAAATCCCCAGAAAAGTAGAACAAGTATCACGAAAAAACCAAGAACAAAAAAGTTAGTTCTCTTTTTTTTTAGAGATTTTTGTTTAAAAAACTGTGGTTCTTTGGGGGTGTAAATTATTCGGCTCAAATACTAGTGTAGTGGGTCGAGGGTATTCTGATTGAAGACAACGGGAGGAGCGATTTGCTTGGTTTGCCAGTCTTCTGGCAAAAATCGCGACGACCATTAGCGAGCGCGCCGCAGGAGCGCGCGAGTCGTGTCTGAAATCAGAATACCCGAGACCCACGATATTTCTATACTTCTACTCTTTTTATAAGTGGGTTAATTCTAGTCAACAACTCGTAGTGACTGCAATCTATTTTGCGAGCCAGCTCATCCGCCCAAATCGATTCTTGTCCTTGCCTTCCAATTAGCACTACTTCATCCCCTACTTTTATTTTATCAATTCCTGTGACATCTACAATGACCATGTCCATGGAAATCAGGCCGATCACCGAAGCTCTGCGGCCACAAACAAGCACTTCGCCTTTGTTTGATAGTCTGCGGTCATAGCCGTGCCAATAGCCTACCGGCAAGATAGCTATCTGGCTTTTTGACTTAACTTTGTGCAAAAAATTATATCCCACTGAAGATCCGGCCGGTATTTCCTTAATTTCGGAGACAAATGTTTTCCAAGAAAGAACCGGTGTAAGCTCGCTTTCCAAGTTTCGGCGAGGTGGAGGTGAGGGAGGATAGCCGTAAATCCCCATACCGATTCTGACCATATCCAAATGCGCATCTGGATAAAAAATTGTTCCTCCGGTAGCCGACATGGATCTTATTAAATTATCAAATCCGGCCATTTTGAACTGATCAGAGATATTTTGGAAAACCTTTATCTGCTTTTTTGAATGAAGTTTGTGAGCAGTATCCGAAGCTGAAGCAAAATGACTAAATACCCCCATAGGTTTGAGATTTTTATTTTGTACAAAAGACAGGAGCTGTTTAATTTGTTCCGGTAAAAACCCGCGTCTGTGCATACCGGAATCTATTTTTATAAAAAACTTTGGTTTGTCTCTAAGTCGGCCAAATTCATTTAAAGAATTAAAATCGGCAATACTTACAACCAATTCTTTTCTAAAAGCTTCCCGGAATAAATCAGGAATCGTATACCCCAGAATAAGTATCGAAGATTTTATGTTCTCTCGGCGAAGTCTTAAGCCCTCGGTAATAGAATCCACCCCAAAACACCCTCCTTCGCTAAAGCTCCCGCCTGTGCTGAGACCTCGGCGGGTAGGTCGGAGGGCAAGCAGCGCCTTTGCAATATGGACAAGGCCATGACCATAAGCATTGGATTTGACTACAGCCATGAGACGAGTGTCTTCCGGAATCAAACGCAAAAAACGCTCCACGTTTGAGTGAAGCGCTTTTGTATTTATTTCTATCCATGTTCTTAGATTAGGTAATTTGGAAATCATTTTTTAGAGATGATCTTGCTTCCCAAATAAGGTTGCAGAACTTCCGGCACGGATATCGTTCCGTCTTTTTGCTGATAGTTTTCCAAAAGCTGGATAAGCACGCGGGGTGTGGCAAGAGCCGTGTTATTTAATGAGTGGGCAAACTGCAGTTTGCCATTTTGATCACGATATTTTATGTTCAAACGCCTTGTCTGAAAATCATAAAAATAAGAAGAGGAATGAGTCTCGCCATATTTTTGCTGGGCGGGGATCCAAGTCTCAATGTCGTATTTTTTAACCTGCCCCAGCCCCAGATCTCCCGCGCAATTCACCACCACACGGTAAGGTAATTTTAGAGCTTGCAGAATTTCCTCGGAATTTCTAGTTATCTCTTCATGCCATTTTACAGATTCATCAGTATCGGATTTACAGAAGATAACCTGCTCAACCTTCATAAACTCATGCAAGCGATAAATTCCCTTGGTGTCTTTACCGTAAGAACCCGCCTCGCGCCGAAAACACGGTGAGAAGGCAATAAATTTTTTGGGAAGTTCGCTTTCCGCCAAGATTTCATCCTGATACATGCCCATGACCGGAACTTCGGCTGTGCCCGCCAGATATAGATCGTCCTGTGTATGATAAATTTCTTCTTTACCCTGCGGTAACCAGCCTGTACCCACAAATGAGTTTTCCTTTACCAGAGAGGGGGCAACCAGAGGTATAAAACCTTTCTTGACCAAATGATTAATCGTAAACTGCCAGAGAGCAAAACTCAAAAGCGCCCCTTCATTTTTCAAAAAATAACCCCGAAAACCCGCTACCTTAGCGCCTCTCTCAAAATCAACCAAATCTAATTCTTTCATCAAAGTAATGTGGTCTTTGACTGGAAAATCAAATTTTGGAATCTCGCCCCAAAGCTTCACCGGCTTATTGTCCGCATCCGACTCCCCTTCCGGAACAGATTCGTGGGGAACCTGCGGAACTTGGAGCATAAGTAAATTAAACTCTGACTCTACCACATGCAATCTTGCTTCCAAATCATTCAGCTCTTTTTTCAGCTTCTGCATTTCGGAGATTTTGTGTTGATCCTTAGTCTTGGCAATTTCCTCCGAAACTACATTCTGCTGGTGTCGCATGTCATCAATCGTTTTAATTAAACTTCGCCGCTCATCATCCACAACCACCAATTTATCTAAATCAACAGCCACATGCTTCTTGCGCGCAGCTTCTTTTATTTCTTTTAAATTTTGTCTGATAAAATTTATATCTAACATATTATTACTAAGCGGGTCGAGTGGTATCCTGATTTCAGTTCTTGTATTACTAAAGCGAGTCATCATGCTTTTTCCGCGAAATGGTGGAGGTTTGGTTTACAAATTACCGAAGCGCAGGAACAAGGAAAGCCGCGATTAGTAGCGGAAGGCTTCCTGTTCCGAGCGAGGATAATTTGTCCAAACCGTAACTTTTGAGCGGAAAGCGTGATGACGAGCTAAATCGTGTCTGAAATCAGGATACCCGAGGGGACCCGCGTCTCGAAAAAATTATTTCGGTCTCATGGTCGGAAACAATAAAACCTCTTTTATATTTTTTGTGTCCGTCAAAAACATCACCAGCCGGTCTATGCCGATGCCAAGCCCCGCCGCCGGCGGCATACCGTATTCTAAAGCTTCTATAAAATCTTCATCCACTCTGTGCGCCTCTTCTTCTCCTCCGGCCCTCTCTTTTTCCTGTCCCTCAAATCTTTTCCTTTGCTCTATCGGATCATTTAATTCAGAAAAGGCGTTGGCCAATTCCAAACCGCTAACTATCAGCTGGAATCTTCTCACTTCTTCTTTATTATCCGATTTTTGTTTGGCCAAAGGAGAAATCTCTATGGGATGATCTGTGATAAAAGTCGGCTGCAACAAATGAGGCCGGCATATTTTTTTATATATTTCATCGGCGATCTTGCCCTTAGATTCTTGTTTGCCGATATCTATGCCCAGTTGTTTCGCTCTGGTCGCCAGGGTATCTCTTGTTTCCTTGTCATAATCCATTATTTGAGCGTGACGTTTAAGAACTTCTTTGAAAGCAAGACGCGCAAAGGGTTTTTTATAATTCTCTTTCTTTCCAACCGCCTCAACTAATTGCAAAAACATATCTTCCGTAAAGCTCATCATTGCCCGCTCGTCCCAAAAAGCCGCGTAGCATTCAAGCATGGTAAACTCTGGATTATGTTGAGGACTTATGCCCTCATTTCGAAAATTGCGGCCTATTTCATAAACTCGTTCAAATCCTCCCACCAGCAGTCTTTTTAAATAAAGTTCAGGGGCAACTCGCAAATATAGATCCATATCCAAGGCGTTGTGGTGCGTAACAAATGGTCGGGCTATAGCCCCTCCCGGCACCGGATGCAAAAGAGGAGTTTCCACCTCCAAGAAATCATGGGTATCCAAAAATTCACGCAGAGATTTTATTATTTTTGTTCGCAGTTCAAATCTCTCCCGAACACCCTCGTTCATCAAAAGATCCAAATATCTTTTTCTAAATCTTTCGTCCACATCCTGCAGGCCGTGCCATTTCTCCGGCAAGGGCAGTAAGGTCTTGGAAAGCATCCTCCAATTTTTTACCAAAAGTGTTTTTTCCTCCTTTTGGGTTTTAAAAAGGTCTCCGCTTGTTTCTACAAAATCACCCACATCACCAGTCTGCAGAAAAAAATCGTAAGCTTCGCCAAGCAAATCTTTTTTAAAATATACTTGTATCTTGCCCGTGCCGTCATATAGGTCAATAAAAGTAGATCCGCCGTGTTCTCGGCGCGCCAAAATCCTGCCAGCCAAAGTTATATATTTTTTAGACTTGGCAAGATAAGCAAACTTCTTTACGGCCTCACTTGCCGAATGAGTACGCTCGGTTTCGGCCGGATAAGATTCAAAACCCTTGTCTTGTATGATAACTGTTTTTTTAAGCCGCTCGGAGCGGATTTCTTCAAGAGACATAATACTGAAATAATAGAACTTGTACGGGTGCTTGTAAAGTGATACATTGCAGAAAGATTTTTGACAAAGGAGGTTTAAAGATGTCTCGGAAACCTAATTTAAACCCAAACGAATTTGGTATTTTAAACCAAAGAGGATTTCTGCCAGCGCCAAGCCCGATCAAGAACTCCATGGAAGCCCACAATGAACTTAGGGTAGCAACTCCCGGCGCCAGAGCAGCTTTGGACTGGATAGATGAATTGGTTCTTAATCTGCCCAAACTAATCATGGCTGGCAAAGCCAGAACCATGATTAAGAAGGCTTTGGATCAGATATTATTTTATAATATGGATTACCACCTACAGAATCTTATCCTGAACGTACAAAGCCATAATATACTTGCCTACCTGATGCGCAGCTTCTCTTTTTTGGGACATGCCTTGGTGTGGGAAGATCCGGAAAACCCGATGGACCATATCCACGCCGGTCTTGCCGTTCCCTGGCATGCAGTTGCCCAAAGGCTAGGCAGACCCCCAGTGCTCTCTTACGCAAGTTATGCTTTGGACAACTGGAGAATGATTGAAGAGGGATCAATTGAGATTGGCAATATTGCAATTCTACAAAATTTTTTGGGAGGCATAGACGAAGATTGGTTTATTTTGGTCCACGTGGAAATAGAGGCAGAAGCTGGAACTATTCCAAGATCCATAGCCCAAGCGCTTAAGTGTATTGCCAGAAAAGATGCCATTGGTTTATATGCTAATCTTTGTGACATAGCTAAGGCAGAAAAGCAGATGTACGAGACCCTTCTGCGAATGCCGGAGCACTGCGACCCGCATCTTTATTACACTCGTGTTCGCCCGTGGATTCATGGCTGGATAAATCCGGCTCTGCCAAACGGGATGGTATATGAAGGTGTTGAAGAATATGAGGGAAAACCCCAGAAATTTCGGGGGGAAACAGGGGCGCAGAGTTCCATAATTCCTCTGCTGGATGCTTTTCTGGAAATAGAACACGCTGACAATAAATTGACCAGCTATCTTTTGGAAATGCGTGATTATATGCCGCCCAAGCATAGAAAATTTATAGAAGAAGTGGAAAGATTAGTTAGAGAAGGTTTGTCCGTAAAAAAGTTTATCCGCGACGATGCTCTTCTTAGTCACAGCCTGCAATCCTGTTACCACTGGCTGGAATTATTTAGAAATAAGCATTTGGAATATGCCGCCACTTACATCCAAAGACAAAGTCAGCAGAGCAAGTCTAACCCCAGCGAAGTCGGAACCGGCGGAACACCCTTTATGCCCTATCTTAAAGAACATCTGGAAGATACCAAGAAAGCAAGAAAAGAAGATCCAAAAGTTTAACCAAAAATTCCCCAACATCGGGGAATTTTATATTTTTTCATTATCCCGAGAAAACCGATTCAACTACTACTTTATCTCCAAAATTTCGTACATATAAGAACCTGCCGGAGTTTTCACTTCCACCCTGTCTCCAATCGCATGTTCCAGAAAAGCTTTGCCCAGAGGAGATTCGTTGGATATTTTACTTTCTGCCGGATTAGCCTCGTCGGTCCCTACAATAGTATAGTATTCCTCACCTTTAGCAGATTTTACTTTTACGGTTGACCCGACGTCAACCTTGCCGGAGGAAACATCTTTTTTTATGAGCACAGCGTTTCTTACAACTTCTTCTTGTTCGGCGATCTTGGCTTCCACCATGTTTTGCTCTTCTTTGGTTTCCTGATATTCAGCGTTTTCAGATAAATCACCTAGAGACTTGGCATGTTCTAACCGCTGGGCAATTTCTTTTCTCTTGGTAGTTTTGAGTTCGTTTAATTCCTGTTTTAATTTTTCTAAACCTTCTTCGGAGAAATATTGTGCGGACATCACGAAATATTTAAAAATTAAAGGCTAACCCGAAGCCTAATATACAATAACTAATCGGTCAAGGCTGCTGGTTTGTGGATAACTTATCTTTTTGAGCAAAGTACCACTTATACAAATCTCTGGCCACCGGTACCGCCGTACGAGCTCCCTCACCGCCATGTTCTCCCATAGACAATATGACCAGTTCCGGATTATCAACGGGGGCAAAAGTCGCCGCCCAAGAGTGAGGGTTTTTTCCGCCGCTTACCTGCGCTGTCCCGGTTTTAGAAGCCGTGGGAACAGGAACGGCCTGCAAACCTTTGGAGGTGCCTCTTATCACTGCCTCCCTCATGCCTATTTTAACTTTTTCTATATGCGCCAAATCAACCATGTTTTCTCTCACCAAAACCACGGGGTCATCGGCAAGAAGCCGAGGCTTAAACAGCTTGCCGCCATTGGCAATTGCGGCTGTAGCCATAGCCATTTGTAGAGGCGTAACTCTAAGCCCCCCTTGTCCGATAGAAACATTGTAAGTATCTCCAATCCTCCAAATTGGGTTGGCAGGATCAGTTTTTTTCTTAGATTCCGGATCCGGCAAAAATCCTTCTTTTTCCCCCGGCAATGTCACTCCTGTTTTGGATCCCAAACCAAAAGCCTGCAGATAACTTTTAATTCTATCTATACCCAAACCTTCTTGTTCCTTATATCCCCCGCCGATAATATAAAAATAAACATTGGCTGACAGCGCAACCGCGTCGTAAAAATTTATCCACCCATGAGGACGCCAATCTTTAAATATGTGACCCTCGCCCGGACGATACGGATTAGGGATTTCAATAAAACCCTGGTCGTATATCTTTTTTTCTGGGTCTATTAATTTCTCCTGCAAAGCCGCCACAGCTGTGAATGGCTTAATAATGGACCCCGAAGGAAATTCTCCGGCAATAGCCCGATTAAATAGAGGCTTCAGGGGATCGTTGATTATTTTTTCAAATTCTTTTTGGGAAATATTGTAACCTAATTCGTTGCTATTAAATCCTGGAAAACTTACCAAAGCTTTTATAGAACCGTCTCTCGGATCTAAAGCAATTACACTGCCGCCACTTTTCCCTCCAGTATAATGTTTCAGTAAATCATAAGCTAATTTCTGCATTTCCCCATCAATAGTGAGCTTCATTGAAGACCCCTCCTCTGGGTCTTCAATGAATTTAAACCTTGTCTCTCGGCCGCGGGCATCAATCTCCACCAGTCGTCGCCCCACGCTACCCCTAAGCTTGCTATCGTACTGCGCCTCAATTCCGGACTTACCCACAAACAAATCTTTTTTGGTAAACTGCTCTTTTTGGAGATCTTCCTGGGAAATTTTACCCACAAATCCAAGCAAATGGGAAAAAGCTTGAGGATTTTTGTAGATACGGCGAGACCCTTCAATTATCTCAATACCCGGGAGTGAATCCAGCTTGCTTGCGATAGTTACCAAATCTTCCAAAGGTATATTCTGGGGCATAAACACCTTGGAGGGAGTTTTTTTAAGATCGTAATTATAAGGAAAACCTAAATCAAAAAAATAATCTTTTTTAACTTTAAGCAGCTCGCCCAGTTGATCAAGCAAACCGGCCAGATCTTTGGATTTAGCTGAAAATCTATCTTTGCTGAAGACCAGCCCCCAGGAAGGAACATTTTCAACCATAGGGCGGTTTTTTTCATCATAAATCACACCCCTGGGAGAAAAAACGGGTCTTATGAGAAATCTGTTTTCCTGTGATCTATTGTAAAGGGTCTCGCCCTTAGCCACTTGAAGTGTGGAGGATTCCCAAATAAGATATCCAAACCCCAAGGCTATCAAAAACAAAAATAAAAAAGAGGGTGCCCGGCTTATGGAGCGTTCCAGTTTTCCCTCCGTGTCAAAAGGTGAATTCAGATGACTAAAGGAATCAGCCAATATTTCATCCGGATCCAATAAGTTATGATTTTTTATTTTCATTTAGGAAGTGTATCAGACTAAAGAATATAGATAATATAATTACAGGAGCCAGAGACCATATTATTATATCAATCACAAACCCGGAATCCCACGGAATGTGGATTTCCTCTAATTTACCAATGACATAAGAGGCGGGATAAATCATGGAATTGACCAAGAAAAAAACGGAACCCACTGCTATTCCCTTGGTAAACAAAGAATCTGTGTTGGAAAAAATATGTCTTAATAACTCCACCAATAAAGCCGCCAAAATAAAAATAAGGGTGTGGGTTCCGAAAGGGAAAAGACTTAAACTGTCCATAATAAAACCCAAAAATATTCCAAGCCAGATCCTTACCGAAATACCGACATGCCAGTATAAAAATATCAAAAAGAATAGGACTATAGAAAACGTCATTTGGGTTGGGAAATTACAAAGACATTGTCTAGATGTTCGGGAAAAAACAAAGCGCGAGCTTTAGATTCTACAAAAATATCTCCGTAGCCTGTTTCAGATATTTCTCCCAGAAGTATTGATTTAAACTGACCGCCCACCAAAGACACCAAGTCATTAGTTTTTAATTCAGTGTCGGGGGGAATTAGTTTCAAATACCACTCCCCCGAACCCGCTCCTTCGGCTAAAACTCTAAGCCCTGAACTTTTTATTTCCGCCTCAAAACTTCTGCCGGGATTATAAGCCATATCCACCTTGGAAAAATCCTCGTTAGATTCCTGAACAACGCCCACCAAAACCCCCTTGCTGTCAATAACTATATTTCCAACTTCTACACCCTCCTTATCTCCCAAATCTATTATTAAAAAATCTCTACCTAAGTCTCGGGAATAAAAAATCACTTTAGAGCCTTTCAGAGACGAAAACTTACTTTTAGTTTTTAAATTTAGTGACTCTTTTAAAGAGGAATTTTCTCGATGCAGGACATCCAAATCAAACTGTAAAGCTTTTATCGCCCGCTCTTTTTCCTGCAACAAAATAGAGTTATCATTCTTGCCCCACCATTTCCAGTTTATTTTATAAACCGGCGCAAAAAAACTTATAACCTTAGAGCGGATTTTAAGAAGAATTGGATTGGCCCCATAAAAAATAAACCCACCCAAGATGAGTAAGACAATTACAGTTTTAATATAAAAAATCTTTCTTGAGATCATTTAAATTTTACGTTGGCACCCTTTCATAGTCAGTACTCACCAGTACATTTTTCAACGACCCTATGTCCTCTAAAATTATACCTGTCCCCCGCACCACCGCGGTTAGGGGGTCCTCCGCCACTCTTACAATTATCTTGGTCTGCTCTTGTATAAGCCGATCAAGCCCTCGCAACATAGAACCACCGCCGACCAGATTTATACCTCGGTGCATAATATCCGCAATCAATTCCGGAGGGGTTTCCTCAATAACTGATTTAATGGAATTTACCAATACATTTATAGAATGACGCAAGGCCAGCCTAATATCAGTATCGTCCACCACCAATTCCTTAGGAAGACCAGTAACCAGATCTCTTCCACGCATAGTTGCCTCCATCGGCTCATCCAATTCGTGAGCAGAACCGATTGCTATTTTTATGTCTTCCGCCGTTCGCTCGCCAAGCAGAAGTTTAAATTCCTCGCGAGCAAACCGAATTATATCTTCATTAAATTTATCACCCGCCACCCGCAAATTCCTTGCAACCACTATTCCACCCAAAGAAATTACCGCGATATCTGTAGTCCCTCCACCTATGTCCACAATCATAGAGCCGATAGCTTCCTGCACGGGAAGTCGTATGCCGATGGCCGCAGCCATCGGCTCCTCAATCAAATATACTTCTCTTGCGCCGGCATTTTTAGAAGCATCTTCTACGGCCCTTTTCTCAACCTCGGTTATACCCGAGGGTATGCCAATCACCACCCGCGGACGGGCAAATAAAGAAGATGTCTCCTCATGTACTTTGCGGATAAAAAATTTCAGCATTTCCTCCGTAACTTCAAAATCGGAAACCACTCCGGCCACTAGTGGCCGGGTGGCCACGATCTGCGCCGGGGTCCGGCCAACCATTCTTTTGGCTTCTTCCCCAATCGCCACAATTTGTCCGGTTTTCTGATTTATGGCCACCACCGAGGGTTCGTTTATAACAATCCCCCGCCCGCGAACATAAACGAGGGTACTTGCCGTACCCAAATCTATGCCGATATCTTTAGAAAACTTACCTAAAATTTTATCCAGAATTGCCATTGGTAGTTAAAGCCCGCCTTCTTTGGAAGTGCGGGCTATTTTATTTTCAAAAGTTCTTGGATGGTTATTATTTTGGCCTGTTTCTCGTCTCTTTTTTTCAATTCCACTCCTTTTTTCTCCATAGTTTTTTCTGATACCACCACCCGCCAAGGAATACCTAGCAAATCCGCATCCGAGAATTTTTCCCCGGGCGTTTTGTCGCCGCGGTTATCGTATAATACCTCTATATTTTCCGCAAGCAGGTCTTTGTATAGATTTTCCGCTTCATTTTTAGCTTTATCGCCCAGCGCTATCAGATGAATTTTAAACGGCGACACTTCTTCCGGCCAAAGAATACCGTCCTCATCACTATGTATTTCTACAATCGTTCCCATAAGTCTCCCCGGTCCTATGCCGTAGCTTGCCATGATGACGGGCTTTTTGCCGCCCTCTTTGTCTGTGTAGTAAAGACCAAAAGCATCCGAAAACTTGGTGCCTAATTTGAATATATTGCCAACTTCTATGCTTTTGCCCACTTTCAATTTGTTCCCGCATTTTGAACAATCACCCCCTTCGTCCAGAGAACTTATTTCTTTATTCTGGGCAAAACCGCATTGAGAGCAAAATATAATTTTGTCTTCCCCTGCGTCACTCAAGACCTGATACTCATGAGAAAAGTCTTTGCTGAAAACGCCTCCGGAGGCTTCGGTAACAAAAGTTTTGAGACCGCAACGTTTAAAAATTTTTAAATAAGATTCGTCAACTAATTTATAGTATCTGTCCAGGTCTTCAGTGGTGGCATGAAAGCTGTATAAATCTTTCATCAGAAATTCTCGTCCCCGAATCAATCCGGATTTGGCTCTGGATTCACTGCGGTATTTTGTTTGGATCTGATATACGGCAAGCGGCAGGTCTTTGTATGATTGAATAAATCTTGTGGCTATTTCGGTTACGGCTTCCTCATGGGTTGAAGCAAGCCCAACTTCGTGACCAAAACGATCTTTAAACTGATACATTACTTCCTCACCCAATAGTTTCCACCGTCCGGTTTTCTCCCATCGTTCGCGCGGCTGCATGGCGGTTAAGAAAATTTCCTGTCCGCCAACGGCATTCATTTCTTCCCGAATTATATTATTTATTTTATTTAAAACCCGCCATCCAAGAGGAAGGAAATCGTAAACCCCGGCCATGGTTTTATAAATAAAACCTCCGCGCTCCAGTAACTTGGCGTTGGTTGAGACCTCATCTTTCGGGTCTTCTCTTAGGGTTTTGCTGAAAATTTTACTCTGCAGCATAAAATTTTTGACGGCAGTTTTATGATATAAAAAAAGTAGTCTCTTGGCAAGAAAAATCCCCACATCTCGTAAGACGCGGGGATAAAATTAAGCGGCTTGTTGGCCAGCCTTTTCCTTTATGTTTCTGACTACCTGCGCATAGGTCAGCTGATCCAGCACTCCCAGCACCTGCCGCTTTTCCTGATAGACAGTATTTCGTACCCCGGCCTGCCCTGAATTTATGGTTATAACTCGGCCTGCCGGTGGCTTGCCTCCTTCTTTAAGAGGCAAGAGGTATATAAGACAGCTTCCTTGGCCATCCTTCACAACACCGAGAGATAAATAAATAGAATCCAACCCAAGCTGTTCAATAAACGCCGACGGAACACCCGGATATTCAAATCCCACTATAGACCCTCTTGGTATCGGTTCTATTCTCCATGCGTTTATGATGGCGGCGATAACTTTGGAAAATACAGACAGTCTGGCTTGCAGCTTTTCCCAACTCTCAAACTTAATACTGTGGATTTGCGAAATCCTTTTCACCATATCATCCAGAATTTGGCCACGGTCCATGTGTTCATTGAATTCCTCAACCAAACCAAGAATAATCACAGAAGCCAAATCCTTGTCGCTTAAACGATTCGCGTCGGACACCGTCTCCTTCACTACCGCATCGGCATTTGTAGATTTGACCGAAGTGGCAAAAATTCCGTGACCGCCCTGATCAGCCGTACTGTCGGGCTGCCAGTCACTGCTTTTATGGTAAGTAACCTGTTCAAGTTTGATGGCTTCTCCACCAGCCAGAGCGATGGTTGTCTCATGTTTTACTTTCAAGACAAAATAATCGCTCCAAGATCTTCCTCTGGTATGATTTAGGACAAGCTCCTTGATACCAACCGGACTTTTCCAACCCCGTTCCTCGAGCATTGCAATTAATCGCGCGCTTCGATCTTCGTGCCCCTTAGAATCTTTGTGCCCCCAAAGACCGGCGTTTTGCAGCAGAGCCGCAATGCACAATCTCGCAAGACCATCGGTGCCAAAATATTTGCGGATTTTGTCCAGATGATACCCCACCAACATGCAATCGATAGCCAATTTTAAAGCATCTTTCGCCTCCGCTTGATCCGGCCTTTCCACCCTGATCATGTCTGCCAAAATAGAATCATCCGTAGCGAGGCCCTGAGAGACTCTTAGGGCCACCTCATACAGCGCATCTAAGGCTTCTTTAAGAGAAATAATTTTTTTCCCTAGTTCCTCGTCTATCTCATGCACACCCGCACCTTCGGGCAAAACCCCAAAGGCCTCCTTGCAGATTTTAAGCAAAAGCATATAGGTTTTTACCAAGTTGTCCTTGAGATCACGGATATTTTTCTTGGCAACACTCTTTTCTTTTTCTTTATTGCCGAGAGACTCCAAAGCCTTGGACACCAAGGATTTAATATCAACTTCCAAACCTTTGGAAACCAAAAGAACATTGAGACTGCTTAGGTGTTCTTTGAATATCAAAAGCTTGTCCCAGTCAATTTTAGTACCGGCATTTACTTTCGGAGATCGGCTAGAGCCGGTACCATGCGAGAAATGTACGGAACTTATTACATATATACCATAAACATCATCTCTTAGGAGATCTTCGATCTCCAGCATGGTTGTGGGACCAACATAAGCGTTATAACCTTCCCCCGCTCCCGAGATATCAATCGTCTCAAATCCTTTTAAATTCACACAACACCTCCTATTTCAATTTTCATTTTTAAAAGTAGCGTTAGAACTGTAATAGCATAGATACAGCAGAATTGAAAGTGACTCCAAATAAAAAATTGACACAAGCGATTGGACATGCCATGATCTTGCCAGTCCCGACACACGGGAACAGTTGCTTTAAAAGGCCACCCGGCCAAAAAAATCCGCAGTCCGCCAACTGGCGGAGGCGGAAAACCGACCCACCCGGGTCAAGGAGTTTCTTATGGATACCGAGATTTTCCAATATAAGTTTAAGCCAACCAGAAGTTTAAGGTCTATTGTTGAAGACTCAAGAAGAATCAACATCTTTGAATTATTCGAGCAGTGGCCAGTCCTTGAAGTAAGGCAGGCTTGTTTAAAAATAATTAAGGAGTTTGATGGTTGGTCATTTCATCCTGAATCCGCTGATTGGGCTGAAGAGTGTATAAAAGATCTGGCCTACCAACAAGACCCCTTGGCAGAAGAAATTCTGGCGTGGTATGTTTTTGCTCCTCAACATCAGGAATTGGCCGTTAGGGCGCTTGAGTTTGCTATATCCTTAGAAGCCACTTGGGATTTGCGATCAACCATAAATACCCGAGCTGTTTCCAAAATCGTCTGTGGTAGAATATGCAACAGGCATTGGATTTTATATCCACATGTGCCTTCCCTGCCGGCATTTATTCATAAACTACTAAGCCATATAAAACCGCGATCGTTTAATCAATCGCTTTACAGGTATATTGAATATGATTGGCACTGCGCGGAGAGGGCTTTAAGAATGATACGGCAAGGTAAGGATTTTTCTTTCCTTCCTGCCATTGAGGAGTTAATTCTTCTGTTCCAAGATGGAATTACAGAACCAAGTTCTTGTTTTTCTGATCCTGCCTACGACAAAGAAATGCACTTGGCGGACCTAAAAACCACCAGAAAAATTTTGCAAAAATCCCGAAGGGGAAAAAAATAAACTTTACCCCACACCTGTATAGGTCGTGGGGTTTTATTTCATGGCAAACAAGTCTTCCATTCTTTTCATTCTCTTGGCCAACTCTTGAATCTGGAAACCATGTTGTTTAAGCATCAACTTTTCTATATTCTCTACACGCTCCTTAATATCTTCTATGTCTACCCTTACCAAATCTAAATCTTTTTGCTTAGCCATACTCTTTGTAATATCGTCAAAACCCCGTTTTACCATCCCGGCTAAATCATCAATTGTAGCCTGTTTTTTTATTTTTGAGACCATCATATTTCTACAAATTTTTAGAAACCCTCCTTACATGCTCAATAAGAGTTGCCGTATATCCCGCTTCGTTATCATACCAAGAAAAAACCAAAGCGAGATTTTCTTGGGTTACTTTGGTCAAAGACAAATCCACGATAGCCCCGTAAAGTTCGCCTATTATATCCGTGGAAACTATCGGATCAGAAGTTACTTTGAGCGCTTTGGCCCAACGAGGCTCTTGCGCGGCCTTAATGAGAGCATTATTAACATCATCTCTTGAAGCCCTTTTTTCCATAACTATAGTCATGGAGCTTAAAGAGCCGGCAATCACCGGCACCCGCATGGCTACCGCTTCAAACCTGTCTTTAAGCTGGGGGATGGCCTGAATCACGGCCTCGGCCGCACCAGTGGTGGAAGGCACAATATTTACCGCCGCCGCGCGTCCCCGTCTTACATCTTTGGCTATTGGACCATCAACTAAATTTTGAGTTGGGGTATAGCCGTGCACTGTCACCATGCTTGCTTCTTTTATACCAAAGTTCTCAAACAAAACCTGCATAACTGGAGCTACTGAATTGGTAGTACAAGACGCATTGCAGGTAATAGGTTTAGCCGATGCAAATCTGTCTTCATTTACTCCGATAAGCGCTGTTGTCACCTCATCATCTTTCACGGGAGCGGTAATTACAACTCTTTTTGCCCCAGCCTGCAGGTGGGCCTGTGATTTTTCACCAGAAGCAAAAACTCCCGTTGATTCAATTACTATATCTATATTCAAATCTTTCCACGGAAGTTTAGCCGGATCTTTTTCGGCCAAAACTTTTACTTCTTTTCCATCAACTCTTAAACTTCCATCCGTTGCCTCCACCGGATATTTATAACGCCCATAAACACTGTCGTATTTTAAAAGATAGGCCAGGGTTTTAGCATCAGTCAAATCGTTTACCGCCACAATATCAAACTCCGAAAGCCCGAATGCTTCCCTAAAAAATGAGCGGCCAATGCGGCCAAAACCGTTTATTGCTATATTCATATTACGGATAAGCGCGGTCGAGGTAATGCTCGTAGAAAACCATAGAAAGTTTGGCTTGCTTGGTTCTGAAGCCAAACTTTCTCTGAGTGAGTTCTGCCGCTGGAGCAGGACGAACGTGTTTTCTTAGAGCGTTACCGAGGGAACCGCGCGATAGTTTATATTTCAAGAAAAAATTAGCGTGAGTATTATTACCCCCAAAATCACAAGCCAGAAGGCCACATAGCCCGCGAGCAACATCCCGCTTTTTCTGTCATCAGCCGAAAGTTTTCTTCTGGTTGCCATAGTGTTACAGTTAAACTTTTTTGCGACTCACAACTTTTTTCACCGCTTCCTTTATTGATTGTACACCCATACCGAACTTTTCCACCAGCTCCCACGAACCTCCAGACTCTCCAAACCTATCATGCACACCTATAAATTCCATAGGCACGGAAAAATTTGCGGACAAAATCTCCGCCACGGCTGACCCCATCCCTCCAGCAATTTGATGCTCCTCCACCGTAACCACAGCTCCGGTTTCCTTGGCTGATTGTATGATAGAATCTTTGTCCATCGGCTTGACAGTGTGATTATTTATAACCCCCGCATCAATTCCTTCGCTTTCTAATTCTTTGGCGGCTAGTAGCGCATTATACAAAAGCATTCCGCTGGCAATAATTGTAACATCTTTACCGGAACGATAAGTCTCCGCTTTGCCGATCTGGAACGGGGTGTCTTTAGTGGTCATGACGGGAGATTTCTCACGGCCAAATCTTATATAAACTGGTCCGGGGTAAGAAGCCGCCGCCAAGGTTGCTTTTTGGGCTTCAACCGCATCGCAAGGAACCAAAACCGTCATTCGCGGCTGCATACGCATAAGCCCAACATCTTCCAGTGCTTGATGAGTCGCGCCATCCGGCCCAACCGAAATCCCAGCGTGTGCCCCGCCGATTTTTACCGGAACATTGTTTATACAAATAGTAGTTCTTATCTGCTCGTTGTTTCTGCCGGGGCTAAAAGCCGCGTAAGAAGAAATAAAAGGAATTTTGCCGTAATTGGCCAAACCGGAAGCGACAGCCGCTAAATTTTGCTCGGCTACTCCTATTTCAATAAACCTCTCCGGAAATTTTTCTTTAAACCAAAGGGCACGCGTAGATTCGGTCAGATCCGCGCAAAGCACAACCACTCGTTCATCTTTTTCTCCCGCTTCCACCAGTCCCCTCCCATACCCGTCTCTCGTCGCCACCTGCTCCACATCTTTCTCAAAAAGTTTAGGATTTAATTTTGATTCAGAGTTTAGCATATCGTTAATTATACCATAAAATCTTTTTATATCACCTCGTTTTGATAACATTGTTCACAATATACTATCTCTCCCCTCTCCGGTGAGTAGGAAGTCTCAAATTCATTGGGACACTGACCAGAACCATGATCGTGGGGATATTGATTGGTATATATTCTATTACTCGAAACAACACCAGTGCATCCGCAACTGCGATGGAAAAGTTTAATGGTGTTTCTCTGGGTTATACGTTCCGCATGGCGACAATTTGGACATAGATGCGGGATTGGTACGTTCAATTTTTTATAAATCTCAAGCTCTTGGGGGATTATGCGAATAACTCCAGTACATTCGTGATTGCATGTACCAAAATGTTCACATCTGATAACTTCAGAAAAAATACTGTCGTTGACTTCGGAAATAGTATCAGGCAAGTCACTGGAAACCATAGTTATAGGATATTCTTTTCTATTAGCCTCCCGCCAATTAAATCCTCTAGACAATGCTTCTTCTTGAGAAAGCTGGAAGTATTCTTTAGCTACGGATTCATTATAAGCAACCGGGGATATTTCTGATGGCATAAACTCCCCATACTTATACACCCTGCCTTTGTTATCTGTATACGGCATATCATCCATGTGTTTCTTTATTTCTGGAATTAACCCCCCATATTCTTCTCTGGAATATTGCTTATTTAGAATACAGTATTGTTTTTTGTTTAGACCAATACACCCAAAAAGATGCGAAGAGTTATTACAATTCCAGGAGTATTCTATGTCGCGGCAATTAGTATACACATGATAAGAAAATTTTATATTCGCTGAATGTCCCCCAGTAAGAGCACACTCATACATTAGCTGGCTATTGTCTCCATAACGATACTGATCATAGGAATCGCTTGAAGGTTTTACATATAAACCATGTGAATACTTAATATTTTCAGCCCCATCAATATAGTAACTTTGATGAACATTCTTAGAATTAGTGATATATTCCCCTGTGCAGTTATCGTTCTTATAATTTTTTGCACAGCGTACGGGATATTTTAACCAAAGATCAGAAATATCTTTTTTCAGAACTTCGCGCTTAGCGTAGGATTCCATACCAAACTTTTTAATGCGTTTGGCATAATCTTCCTTACTGTGTGGTTTATTGAAAATATAATGAGACTTTCCACGCAAACCAACACAGCCGAAACAATCAGAGCAACCATTGCAATCACGGCAGAAATAAATATTCTGGCAATCTTTACAATATGAGGAGTAAAGAGCGCTATAACATTTTAAATTAAAGAAGCATTCGTAAGACAATTCCGAATCAAACACAAAAGAAACATCCAGAGAATCCTTGACACGAACTGAATTTTCGAGATATGCACCGTTTTCTATATAAGATGAGCCAAAGACAAGATAAGAATCCTTAAGATATGAGCCGTTGTTAGAGTAATCACTATTTACCAATTGGACTATTCCGCGGCTTGGGACAGGAGCCTTGGCCATGAGCTCGCGATATTGCTGTAAAAATGGCTTGTTCCAATCGTATTGCATCCCGGCCGCATTTTGATCCCAATCATCAGCCAGCCATTCTTCCCTGTCCCAAACAGTAAGAGCCGCTTGCGGAGGATACATCGAAAAAATATCTTTACCACTTTTATTGCTTTTGAGACGGAAGAGATATCTTTCGTTGTGGTAGCTCATTCTTCTTTGCAAACGGCAAAGCCTGCACCACGTCGGTGAAGGAACTTTTACTTTTTCATAAAACTCAAAATCTTCGGGTTCTATACTAAAAGTGGTTTTACAACTTTGACATGTTTTTTGTTCTTGGTTATTCATAGTTTTTGTCCCGATCCCGATTCAAGTCGGGATCGTGGATCTCCCGATCTTCATCTAAAAATAACTAGGAGATCGAGGATTCTCGACGAAGTCGGAACTCGATTTTGTAACCAAATCAAAGATTTGGGCAAAATCGGGACAGTTTTGGCATTGTCTAGTTTCGGAATTCATTTATAAATTTTGTGGGTGCCTATATTTACAAAACCGATATCTTTATCATTATCCATAAATCTGAACATGATACGATATTGGCCGATAACAGTAAAAGCCCAATATTCTTTATATTTACCATGTAATTTGTGTGTTTCCAAAGATGAGTGAAATGGATTTCTCAAAAACAAGCCTTCCTTTTCTAGGAAAGCTTGTTTAACCGGCTTAGGCATCTTCCTTAAGGATTTCTGAAATTTCGTTGAATAGAAAACCTGCCTCATATTAATTTCAATCGGCTATTTCTTTAAACCCAGTATCGCAGAAAAATTACTGACTCTTTTTAATCTATTTTCTTTTAGTTCTTTTTCAAAAATATGGATAGCCCGGTCAGTGTCTTTTTCTTCCCACAAAAGGCGCTTTTTTAATTCCGCTATTTCCTTATATTCCCTGCGAGGCACAACTATCAACTCATCCTTTTTTATGTTAAGTAGTTTTTTAGGAATAGATATTGTTTGAACCATAATATGAGTATAACACAAAACTATATTTAAAATCAACTCTTAGATAATTTTATGTTCTGCTTTTGTTCTTTCTTCAACTTTTTTTAACTCCTCCAAAAACTTTTTGGCCTCATCCGGTTTGGGAGGCTTGCCATGCCACAGAAAATCAAACTCAATTTCTTTAACTCCTTTGCCGGGAATGGTGTGCGCCATAATTAAAGTCGGTTTTTCATAAATATTTTTAGACTCCTCCACCGCATCCACAAATTCACGAATGTTGTTGCCGTCTATTTCAATCACATGCCAGCCAAAAGATTTGTATTTATCAGCCAAAGGTTCAAGCGGCATTATGTCCTCGGTCATGCCGTCTATCTGAATGTTGTTTCGATCAATCACTCCGATTAAATTATTCAGTCTGTATTTGGAGGCAAACATAGCCGCTTCCCAAGTATTGCCGGCCTGCTGTTCGGCATCCGACATCAAACAAAAAACTCGTAAAGTTTTTTTATCCATTTTAGCGCCATAAGCCATACCTGCGGCCTGACTCAAGCCGGAGCCCAAAGGACCCGAGGTAGTCTCAATTCCGGGAAGCCTTTCTCTTTCCGGGTGTCCTTGCAGACGCGAGCCGAATTTCCGCAAAGTTTTTAATTCTTCAATCGGAAAATACCCAGACATGGCCATCACTACATATCTTATGGGGGTTATGTGCCCGTTGGATAAAATAAGTCTGTCTCTTTCGGGTAAGTCCGGATTTTTAGGGTCGTGATTTAAAATATGAAAATAAAGAGCGGTAAAAATATCCGCCATGCCCAGAGGCCCCGCGGTATGCCCTGATCCGGCCTCCACCAGCATTTCAATCAAAAGCTGACGAGCCTGATTGGCTTTCAATTCCAATTCTTTTAATTTTTCGTCGTGAATAGTGTGACTCATTTGTTTTGTAGTAAATAGGCATAAGCGGATAAGGCAGCTTTTACTCCATCACCCATGGAAATATTATTTTGTTTAAACGGATCATCCGTTACATCCCCCGCGGCAAAAATTCCTGGGTAACTGGTGGTGGCGTATTTGGAATCAATTTTTACCTGCCCCCATTTATCCAATTCTACCAAGTATTTTGCCATTTCAGAATTTGGCACAGAGCCTATTTCTATAAAAACACCTTCTACTTTTAACTCTTTTTCCTCCCCGCTTAAACGGTTTTTATAAATCAAACCGGTTACAAATTTATCCCCGTTTACTCTGACAGTTTCTGTATTAAAAATAATTTCTTTCAGCTTGGGATTTTTCTTAATTTCTTCTTGAGTTATCGGATCGCCCTTAAGCTTTTCGGAGTATTCCAGCAGGTATATTTCCTCCGCGTAAGGAAAAAGATCCTGCACGGCTTCAAGCCCCGCGTTTCCCCCACCCACTACCGCCACTTTTTTTTCTGCAAAAAGAGGCGCGTCACAGGTGGAACAATAAGCCACGCCTTTGCCGTCAAACTCTTTTTCACCAGGTATACCTAACTTTCTGCGCCTGGCTCCAGCGGTTAGAATTATAGTTTTTCCCTCGTATTTATTACCCTTGTCGCTGATCACCTCAAAAATACAGTTTTGTTTGTCGGGTTGACAGTTTAAAGTTTTAATACCAACCGCCAGTTCAGGAGCTTTTATATCTACATCTGTAGGAAAATTACGTACATGATCTTCCATTTTTTTAGCCAAATCAAAACCAGAGATGTGTTTTTCCCCGATCCAGTTCTGCACATCGTCTGATACAATAGACTGCCCTCCGAAAGATTCGGTGATTAGTAAAGTCTTTAACTTCTTGCGGGCAGTATATACCGTAGCCGCACACCCCGCCGGCCCACCGCCGATTATGATCACGTCGTACATATATATAATTTACCACCCGCGCATCAAGCTATCAATCCTTTAAATTTCTCTACCATGGGAACTTGTTCCGGATCAAGGCCGTACTCGCCCGCCAAATAAAAAGATACCCAGTCGGACAAGATAAGAGAGGAAAATATTTTATGAAAATGGTTCTGTCCGGATAGTCTTATTTTCTCCACCTTAAGTCTTTTTTGAACAAAAAGATCAGCCATTACACTCATTCTTTTTTGTACCCGAGGGTGGTCGTATGAGTCCTCCAGAAACAGAAAATAAAATTTTTCAGAAAGCGTAGGAATTTCAAAACTGTTTATCTCGTTGTGATTCATCTCCGGTATTACGTTGCAAAAAGCCGGTGCTTTGGCATTTTCATTTATTTTAGTTTTCCAATTATAGGCCACCGCCCACTTTTTAGCAGAAGAATAAATAACCAGTATCTTTCCTTTTGCTTTTTCAGCTAAATTTTTGCCGAGATCCTCAAATTCTCCCGAACTTAAACTTTGAGATAAGCCCTCTGCTTCAGCAAAAAGTTTGTCATCCCCAATTAATTTTACCAAAGCCATAAAGCTCAAGCCAAGAGCCGATCTTGGCTGTAAATCCCAGTCGGGAAGCTGTATAAGGGGCAGTTTGTTCTCTCTGGCAATTTCCAGAAGTTTTCCGCCAACCGCGATACAAGCAACGGCAAGCCTTTTTTCCAAAGCCGTGTTTAGACTGTCTATAACTTCTTCCGTGTTTCCGGAGTAGGAACTTGCCACCACCAAAGATTTAGACAAAATCTCCTCCGGCACATTTGGCAGGCCGTAATCCATGTGGACAAATATCTTGGATTCGTATTCTGGTAAAGTTCTCAAAATATCTGCCGCCAAATGCGACCCTCCCATGCCGCAAATTATAAAATAGGAAAAACCACCCAGTTGATCTTTGTTTTCTACAATCGGCTGATAAGTAAACTGCTTTGGAAAATTTTTTATGGAATCTATGAACAAAGTTAGGATTTTGCGCTTAGAATTTTCTTTTTAGCTATTTCCATCGCCACTTCTCTCGGGTTTTTATTGTACCGCATACTTTTCTCCAAAACCACCTTTGTTGTTTTGGTAATTTTTTCCTCCACCAGTTTAAACATTTTCTCTGCAGAATATCCTTTGTATTCGGCATAAGAAGAAATAACTCCTCCGGCATTAGCCACAAAATCCGGCACAATCAAAACATCTTTTTTAAAAAGCTCTTTTTCAATTTCCTCCCCCATGGGGATATTTGCCCCTTCCACAATTATCTTAAATTTCAGATCTTTTTTATTACTATCATTTATTACATCCGTAACCGAAGCTGGTATCAAAATATCAGCCTTAATTTTCCAAAAATCCTCCGGCCTTATATGCTGTTTGGCTGGATAATCCTTCAGGCATAGATCCTTTTTAATTATTTTGTCTATTATTTTATCGTCCAATCCGTTTGGATCAAAAACACTGGCCGTAGAGTCGGCCAGCGCAATAATCCGTACTCCTGTACCTCGCAAAAACTTATAAGCAAAACTGCCGACATTACCAAATCCGTGGATAATGGCCGTGGTTTTTTTAATATCTAAGCCGGCCACACGGATAGCCACCAAAGTAGACTGCGCTACCCCGAAACCAGTGCTTCCCATCTCGTGAGGAATACCGCCGGAGCAACACATCTTCCCCGAATCTTTATTAAAACACAAGCTTTTCGGCTTGCCGGTAGCCGAATTGCACTTACCCGTAGCTTCCACAAACCAACTCATTTCTTTTTCACCGGTATTTATATCCGGCGCAGTTATATATTTTTTAGGAGTTAGCGGCTCCAGCGCGCGGGCAAAAGCCTGAACATATTTTTTTTTGAGAGTATCCGGTCCTCCGGGCCATATTATCCCGCCCTTTCCTCCCCCAAAAGGAACGTCCGCCAAAGCATTTTTCCAAGTCATGGTACGCGCCAGCCTAAAAACTTCGTCTTCAGTCACATTTTTGGTCATCCTGAATCCTCCTTTCCCGGGACCTAAAACAGTATTATCAATAACCAAAAACCCCCTCATTTCTGTTTGGGGGTCGTAAACTCTCAAAATATATTCCGGACCAAATTCGTCGTAAGAAATCATGGCTAGAAACTTATGGCAGGTTTAAAACTTTCTTAAGTTCCGGTTCATCGAAACCGATTATGACCTTGCCGTCTATATCAATCACCGGCACACCCATTTGCCCAGATTTCTGGATCATCTCGTCTCTGGCGTTGGCGTCTTTGGCCACATCCAGTTCTTCATACTCAACATTATTCTTCTTAAAAAACTCTTTGGCCATCTTGCAGTAAACACAAGTAGTGGTTGTATAGATTTTAACCTTAGCCATAAAAATTATTTTTTTATATTTTCTAACTCTTCCTCAATTATCGTCTTAAATCCCGGCATCATTTCATTCCCTTGAGGATAGTCTTCGTATGGTATGGCGCCGGTTACTAGGCGTCCATTTACAAAAGTTGCCGGAGTCCCGGTTACTCCAAAACTTTGACCGCTTTGCAAATCTTTACCAACTTCGGTGGCATATTTGCCGGAATCTAGACAATTATTAAATTTATTTGTATCCAAACTAAGTTCCGTGGCCCATTTTTTATAATTGTTCAGAGATAACTTATCCTGGCGGTTGTAAAGTAAATCATGATAAGCCCAGAATTTACCCTGCTCATCCGCGCATTCGGAAGCCTCCGCCGATTTTTGCGCTTCCGCGTGAATTGAGCTTAAAGGAAAGTCTCGGTAAATAAGTTTTGCTTTTCCGGTTTTTATATAATTTTCAATCACCTGCTGTTCTGTGGTCTGGAAAAACCTTTGGCAGAAAGGACACTGGAAATCTCCAAATTCCACGATAGTAAGTTTGGCATCTGGACTACCAAGCACCGGATCATCGTCTGCCAACAAATTCATATCTTTCACGGGATCAATAGCTTTCCCACTAGCGGCGAGTCCTTTTTTACCAGCAACCGTCTCTCCTTGCGGCTTATTTATAAAAATAATCGCTCCGGCGATAATTATGCCGGCCAATAAAATAGAGCCGGCAATCACCATGTTCGGATTACCGCCTGATTCATTCTTAGATGCCGAATTTGAAGTTAATATATCTTCTTCCATAATTTTTCTATATCTACTCTACCATCGAGATATCCTTCAAGTCAAAATCAAAACTTGTTAGTCTATCTTTATATAAATCTAACTTGGTTTTACTCTCTATTAGTTTCGTAAGTAGGATTTTGTCTTTAAAACAATTTATCAAAACAGCCCCCACCAAAACCCCCTGCCGCAAGAAAAATCTCTCATAAAGATGCTGATACATATCATAACGAACGACACTGTCTATTCCCTCTTTTTCTCCACAATCTCCAAGAGCCGTTATCTGAAATCCCAGGTTGGTTATGGAGTAGGCTGAAACCGCCCGGAAAGCTTCTTTAGAACCCATCATGTTTAAGCCCGCTTTTTGCCCCTGCAAAAAAGAATTGGTCCAGTTACCCACAGATCTAGGCCTTTCTAAGATGACATCATAAAATTCGGCCACGTCTCCCGCCGCCCAGATATTTTTTTGATTGGTTTCTAAAAATTCATTAACCCGTATCCCCGCCTTACTTGATTCTATCTTTGTTCCAGCCAAAAATTCCAGATTTTTGTCCAAGCCTATACCCACAGCAACAGCATCGGCCTCTAAATTATGCCCCAGACGAGTTACTGCACCGATTTCCCCAGTTGCCAGCATACTCATAGATTCAACCGCGTCTCCGGTAAGTATTTTTATGCCATGCCTCTCGAAATTTCTATGAAGAATCTCGCCACCATTTTTCTCTACTAATTTGCAAAAGAAAAATGGCCTATCAAGCAAAAGAGTTGGAGAGATGTTGTTAAGGGTAAAAACCTCTAAAAATTCAAGGCCGATAAAAGAACCCCCGATAACGATTGGTTTTTTTATTTTAGACAGATCGATCTTTAATCTGTCTGTATCTTCAATGGTCTGCAGACGATACACCAGAGACTGAACACCGTTTTCCCCCCAAGGTTTTACTTTGCCACCGCTTGATATTAGAAGCTTCTCATACCCCAATCTTGTACCGTTTTCCAAAGTAACTGTTTGTTTTTCTGTATCTATGCCGGCAACTTTCTGATCAAGTCTCAAATCTATATTCTTCTCATAAAAATCCCTCTGGGCGCGCAGAAAAAGCTGTTCTCTTTTTATTTTGTTTTTTAAATAATGAGGAAGAAGAACCCGGGAATAGAGAAGATAAGGCTCCTCGCCTATTATACCGATTGTTGCCCTGGTATCTGCTTTACGTATAGTTTCTGCCGCCGTGACCCCGGTAATTCCCCCTCCGATTATAAGATATTGATAACTGTTCATAACTTATTTTACACAAAACGTGTCTAATTATATAATAAATTTGGATAATAATCCATCTTTAATTTAATAATTAATAACTTATTTTTATGACGAGTTCACTTTTTGCAGGCGTAATCGCGCTTGCCGTACTCCTCGAAGGAGCTAATTTCTTAAGCGGGGGCAGTCTGCAGTTGGCTGCTTTGCAAAGAATTGCCCAAGCCGAACAGCAGACAACTTCCACCACAGACCACACCTCATCTGGAACCACTTCTTCGGCGCCAGCTACGACGGATACTTCTACTACTTCTTCCGCGCCGACTCCGGCCACCGCCACCCAGCCAGCCACAACCGAACCGACGCCAACCACCCAAACACCGTCTCAAACAACACCATCGCCGACCAATCAGGCACCGCAGCCATCACAACCCCAAGGACAGGGTCATGAAGGGCAAGGGCAGTTTTCTCAAGACATACCAGATAGAGAAGAGTATTTCGACCCAAGAGAAATAAAACAAGTATTACGAGAAATCAAAGATCTTAGATCACAAATAAAGCAGTTGGGAAGACAAGCCAAGAAGTTGTCTTCCGCCGCCGAAGAAACAGCTATACTTTCTAAAGTCTCCGGAGAACTGGATCAATTTCAATCTCTAATTTCAAGTAACTCTCAAAATAATTCTATTTTGCGTGAAGCTGTTCAAGACTTTCGTGATAATCAATACTGGGAAGTGCTGAACAAAATAAGAGCCAAGGTGGAACTACCCCAACAGTTAAAACAAATGGGAACTTCACTGAAAAGAGTGGAAAAGGTTTTGGCCAATAAATCCGTGCAGAATATTGGCCTGGATATAGCTAAAGCACAATCGGTAGTAGCTGAAATGAGACAACATTATGACGCCGTTCAAAATCTTTATAGTAGTGGGGAACTGGATGAAGCTATGCAGGAAATGCAGTTCTTCCACGAAGGGGGTCATCCGGGAGAGATTGAAGGCACGATCTATAGAATCAGAGACATTAAAAACATGCTGAAAAAAATTAAAGATACCACTATTCAAGCCGAGGTTGACGGAGTTTTGCAGGAAGTTGTGGATAAATTTAATGCCGGAGAATACCGCGACGCGCGGGAAACTATGGATGAATATGCAGATGATTTGATGCGTTTAATCCAATCTTTCACTAGACCAAGTTTTCGCGGAGGACCGAGTCAGGAAAGCATGAATAAAATAAGAAATCTGGAAAATCTTATAAAAAGTAAATTGGAGACGGAAGGAAACAGGGATAGCAACTACAATCCCTTCTCTGCCCCTAAGAAATAGCTCAAAAAAACCCCGCTGACCAGCGGGGTTTTTGATTACAAAAATCTAGAATATTCTGCTTATGTCTTTGAAAGTAACCAAAACCATTAAAATAAGTAACAGGGTAAAACCTATAGCATGAGCCGCATTTTCCCATTTGGGGTCTATTTTTTTTCTTCGCAGCTTCTCAATCACCAAAAATAAAACTCTTCCTCCATCCAGGGCCGGAATAGGTAAAAAATTTAAAATGGCTAAATTCACCGATAGCAGACCGGCCAGTTGCAACAAATAGCCAAGCCCCAATTCCCGCGAATCTCCGACCATCATAAAAATGCCGACCGGCCCGGAAACAGCCACTGAAGTTTTTTGCTCTAAAATAAGTTCTTTCAGGATAAAAGCTAAGCCGCTGATAGTTAGAACAATGCTCCGCCCAAGAGTCTTCAGCCCTTCCCACGGCGCCATGTACCAGGAAACAGCTTCTGTAGTGATCCTTGCCAAAGCTATACCCATAGGCCCTTCGCCTGAAGGATATTCGGCTCGCGGAATTATGTTTATATTTAAAGTCCCTTTCCCTCGTTTTATAACCAAAGTAATTTCCTTTCCTCCATATTTCTCCGAAAAATCTCTGACATGCTGTTCTTCGGTGATTATTCTTTGTTCTACTTCAGCTACTATCTGTAAAATCTGATCGCCAAATTTAAGTCCGGCTTTTTCTGCCGGAGATCCGGGCAGAACCCCAGCCACAGACACTGGAACAGATGCGTCTTCAGTTGCCTGTGGCAAACCAGCTAGACTTCCGCCGCTGAAAAAAATCCAGGCCAAAACCACATTCATTCCCACTCCGGCAGATAAAATTATAAATCTCTGCCACGCCGGACGAGAAATAAAGCTATCGCGATTACCCTCTCCCTCGCCGTGCTCTCCGAATATTTTTACAAAACCGCCGAAAGGCAGAAGGTTTATGGAATATTTAATTCCATTTTTTGTTTTTGACCAAATTTTAGGAGGAAAACCAAAACCAAACTCTTCTACCTTTACTCCAAGTTTACGTGCAGAATAAAAATGCCCCCACTCGTGAGCTAAGATAAGCACGCCTATAAGAATTAAAACCAAAAAAATAGTCATAAATTATTATTTTGTAAATGTATAAGATATTCTACATTTCCTTTATCCCCTTTAATTGGGGACTCCATCCATTCTACCACTTTCCAATTATTATCCTTTGCCCAGATTATAAAATTTTTCAGCAAATTTTCCCGAGCCTGCTCGTCTTTTATAACTCCTTTTCTAAGAATTGATCTGTCTCTGGTCTCATATTGGGGTTTAAAAAGGGCAATAACTTTTCCATTTGGCGCCAGGAATTTTCTTACTGAAGGCAGGATTCCTTCCAAAATGATTAAAGATACATCAATCGTAACCAGTTCCATTTTTTCAGGCAACATTTCAAGTTTGCGTACATCCGTGCTCTCCAAAGTTACCACTTGAGAATTTTCTCTTAGTTTTAAAGCCAGTTTCCCCCGCGCGGTATCTATGGCGTATACTTTTTCAGCTCCATATTTAAGCAAAATTTCCACAAATCCTCCCGTGGCCGATCCGATATCAGCACAGATTTTTCCTTGAACTTTTATCTTAAATTGCTTAACAGCCGCTTCCAGTTTATGAGCTCCCCGACCGACATATATCTGCTCCGTACGGACAATTATTTTTGATTCTTTGCGAACGGCCTGCGCCGGAGATACAGCTTTTTGTCCCCCCACTAAAACCTTACCTTCCGTAACTAAAATAAAAGCATCTTTCTTGTCTTTGGCAAAACCCTGACTGATTAAAATTTCATCCAATCTCTTTTGTCGCATTTACCACATTATACATCAAATAATTACTACTAAACCCATAAGATTCTGCAAAAATATAGTTTTTCATGTCTAGCTTTAAACTTTAACATTAAAAAACCTATTTAGCAAATATCTTTTTTGAAATTAGGTAACCCTTGCAATGCTTCAAAACCCCCAAATAAGAAACTATGTTTATATTATTTGCTCGTCTTAACAACCTTTTCTTTGTCCTCGTCCGCAAAACTCTGTGAGTTGGCATAACCACATAACCGAGAAAATCTATGCCCTGGCAATACTTGCGGATAATAATTTTATCCGGATGCGGGGTTAGTTTTAAGTTATCAGCCAAAAAATTATTTATTTTATTTACTGTTTCCATTAAATGCCCGACAGTATAACCCAAAATAATAAAATCATCACAGTAGCGAATATAATATCTTTCTTTTAAGCCATGCTTAATAAATTGATCTAGCTCGTTAAGATAAATGTTGGCAAATAACTGGCTGGTCACATTGCCCAAAGGTAACCCTTTGTTAAAACTTTTTATTATTTTCTCAATCAACCAGACCGCATTACCATCTTTTATTTTACTCGAAATAAGCTTAATCAGAGTTTGATGGTCTACCGAATCAAAAAACTTTCTGATGTCGCACTTTAAGACAAAGATATTTCTCGTATTATTGTAGCTCAATTTTCCGCAGAATGTTTCTAAACGATTCACGGCTCGGTGAGTGCCTTTGTCTATTCGGCAGGAGTAAGAATCAAATATAAAGTTTTTATCAAATACATGGTAAAGAACCCTGAAAACAGCGTGATGCACCAACCTGTCGCGGACAGTGGCCCTATGAATATGTCTCAATTTGGGATCAGTCACATAAAAAGGCGTGTAAAAGCCATGTTGATAGGTTTTAGTCCTCAATTCGTGGTGGAGTTGAAACAGATTGTTTCCCAAGTTAAACTCAAACTCTTGAACATCCAGCCGTTTTCTTTTGCCTTTTTTGAATTCTCGCCAGGCCAAGAACAAGTTTTCTAAAGAAATAACCTCATCAAAAATATTATGGAAGATTTTCCCATTAAAGCCCCCCCCCCTACGGAGTTAATGTAAGTTTGGTGCATAAGATAAGTGAATTTTACAAACAGGTTTATTCTTTATCCGGCAAAATAGACAAAAGAGATAAATTCGGGATTTGGCTGAAAATAGAAAATTCATGTCTAGAAACTTTACGTTTAATAATCAAAGCTTCTTTTACCAACAAATTGGGCAAATTGCCATTATTGGATTCGGCTAGAACAGAAATTGAAGTGCTTAAAAGATTGCTGACCATAGCCCACGAGCTCAAGATTATCCAGACCAACTATTATTTACAACTGGAATCCGATTTGCAGGAAATCTCTAAAATGACTAACGGTTGGATAAGATATTTAACACAAAAGGAGCATTAGCTCCTTTTGTTGTGGAAACTTCTGACGGGAACGGAGGTTGCCGTTGGAGTTGTCAGGGTTGTACCAGTTGACCTTGAACTTGTCCCTGTTCCAGTTGGCGTTCGGCACATTGCCGTCCTGATTGCGAGAACCCGTTTAATTGCCTGATTTCATCTATTATCACCGATAATTTTTTGCAAAATTATCTGGGTTAGCCGCGAACACACGCGGATTTTTTTACGAAGCACCCCGATGTTAATCGGAAACCCTCTCTAAAACCAAACAAGCAGTTTCCTTTGTTGCGGCAAACCGCTACCGAGCATATAGAATTTATGTGCTTCGGCCAGTTGTATTAGCCAAAGTAATTTTATCAAAATTTTAAACATAAAGACATAAAGAAAAGAGGCGCAACATCGGATGTTGCGCCTCAAGGTTAAAAGAAAAAAGGTACAATGGAAAGAATCAGGAAACTGCCTGACGGGAACGGAGGCCGCCGCCGGAGCCGCCAGGGTCGTACCAGTCGACCCCGAACTTGCCCCTGCGCCAGCCGGCGCACGGCACATCGCCGTCCTGATCGCGAGAACCCGTGCAGAGGGTGATATTATCTATGTCCGGGTGCTGGCCGGTCTCGTAAAAGTAGACGCCTTCATGAACCAGGCGTTCCAGCAAGGTTTCGGTGGTGAGACCCTCGGCCCTGATTTGGTTAGCCGACTTGTTTTTGTGCTCCTCGTCGGCCTCACGCCGATTGCGCACCCGAATGAAGTAATTCTGGACGGGTTCACGCTCGTTGAGACCCTGGGTAGCCGCGTCCAGATCGTCGATGTAACGCCAGCAGGGAAAGTGCTTCTCCAAAGCCCCGAGCATCTGGTTGGGCGTGAGGCCTTGGGGGATGCCGAGAACACGGGTAAAATCTCTCTCTGGTTCCGGAACTCTGGCACCCGAGAAATCAACTTCCAAACCGCAAAAATCGTGATAGAACTTCTGGAAAAAGACCATGGAATCAATGACAACTGGATCAATGACAACTGGCGGGAAAATACCGACAATCTGCTCGGCCTTGCCCGACTTGGTGTTGGCCACTTCGGCGGCCATCTCGGGGGAGAATCCTTTCCTGCCCAGAGTGACCAGCATCTCGTGGACCTGACCCGCAGAAAACTCCGCGGGCTTGTAAATGCGGCTCGTGATGGTTTCCATCACACACCTCCATAAAATAAGGTTTCAAGGGACTTTTATGACTCTATTTGAGCTTATTTATAAGTAAAGCATATGGATTATACCCTGTCAATGGTGGTGTAATTTTCATACATAAAAACTAGACCGTCATTATTTCTTTTTCTTTGTTTTTGGCGAGGTCTTCTATTTTTTTGTTTATTTCATCTACGGCTTTTTGCGCTTCATTTCGCTGGCGGAATTTTTGGTCCTCGGAAATTTCTTTGCTTTTTTCTTGGCGTTCTACCGA
>JAUYPW010000025.1 GCA_030697525.1 bacterium
ATTGTCCCGCCCTCTGGGGAAGCTAAAAAATGGTTGATTTCTTTGTTACTCCTCCTCGCTGTGTCTATCGACACACCTTCGTCGTCGTGTCGCGAAATCATCTCATTTTTTAGCTTCTAAGCTTGATTCTGGTTCGTATCCCACACTCTTACACAGGTTATTAACAGACATTAGTCTTATATGATATCGGACACGACCAATAGGATGGGTTATCCCACTAGTATCATTATAAACTGATTATTGCATTTTATCAGAAAGGATGTAAAAATACCAATCTGTGATATAAAGATTTGGTTGTTTAATAATTTTATAGAGGGCCGGTTATGAACAATTTAGGATATGAGAAAGCAGATCCATTACTGATGATAAAAATAGGGGATTGGAAACATCTTAAAAGAGATAAGAAAATATGCGGATTTATAACTTTGTGTAGGGGAGACAGGCGTCTGGGAGATACCCTCCGTAACAGACAAGTTAATATACTTTTTTATCCTGAACCGGGGAAAAGGGTGGTATCTTTCCATGACACACCTGTGTCCGTTATTACTGCCGTTTTGCCTTTGAAATGCGTTAAATCAGTAGGAATGCAAGTTTTAATGCAGGTTAGCGCTGAATAACACAGATCTTCCGATATAACATCGGAAGATTTTTTTATTCAGTTTTTTCGGGCAAACTCTTTTCGTGCTCATGCTCAAAATCAAACGCTCCGTGATGCTGGTTGTCTTCGCAATCACATTTTTCCAACTCGTGTCCGTGTTTAGGACAATCCGTGGCCTGGCACATACCCGGTTTATCAGACTGTCCTTTACACCCTCCGGTACAAATATAATGTTCCATGATTAAGTTATTAATAATTAATTTGGGCGCAGTAGGGATCGAACCTACGACCTTTCGCATGTGAAGCGAACGCTCTACCACTGAGCCATGCGCCCTCTTCCTCCATTTGCATTCTATCAGAAAACGTAGCACTATCAAACTAGAATTAGTTATTGTTGTTTAACATAAAAGGAGGCGATTTAGAGCTATGAAGCCCTCTGTCTTTGTTGTGGGATCATATAATGAGGAAGATGATGAAGTATTACAGATGGCGGAGTTTTTGGCCACCCAAGAGGACTCTAATGCCGTAATTGGTATTGTCAGGGTATGCCTCACAGATATCGAAGAAGATTTTTTCTATACTATTGAAAACTCAAACATAGATGTGGGCGAGCGGATGCCCTTCAGAAAAGGATGGCTGGATCTGCCATTTCTATCAGCCATATGCCATAGTAACGGCTTCACCAAGTTGGCTCTACTACGAATGGATATACTGGGAGAGAAACCCCTGATAAGACTTTGTGTCTCCTATGAAAAGGATGTCCAAGCAGAAGAGGTGGCTGAAGCTGAACCGATCCACGAAGATTTTTTGGGATGGGGAGAAATTCGAGGCTGCTGCTCAAGAGATGATCTACCCAACGAAGCTCAAAAGTATCTTGAATGGATTGAAGCTGTTATTTGTCTGCCGGTATGCTGTATTTCAAGCGGGTCAGGCCCGGGAGAAGTAGTTTTAATATAAATCCAGCACAACTCGTGCTGGATTTAAATTCCTAGCCTATTTATAAGTTTTTCGTGCGGGTATTCAAGTATGTCTCTCAAGAACCTATCATACATACCTAATCGGTATTTAAATTCATCCGTCTCCATTAGGGTGTATTGGACAGAGCGTCCAAGTTCGGACTCCATGTGGGCTAGGAATCGATTTAATTTACCCTTAGGGATATTGTCCCCCACCAAAAGTAGGTCAACTCTGGCGTTTTCTTGATTTAGAAAGACGCCGGAGATAATAGCCAGTTTAACGCCCCCAAGTCCCCTGACTTGTTTCAATAACTTATTCTTGGAAGCCACTGAAGAATGGCTTACCAATTCCCTTATTTCTGTAAAAAACTCAAAGGCGGGATCAGCTCCGAAAGCTTCTGTCTTTTTGATTTTGGTCTTTTTACCTTTTTGTTGTTTAGAAGTAGTGGCCTTACATAAGACAATCTTCAGCTTTTCCAGCTTATCAATCTCCTTCCGGCAGGAGCCTTTTTTAATTTGAGTTCTTTTGACAACCGCCTCCAAGGGAAATAAATCATAGGGGTTTTGCATGAAAAGCCGCAAAATTCTCGCTCGGGGAACAGAATCAAAAAATTTTTCTAGAAATTGGTCCATTTATAAATCACAACTAGATGAAATAAAACGGTCGAGTGCATACTGCCTATTATTTTTTAGTCGAGGAAGCTGTTTTATTTCAAAGTCACCACCGCTCCAGCCGCTTCAAGTTTCTTTTTTATTTCTTCAGCGTCTTCTTTAGAGAGGCCCTCTTTCACCATCTTTGGAGCAGCGTCGGCCAGATCTTTAGCCTCTTTCAAACCGAGAGAAGTAACTTCTCGCAAAACCTTAATGACCTGTATTTTTTGCGCGCCGGCACCGGTCAACTCAACCCCAAAAGAGGTTTTTTCTTCTTTCTTATCACCCTCATCACCTCCGGCTCCACCGGCTGGCATAACTCCCGCCATCATAGGCATAGCGGCAGACACACCAAATTTATCTTCCAAAGCCTTTACAAGCTCGGATACTTCCAGAACCGTCATTTTTTCTATAGCTTCTATTATTTTTTCCATAAAAATATATTAATTATTTTTTATCTTTTATTTTATTTAATACCACGACCAAGTTTCTAATATTACCATTTAATACTCTAACCAAATTTTGAGCAGGGGACTGAAGCACTCCCAAAAGTTGAGCCAGCAAAACTTCTCGAGAAGGCAGTTTGGCCAGTTTCAAAATATCTTTCCCGTCTATTATTTTTCCCCCCAAGATGGCTTTCAAAATTTTAAAAGTCTCGTTCTCTTTGGCAAATTTAGCCAGAGTCTTGGCCAACCCAACCTGGTCCCCATACCCCAAAGCCAAGCCAATTTCTCCTTCCAAATCTTTAGTCTTGAGACCAGACTCCGTCTTGGCCAAGGCCAAATCAAAAAGTGTTTTCTTAGCCACCTTAAATTCAGCCTCATTAGTCTTTAACTGTCGGCGCAGAATTTGGGCTTTAGCCACCGATACGCCCCGGAAATCAGTAAATACGGCAATCTTTTGCTTGCTTAATTTATCGCTTAATTCCTCTACAATTTTCTCTTTTTGGGGTCTGGTTAACATTGGGGTAATAAAAATAGGCGTGAAAACGCCCAAAGATCGGAGAAGCTACAGAGCTTCTTCTTTTCCTAAGTGGGTCTTATAGATTATTAGCACGCCCACGGTCTTTGGAAGATATAAACATTATACTAGGCTAACCCGCATTTTCTGTCAACCTTTTCTGATTACCGCAAGCAAATCTTCCAACTCCATCACACGGTTTTCTAACTTCTCAAATTCGTGGCGGTAAACTACTTTGTCCAGTTTATGGTCAATGGACTTCAGCTTGTAATCAATGGCATCAAACCGCCCAGTTGCCCATTTTTGCCAACCCATCGTTTCGTCAAAGCCCCGCTTAACCATTCCGGCCAAATCTTCAATTGTTACTTTCTTCTTCATAACAACTATATTTTATACAACATCTTTTAACCAGTCAACATGGTTAGATTACTGCAAGTATTTAGCTTTGGCTTTGTTATGCTCCTCCAGAGTTTTGGAAAAAATTGTTTTGCCGTCGGGAGTGGAGAGATAGTAAAAATAAGGGGATTTTTCCGGAAAAATCCCTGCTTTTATGGCCGAAAGTCCGGGGTTGGAAATGGGTCCCAGAGGCAGGCCTAGATATTTATAGGTATTATAAGGCGAGTCTATTTTTGTGTCTTCTTTAGAAAATCTGTGGCCGTCTTGGGGAATAAATTTGGCAGCATAAAATAAATTATGTTTTTTTATATAGCCCAGGGTCGCATCAACCTGCAAGGGCAATTTTTTTTCCAGTCTTTTCCATAAAATACCGGAAACAAGAGCTCGGTCTTCGTCAGATACAACTTCATTTTCAATCAAAGAGGCCATGGTGACTATTTCAAAAATACTTTTTCCTTGATCTTTTATCTCTTGCGAGAATTCAACCGACAGTTTTTTCTCAAAATTCTGTAGAAACTTTAATAAAATCTCTTTTTCGCTTGCATCTTTGAAAAATCGATACGTGTCGGGGAAAAGATACCCCTCCAGACTGGCATTATCCGGCCTGTCTTTTAAAAATTCAAATCCGCCAGCCGGCGGACCCAAATCGCCGCCCAGATAGGCTAGATTATGAAAAACATTTGATTTGATGAGTTTGTTTTGTTCAAGATGCCCGATAATTTCTTTATTGGTCCATCCCTCGGGGATAGTGATGACAACTTCGTTTTTTCCTCCTTTAATCAATGATTTGGTCATACTGACAATGGAATCACCGCTAGAAAATTCGTATTCGCCCGGCTTTAAATCAGAAGCTACGCCTTTTAAAGATACATAAGTGACAAAAACCCATTTGGACTGTATAACTCCTTCTTTTTTCAGGAGATCGGCAATTTTACGAGAACCCAAACCGCGGTCTATATTGACCGACTTTTTGCCCTGAAAAATGGGGGAGGGGGAATATACCGAATAAATTAAAAAAACTGCCAGCAAGGCAAGACTTACGGCTGGCACTAAAATAACGACTTTCAGTGGGTTTATTTTTGAATCCTCCATATTTGTGATTTATACAGAATACCTTAGATCTGTTGTTACGGCAATATAAAAGCGACTCGTCAGAGCCGCTTATTTTTTATTTCAAAAGCGCATACTTTTCAAAAAAATCATTCAAAGGTATGACCGGAAAATCTGGGGTTTTGACTATGTCGTTCATGTCAACACATTGAGTAGAAAACATGGTCACGTAACCATCACTGTCCGTAACAAACTCGCAAACCAATCCCCCGACCCAAGGGTCTAGACCTTTGCGGCGCATATAATCCTGTGTCTGCGCTTGCAAACAGGGAACAGATATGACTATCACTTCGCCATGCACATGCACATTGAAAATGTGCAAATGGCCCAGAGCCAAGATGTGCAGGGACTCCCCGCGGGTGATGCTAAGCCTCGTTTCGGATTCCGCTATGTTCTGGCTTTTATAAGACAAGCCGTAGCCGGCTCCACCATCAGGGTGAAGCAGAACCACATTCATGTCACCGAGCTTTGTTTTACCAATTAAAGAGCCGAGGTACTTTATATCCGGACGGTTCGGTGCAAACATAGCCCGTAATACATCTAAACCCTTTCTCCCGCCGTGTTGGGAATCATGATCCCCACCAATACCTTCGGTAATTATTCCTCTTTTGGATTTAGGGTACCAATCGGTCAGGAAACGCATTTGACCTTCGGTGCTTGGTATAAACACCTTGTGGCGGTTAGCCGGATGATCAAAATCTCCGGCCGTCCAATCTCCACAGTGAAAAACAACCCCAACCTCTTCTTCGTCAAAGACTTCGTAAAGTTTGGTTACGCAAGAATATAATTGATCAAAACTGCCGAAATGACAATCCGAGGTAAAGCCGGCTTTGTGCCTATGCACGAAAATCTTTTTCAGATCCAGAGGTTGAAAAGAAGTCGCCATCTTGTGCTGCAGGACAAATTGCTTCGTGTCTGTTTCGTCTTTCGGAGTTACAATCTGATAACCGTGTTTTTGCAATTCCTCAATAATTTCCCAAACTTTCCGCTTGTTAATTTTGAAATTACGTGAGAGTTCTCCTTCGGTTTTAGGACTGTCGTCAAGAGATTTCAACATCTTACCAGCTAACTCCGAGAGTTCTGTTTTAACCTGAACCGGAGCCTTGTAATCATCCCTGCGGGCATATTTTTTCAACTGTATGGGTCTTATCTTAACTCCATCTCGTCCTTTATCCTTCTTAAGCCGCCATTTCTCGTCAAAATAAAGCTCAACTATCAAAGCTCCCACAAAGGGGGCAAAGCCACGCTTTCTTTTGCTTTTCTGGTAAGGAGTGAGTGACTGTAAAGAAGGAACCAGCACCCCATAAGTGCCGCCTTGTTTGGTGTGGTCATAAACATGAGACCCGCCTAAAAGTACAATCACGGCATCTTCTTCTTCGCTGGGTGCAAGAGTACTTCTTTCAGTTATCAGGTTGGTAAGAATGTTCTGCAAAGGATAAGACTTTGTGTATGGCGCGTAGTCTTCCCCTGGATTTATAACTTCAATTCTCACCTTGCGGACTTGCAGAGTAGTAGAAAGATCACCGCGGTAAACCAAATCAGAACGAGATTCATCGGCGCAAATCCTACGCACCACATTCACCGCCGCTCTTCTGGCGGCTTTAAAAGCCAGATCTCTGGTCCCACTTATCACATAGGTTTTAAATCTATTGGAGACGGGGTAGTGCTGAAGGACATAATTGGCCTGGACCTCCGGATCAGTGGGTAAAAATAACTCTCCGGCTCTTTTGGGAGGAAGCTGGCCGGCAGTTATATCACCAAGATGAATAACAAAGTCCAGTTCATCTTCGGCAAACATAGCCTTTACTGTATGAAGTAGGCTGGGATTGGAAAATCTGCTTCCCAAGACTGTTCCGTGGATAACTCCAAACTTACGAACATGTCTTAAAATTTCTCCATTGCGTCTTAAACTAACCTTTAAGGCTTCCATCTGCGTCGGATCAGAAGACAGAGAAACTTTTTTCGTCTCGCGGTCGTGAACAATTTCATGCCCGCGACGATAAAGTTCGTCCACCAAACGAACAGCTTCCTCTTCAGAGGTGTCAAATTCAGCCGCAATTTCTGGAATGCTCCAAGAGCTCTTCTTGAGCCGCTTTAGAATTAGTTCTGCGGGAGACGTCTTGGCCCCTTCCTTCTTTTCTTCTTTTTCAACAGGATCATCTTCTTTTTTCTCAAGATCTTCTTTTTCCGTTTCTTCTTCCGGCTCTTCTTTGTGAAGATCTTTCTTGTCAACCATGGTATCCTCCGTAGGTTTGAAATTTTTTTATATACAATTATAAAAGACCAATGCCTGCATTATGCTTTAAGACTATTTTTTATACAATCTTGCTATTTTTTTAAATTATCTTTCTTATATAGAAAAACATTATCCGAGGTTTTTAAAGGAACAGTGCCTGCCATAGAAAAGGCATTAGAAACAATACGCGCTTCCGGTTTCAATTCTCGGCGAAATTTGATTGAAAGCTTATCAATAGTCTCCGGCCAAAGGTAAACAAAAACAACATCTGCCTCACGCAGAGGATATTTATTAAAATCTTGTCTCAATATTTTTATTCTTCCGGAAAGATTCCTGCGAGCGGCTCTAAACCGAGAAAACCAAACCAGAAAAGGATTTATTTCAAGGCCCGTAGCAAAACAACCAAGTTTCGCTGCTTCAATCAAAATTTTTCCATCCCCCGAGCCAAGATCCACCACATTTTCTCCGGGTTTCAAATCAGCCAATTCCAGCATTTTCATAACCCTTTTTCTGGAGGAGGGGACATACGGAGCGCCTTTGAGATGGCCAATTACTACAACATAAAGGTCAAAAATTAAAAATAGCCCTGCCAAAAGCAGGACAAAAGAAATGATAAAAATGGGCAATAGAATCATTCTTATAAGTTATCAAAAAAATAGGCAAAAAAATAGGCGCACGCGAGAATTGCTCTCGCGCACGCCCCGTACTTGTTATCGTCAACAAACCTCACGCTCGTGCCTGCTTCCTGCGAATACGGGACAACCGCAGATTCTCGGCGGTAGTTGCTGAACGCCGCCGCTCTCCACGTCCACCCACCATATGGTGCTTTCGGTGGGCATCTTCATACCTGCGCGGAACACGCTTGTCGCAAAGACAGTTGTGCAATCCCGAAGTCTTCATCTTGTTACCTCCTTTTGAATGAAAATATGGCTCATTTACGGTCTATTTTTCAACATCTAGGCTTATTATACCATATTCATATTAATTATGCAAATCTTTTGTCTCGCTATGTTTTATATCAAAGATGTTATACTACATTCATGAAAAAAATAATTACTTTTATTGCAATAGTTTTAATTTTGTTTGGCGGTGTTTTATTTTACCAATTTAAAACAGGTAGTGATTTTTTGTGGGGAAATTATGGCCAACTTTTCGGAAGCAAATCACCCAAGAAAGAGCCGTGTAATCTAACTCCAAGACCAAGAGAATTTAACCACGAGCCGTACTACACCGGCCCCCTGATTGACGCTCACCTGCACTTGCCGACCTCATCAAAGATTGTAAGCGTAGTCTCAACAAAAATAGGAAAATCTACGCCTGCTTGGGATAAAGATTTATCTCTACATTACCTTAACTGCCTTTTTGGGACCGAGGGGACAATAAAAGCCTTTGGCTTTCACCTAATCACTAAATACTCGGCTAGCGTAGAAGTGAAGACTGCCAAGGAAATGGAGAAAAAATATCCCGGTAAAATAGCTCATTTTCTCATGCCGACCATGGTGAGTCCCTGGATAAACCCTGATATAAAAACTCTAAAAAATATTTTGGAGAAAAATCCGGGCCTTTTTGTGGGACTGGGAGAGCTTAAAATGTTTGATGGAAAAAATCCGGATGATCCCTATTTGCTTGATCTTTATGAACTAGCTAAGAAATACAACCTGATAGTCATGATGCATCCCTTTGATCACCATAAAAAAATTGTGGAGAAAGTGGTGGGGAAATATCCAGAGGTTAAATTTCTTTTTCATGGGATACACGGTGAAGGGGGTTATAACAACAACATGGAATGGGTGACAAGTTTGATTAAAAACAATCCCAATGTTTATTATTCGGTAGATCACTCGCTTCCAATCTATGGCTTCAAGAAAGAACACATAGGAAAAGTTGTCTCCGAAGAGGAACTGTTGCCACACATAAAAACAAGTTTTAATTCTCAATTTGATGAGGAGATAGCAAGGTGGAAAACAAGAATTGAGACATATCCGGACCGATTTATTGGCGGTGGCACTGACCGCTGGCACCTTCCGCAGTTTGATCCAGAAATGAGTGCTTTGATAAACGAATTTCAACGGTCGGTCATCGGACAACTTGCTCCAAAAGTTCAAGAAAAATTTGCTTATAAAAACGCGCAAAAATTATTGCAAAGATAGGAGTACTAAATCCAAAAAGCCCCGTACGGGGCTTTTTGGATTGGTGAACGGGGGCACTAGGATTCGAACCTAGGTCGTCCGTTTTGGAGACGGAAATTCTACCACTGAACTATGCCCCCAAAAACCTAAAAATATTTAGGTTTTTTTAGCTTCTTTGTGCGCTACGTGTTTTTTGCACCATTTACAGAATTTTTTGTACTGCAACTTACGCTCCACTTTGCGGATATTTTTGCGGCTCCAGTAATTGAACCTTTTGCAAACAGTACACTGCATTCTGATTAAATTTGGTTGTGGCATAATTAAAGTTTAAATATTTAAAGATTTAAATAAAATCCTGAAGCCGATGGTCGGGATTGAACCGACGACCTACTCCTTCATATGTACCCCTGTTTATGGATTATCAGGGGATTAGACTGTATCTTCTCCGTTTTATTTAGGAGCCCTTTGTCAGTCGTTCGGGCGTAAAATTTACGCCACGGTCTTGACCTAAAAAAGGCCTTTAACCGTCATTAGGGATTCATCTACAAATTTCTTTATAGATGGGCAGTTTATCCACCATGGAGTTGCTCTACCACTGAGCTACATCGGCAACCCGATCAATATCTCATATTTTCAACCATTTGGCAAAGAATATCTCTAAGTTTTTTATTACCATAGTAAACAGTTAAAACTCCGTATTTTGTTTTTTGTCGATAAGTGCCTAAGCTTCTTGCCGGCGTAACCACAACTGTTGGAAAAAATTGGTTTTTGGGCATATCTAATTCGTCTTGCCAAAACCTAAGTGCCTGTTTAGAAGACATATCACTGAAGACTTGTAGTCCAAAACGCAGCTTTTCTTTCTTGATTTTGCAGATTTTAAGCAAAAATTCAATAAATTTTTTGACTAGTTTTGGATCGGTGTTTCCTAATCGAACGGTATTTTTATTGCTTTTAGTACCTTCTCCCCAATAAAGACCGATCCCTAGACCAAATAAAAAAGACTCTTCGTTGGTCTGGGGCGTTACTATATTAAACGGATCCCCCTTAGGATTGTGATAAAGATAAACAGAATCACTGATAGAACGCTTGGGTATTTTGAATTCAGCAAGCCAATAGTTAATTTTATGTTCCGAACATCCCAATTTCTTTGCTATTGTTGAAACAGAATTTTTCTCTGCTATATAAAACCTACTAAGAACCTCTTTAGATAAATTCATAATTCATTAGATTACAAACTTATTGTAACCTAATAAGCGTTTTGGGTATATCACTGTTATCCACAGGAATCGGTCTATTAATAAACTTGCGGAGGGGGAGATTTGAACTCCCACGAGCTTACGCTCACAGCGCCCTAAACGCTGCGTGTCTGCCTTTTCACCACCTCCGCACAGCTTAGTCAAAATTTAACCTGAAAACGACCAAAAAGCAATCCCACCCCATGACTGGAAGTCAAAAGGGCGGGATTGAATAAAATGCTGTATTTGGGTTATTTCTTGAAAAGATAGCTACCTTGGCCTTCTCGCAGCTGTATGGTCTCACCCCCCAAATCTATTTCGCGGGGAGGTTGTGTTGTTCTCTCCCTCGGTTGGCTAGGAGAATTAGCAAATTCATCGTCAAGTAAAATATCTCTGCTTACCCCCTCGGGCAGTCTGCCTCCTGGTAAAACTTCAGTGCCATCGCGCCGTACCCCCAAATTACCATCAGTTCCGCTGTCTGTGCGCTGTAAAGTTGTTCCCACCCCGACGCATGTCCCAAAATAGTTACAGATAACCCGCACAATTCCCCAAGCGGAGGCCATGATAGCCATACCTACAATTCCCCAAGTCATCACTGATTTTCCTTTTTTGAGTTTAGCCTCATCTCCGCGACTGCCGACAACATACTGCAGAATCCCCCACAAAAATATGACTGTCGCTAAAACAAAAATAAGAGAAATTAAGGGCACCAAAACTTCGTTTTGGAATTTGCCCACTATTCCTTCTATGGTAGGTTCTTTTTCCGCAGCCCAGGCTATGGGTAACATGAAGTTATTTGGACTATCTTAAACCGCGAGGAAGAATGTTGGTCGGACTGACATTGGGACCACCCCCGCTAACCCCGAAATAATTTACTAAGATGCTAGCCAAACCCCAGCCGGAAGCCATTACCGCCATTCCTACAATTCCCCAAGTCATCACTCCGCGAGCCTTTTTGCGAGCCGCTTCGTCATCGGCCTTAGCAATAAAAATAACTACGCCATACAAGAAAACTACGGTGGCCAACACAAAGAGAAGACCGATCAGGCTTTTGGCCGTATTGCTTACGGTGGTAATGATGTTGTTTATCTCACTGGGACGAGCTTGAGCATCGGCAATGAGAGGAAGAAAGCCAAACAGAGCCACAACAACCGGATATATTTTACCTGAAAATAATTTCATTTTTGTTTTTATAGACCCGTAGGAATAACGCCTCCGCCTACTCCGAAGTAGTTTATTAAGAGTCTAGTTATACCCCAAGCCGCGGCCATGACCGCAAGCCCGATTATACCCCAAGCCATAAGACCTTTGGCTTTCTTGCGAGCCGCTTCGTCATCGGCCTTAGCTATATAAGTAATTACTCCCCAAAGAAACACCAACGTAGCAAAGACGAAAAGAATCTGGATTACCGTAGTAGCGGTGTTCAAGACATTGGTTAGAATAGTATTTACTTGTCCGGGTGCGGCAACTTGAGCAAAAGCCGCAAAAGGAAGTAGTAAGGCTGAACCGAACACTGACGCTTTATATATTTTTAATAATTTGGACATAATTTTAGTTATTAGTTTGTTAGTTTTTTTAATAATTTGTTATCGACCAAATTAAGTTAAAGATTTTTAACAAAATTCACTATAGCACCTGCCAAAACCGAAGCCCCGACTATCAAAACCGTGCCAATAAGAACATACTTCAAAGTATTTTTAGCTCCTTTGGCTTTGGTGGCGTCTCCGGAAGCTGAAGCAACAACATACTGAAATCCTGCCCAGATTATACCTATGACCGATATAGGCAAGACGATTATCATTATAGCCCGAGATATGTTCTT
>JAUYPW010000015.1 GCA_030697525.1 bacterium
ATGGATAATTCAAGTCTCTTTCGACATCCGAGATAGACTTGAGTGATCCATAATCACTCAGAGGTTGTTGTCATTATGGAACTTAATACAAAACAAATTTAAGGAAAAACACCGGTTATCTTTTGGTACGCCGGGAAACCGGCTTTTTTGTTTGAATAAATATATGAAATTCATTCTGGGAGAAAAATTTGAAATGTCGCAAGTTTTTGATAAAGAAGGCAACGTGACGCCGGTCACTTTGGTTAAAGCTTCTCCAAATACGGTTCTGCAGATAAAGGTGAAAGAAAAAGACGGGTACGAAGCTGTTCAGATAGGATTTGGCAAAAGAAGCAAAAAAAATATTAAAAAACCGCAAGGTGGTCATTTTAAAGACTTGGCGAACTTTCAATATGTAAGGGAGTTTAGAACTGCGAATCAAGAACCGAATTTGAAAAGAGGTGACGTCGTGGATGTTGCGGTTTTTAAAGAAGGTGACACTGTTAAAGTCAGCGGCATATCCAAAGCTAAAGGGTTTCAGGGAGTGGTGAAAAGATATAATTTTGCCGGAGCTCCGGCGACCCACGGAACCAAACACGCGCATCGCCAGCCGGGAGGCATCGGAGGAGCCGGAGGAAGAGCCGGAGGCAGGGTGGCTAAGGGTATGCGGATGGCAGGAAGAATGGGAGGAGAGAGAGTTTCGGTTAAAAATTTAAAAATAGTAAAAGTGGACGCCGAGAATAATATGCTTGCCATAAGCGGAGCTGTTCCGGGAAGAAGAGGAACCCTGCTTGAAATCAGGAATTAAAAAAATATAGACAACCATGGAAACCGCAATTTATAACCAAACAGGACAAAAAACAGGAACGGTAAATCTGCCGGATTCTGTATTTGGTTTGAAATGGAATGCGGATCTGGTGCACCAAGTGGTGACTAGTCAGCAAGCCAATCAGAGACCCAAAATAGCTAAAGCTAAGGACAGATCAGAGGTCAGTGGCGGAGGTAAAAAGCCATGGCGTCAAAAAGGCACGGGCCGCGCGAGACACGGGTCTATCCGCTCTCCCATATGGAAAGGCGGGGGAGCAACACACGGACCGATAACAGAAAAAAATTACAAGAAAAAAATAAATAAAAAGATGGCAAAGAAGGCTTTGTATACTGTTTTATCGGCTAAAGCCAAAGATAAGGAAATTATTGTGCTGGAGGGTTTTAATATAAAAGACGGTAAGACCAAATATGCGGCCGAAAGTTTTAAAAATTTTTCAAAAGTTCCTGAATTTAGCCGGCTAACCAAAGGTAATGGTGTTTTAGCGGCTTTGGCCGAAAAAAGCGTCGGTAATCGCCGAGCCCTTCGCAACCTGCCATATGTGGGAGTTGAGGAAGCTCGCAACTTAACCGCTAATCAAGTTTTGCAATACAAATATATTTTATTTACAAAAGAGATATTGGAAGTTCTATAATTTTTCACTATGGCGTTGTTCAAAAGTAAAAGAGAAAAGACAAAACCAAATTCCGCATCGGAGCAATCCGCGGTTGTTGCTTTGTCCAAAGACAATAAAAATATCCACAAAACAACTGGTGTTGTCTGGGGTATGCGTATTACCGAAAAGGCGTCTGCGGCGGCTGGAGAGAATAAATACATTTTTGTAGTATCGCCCAAAGCTAATAAAAACCAGATAAAACATGACATAAACGCAAAATTCGGAGTGGACGTTGTAAATATAAATATTGTGAACCTTCCGGCTAAAGAAAGAAGAAGGGGCGCGGTGGTGGGATGGAAGCCGGGAATTAAGAAGGCTATCGTGGAGGTCGCAAAAGGACAGAAGATAGAAATACAATAAATTTATGCGCAAATATAACCCAACATCTCCAGCAAGGCGGCAAATGGAAGCAATTGACTGGAAAAATATTTTAACCAAGAAAGAGCCGGAAAAAGGCTTAACTTTTGGGTTCAGGCGCGCAGTGGGCAGGAATTCGCAAGGACGCATAACTACTCGTCACAAGGGCGCTGGCGCTAAACGTCTGTGGCGGGAGATAGACTTTAAATATGATAAAAAAGATGTCCCAGCCAAAATCACGTCCATAGAATACGACCCCAACCGCACGAGTTTTATAGCCCTTATCCAATATTCTGATGGAGAAAAAAGATATATGCTGGCCCCGCAAAATCTTAAAGTGGGGAGTATGGTTATCTTTTCAGAAAAAGCTCCTATTGAGATAGGTAATCGCACCATGCTGTCTAGGATACCCATCGGAACTATGGTATATAATGTGGAGCTAACCAAAGGAAAGGGAGCTCAAATAGCAAGATCGGCTGGTGTGGGTGCTGTGGTTATAGCTCAAGAAGGAGAACACACCCATCTGCAAATGCCTTCCAAGGAAATCCGTATAATCCGTTCAGATAATTGGGCATCGGTGGGGGCTTTATCAAATCCGGAACGAGGTTTTATGACGATTGGCAAGGCGGGCCGCTCACGACACATGGGAATACGTCCGACAGTTCGCGGAACAGCCATGAACCCGGTAGATCATCCTCACGGAGGAGGCGAGGGGAGAACACAGGTTGGCCGAAGAAGGGGGCCTGCCACTCCCTGGGGCAAGCCTGCTCGCGGGGTGAAAACCAGAAATAAAAAAAAGAAATCAAGTAATTTTATTTTGTCCCGACGCCCTAAGTAAAATAAATCATATATGGCACGATCACTTAAAAAAGGTCCATACGTACATCCGTCCATAATCAAACACATGAGACGCACGCGAGCTGACGGCAAAGCGGTTATTAAAACTTGGTCGCGTTCTTCTGTTATAACTCCGGATATGGTTGGGTTTACTTTTGGAGTCCACAATGGCCGTGCTTTCATTGAAGTAAAAATAATGGAAGATATGGTAGGACATAGACTTGGAGAGTTTTCTCCAACTCGTAAGTTCGTACGACACGGAGGAAAAATGCAGAAAGAAATGGAATTAAAAGCTGCTGATGCGGAAAAAGCCAAAACAGCAGCGGCAACGTCTCCGGCACCAGCAACAGGAGGGAAAAAATAAGGAAAAACCATGCAAATAAAAGCTGAATTAAACCATCTTCATATAGCTCCCCGAAAGGTCAGACTTGTGGCCGGACTTATCCGAGGCCTGGATTTGGCGAGAGCGGAGTTGGAACTGAATAATCTTCCCAAGAGATCCGCAACTCCCTTGCTTAAACTTCTGAAGTCAGCAGAGGCCAACGCAAGGCACAATTTTCAGCTCCAAGATCCCAAAGATTTGGTTATAAAAACTTTAACCGTAAATCAGGGCTCAATGCTTAAAAGATTCAGACCCAGAGCCTTCGGACGAGCGGCTATGATAAGAAAGAAAACCAGTCATATTTCTCTTGTTTTGGAAACGAGACAATTTGCGGGTGAAAAAATATCCAAGAAAACAGCTCCGGTATTAAAAGATATGCCCGCAGAGGGACTGAAAGAAAAAGACGCAAAGAAGATGAAAACACCGGTACAGTTTCCGGAGAAAACCAACAAGGCTTCCAAAAGCAAAGGTTTTATGAAAAAAGTATTTCAAAGAAAAGCAATATGACCCACAAAGTTCATCCCTACATATTTAGGATAGGCCAGCTAAGGACGTGGAAATCACGCTGGTTTAACATGAAGAGTTTGTCTACCTATCTTAGGGAGGATACCCTGCTTCGTGAGTGGCTTGCCAAAAAACTTAGGTCTTTCCATATGGAATCCATAGAAATAGAACGCTCGCCTAATGTCTTGCAAATAATACTGAAAACTTCCCGTCCCGGAATGCTTATTGGCCGAGGAGGCGAGGGAATGGAACAACTTAAGGAAGATATAAAGAAAAAAATTTATAAAATATGGAAAACGGTTGGAAAGGAACCGGGGAAGCGGGAACTGAAATTAAATGTGGAGGAAATAAGATCTCCGGAGACTCATGCGGCAATAGCTTCACAAATGATTGTGGATGACCTGGAGAAGAGAATTCCTTTTCGCAGGATAATGAAGCAAGCGATTGAAAAAATATCTGCTTCTAAAGAAGTACACGGAGTGAAAATATCGCTAAAAGGAAGGCTGGACGGGTCCGAAATGGCGCGTTATGAGTGGCTGAAGCGAGGACGAATACCTCTCCAAACCATTCGTTCGGACATAGATTATGCTGAAAGTACCGCTTTTACGACTTACGGTACGATAGGAGTAAAGGTCTGGATTTATAAAGGCGACGTTTTTGCTGACGCAAAAAAAGTTTAAATATTAAATTGTATGCTACAACCCAAAAAGGTAAAACATCGAAAATGGCAAAAGGGCAGTTCTAAAGGATTTGAAACCCGCGGTACGGAACTTGCTTTCGGAGCCTATGGACTAAAAGCCTTGGAACCTCGCTGGATAAATGCCAGACAGATTGAAGCTGCCCGCCGAGCAATCACTAATTATATCCAGAGAGGAGGAAAAGTATGGATAAGAATTTTTCCTGATAAGCCGGTAACCAAAAAACCTCCGGAAGTTACTCTGGGAGGCGGAAAGGGTTCGGTTGATCACTATGTAGTTTCCATAAAACCCGGAAGGATCCTGTTTGAAATGGACGGAGTTACCGAAGATATTGCCCAACAGGCCTTGCGTTTGGCGGCTCATAAACTGCCGGTCAAAACCGTTTTTATAAAAAGAAAATCATGAAAGCCCAAGAATTACGACAAAAATCAAAAGAAGAATTGAAAACTTTGCTTGCTGATAAAAGAGCTCAACTGCACGAGCTTGAGTTCATGCTTAGGCAGAATAAGGTAAAAAATGTAAAAGAGCTGGGCCGGACAAAAAAAGATATTGCCAGAATTTTAACCATCGTTGGTTTATAAATTTATGAGGAAATTAAAAGGTACAATTGTTTCTGATAAGATGCAAAAAACTGTCGTCGTCAAAGTCGACCGGCTTAAGTTGCATCCTAAATACAGAAAATATTTTAAGATGTCCACAAAATTTAAAGCTCATGATGAGAAGGGCGAATATAAAACTGGCGACGAAGTTATCATTCAGGAAACCAAGCCGGTATCCAAAGAGAAGAGGTGGAGTGTTGTAGAGCTGGTCAGGAGAACAAGCGAGGCGGAAGAAAGTGAAATTCCGCAAAAAGAGGAGCTTTCTAAAACCTAATTTATGATTCAACCAAGATCAATGTTAAAAGTGGCGGACAATTCTGGAGCTAAACTTATCCAGGTTTTTAAGGTTCTCGGAGGTACTAGGCGTCGTTACGCCCAGCTTGGTGACGTTGTGGTAGCTTCAGTAAAAATAGCTGAACCGCGCAAGGCCACAAAGAAAAAAGATATTGTACGGGCAGTTATTGTGCGCCAGCGAAATTCCTATCGCCGCGCGGACGGAACTTATGTAAGATTTGACGATAACGCGGCTGTTATTGTGGACGGACTGGAACCCAAAGGGGGGCGCATATTCGGACCGGTAGCCAGAGAACTAAGAGAGAGGGGTTATATAAAGATAATTTCGCTAGCATCCGAAGTTGTATAAGTTTCAAATAATTAGTATGAAAATTCGAAAAGGCGATCAAATTAAAATAATATCTGGAAACGACAAGGGTAAACAAGGCAAAGTGCTTGCTGTTTTTCCTGACGAAAGCCGAATAGTTGCCGAAGGCCTGAATATGAAAAAAAAGCACGTGCGCCCGAAACAACAGGGAAAGAAAGGTGAGCTGGTAAGAATTGCCATGCCATTTTCAGTTTCCATAGCCATGCTGGTATGCAGCAAATGCGGGAAACCTTCTCGTGCAGGCTTTAGAGTGGAGCAAAATAAAAAATACAGAATATGTGTAAGATGTAAGTCCGAAATTTAAACATGCATCAGGTAAACATGCAAACTCAATATACAGAAAAGATTATTCCTGCCATGAGGAAGAAATTTGGATACAAAAATGTTTCTTCTGTGCCGAAAATAAGCAAGGTGGTGATAAACTGCGGGGTGGGCAGGATTAGAGAGGACAAACAGCGAGAAGAAATCCAAAAATACTTAAGTCTGATAGCTGGACAAAAGCCTGTACCGAGACTTGCCAAAAAAGCTATCGCTTCTTTCAAAACCAGACAAGGGTTGGTGGTGGGATATCAGATTACCCTAAGAAAAAATAGGATGTATGATTTTCTTAGCCGTCTTGTTAACATGACTCTTCCCCGAACAAGAGATTTCAGAGGGCTTGAGACTAAGTCATTTGATAAAAAAGGAAACTTGACAATTGGTGTAAAAGAGCATACAGTTTTTCCAGAAATGATAGGGGAAGATTACAAGTTTTTATTTGGACTGGAGGTTACGATTGTAACGACGGCCAAGAAAAGGGAGGAGGGTGTGGAGCTATTAAAACTAACAGGGTTTCCGGTAAAAAGTGATCAATAATAATTATTTATGGCCAAACAATCAGTAATTGCACGGGCGCTTAAAAAACCCAAATTTAAATCACGTGTGGTGCGGCGCTGTTTTCGCTGCGGTCGTAAGAGGGGGTATATGAGAATCTTTGAATTATGCCGTATTTGCTTCAGAGAACTGGCTAATCGGGGCGAAATACCTGGAGTGAGGAAATCTAGTTGGTAAATAAAATAATCAATAATTAGGTTATGACGGATCCAATTTCAGACATGTTAATACGCATTAAAAATGCTCAACGCGCTGGACATGAGACGGTGCTTATTCCCCATTCCAAATTTAAGCAGGATATTGCGAAAGTTTTGGAAAAGGAGGGCTGGGTTGAGAAAACCGAAAAACGTGGACGAAAAATTAAGAAGTTTTTAGAAATTTTTCTGCATGGTAAGGACGAGACAAAAAAAGTAAACGAAGTTAAAATAATTTCGCGTCCCAGTCGGCGATTATATGCCGGACACAGAGATTTGCGAGACTTTAGCAGCAAAAGAGGACTGGTTATAGTCTCCACTCCCAAAGGAGTAATGAGCGGTAAGGAGGCGTACAAAGCCAAGCTTGGGGGACAGCTTATAGCTGAAATTTGGTAAAATTTTTATATACAAATATGTCACGTATCGGCAAAAAACCAATATCTATTCCAGAAAAAGTCACTGTTGAAGTAACGGATGGTTTTATTTCCATAAAAGGGCCCAAAGGGGAGCTTACAAGAAACATATCTACAGATTTCAAGATAGAAATAACCGAAGGGACAATAAATTTAAGTCCCGAGCGAAGCCACAAAAAAACTCCTGCTCTTTGGGGACTCTACCGTTCTTTGGTCTCTAACATGGTTGAGGGGGTAAGCAAGGGCTTTGATAAAAAGCTTGAATTTGAAGGAGTTGGTTTTAAGGTTGCGGTTGAGGGGGACACCCTGGTTATGCAACTTGGATTTTCTCATCCCGTAAGATTTAAAGCCCCTGGCGGCATTAAATTTGTTGTTGAAAAAAACACAATCACTGTCAGCGGCCACGATAAAGAATTGGTAGGCGATACTGCAGCCCAAATAAGGAGACTGAAGACCGTTGAGCCTTACAAAGGAAAGGGTATAAGATACAAAGGAGAAATTGTCAGGCGAAAAGCCGGAAAAAAAGCTGTAGCTACCAGTTAATCAAACAGATATGATTAAAACCAAGCGAGAAAAAAAAATAGCCAGACACAAAAGGGTGAGAGCTAAGATAAAAGGTACTGCCGATAGTCCCCGTCTTTCAGTTTTCAGATCAAACAAGCATGTTTGGGCTCAACTTATAGATGACGAAAGCGGGTCCACCATAGTCTCTGCTGGTGATTTGCAACTATCCGAAGCCAAAAGCAAGACAAAGACCAAAAAAGTAGAGCTGGCCCGTCGTCTCGGAGGTGTGGTAGCCCAAAAAGCCAAAGAGAAAAAAATAGAAAAAATAGTTTTTGACAGAGGAGGATATAAATACCACGGCATTGTGAAAGCATTAGCGGAAGGGGCAAGGGAGGGAGGACTTAAATTTTAATTGAAAGCGAACATGGCAAGACCAAGAGATTCAAGATCAAGCAACACTAGACATAGGGAGAAGTCTGAATTTGATCAGGCTGTTTTAGATGTCCGCAGAACCGCCAGGGTAGTGCAAGGCGGCCGACGTTTTACTTTTCGGGTGACAGTGGTAATCGGAGACCGAAACGGGCGTGTTGGTGTCGGCATGGGCAAGGGCGTTGATGTAACGACGGGCATGGACAAAGCGGTATTTCAGGCCAAAAAAAATATCTTGAAGATTCCGCTCACTGCGCAAAAGTCTATTTCCAGTATTATCACCGGTAAAATGTCTGCCGCCAGGGTTTTGTTAAGGCCCGCGCCGGATGGTCATGGGTTGGTTGCGGGTGGCCCTGTTCGAGTCATAGCCGAATTGGCAGGGATAAAAAATCTCACCGCAAAAATTTTAGGCAGGACGCCAAATAAATTAAACAATGCCAAGGCAACTTTAGAGGCGCTCAAGAAATTAAAAGCTTAAAATGCAATCACATAACGTACAACCGAAAACAAAATTTCGCACACATCGGCGCATTGGCCGTGGTGGCAAACGCGGCACCTATTCCGGACGCGGAATAAAAGGTTTGGGCGCTCGCGCCGGAGGAAAATATCGTCCGGCCGAAAGAGAACTTCTTAAAAAAATACCCAAACTGCGCGGGTACAAATTTAAGTCGTTCCAAATAAAGCAGACCATAGTCAACCTTTCTGATCTAAGTAATAATTTTAAAGAAGGAGAAACAGTTTCTCCGGATACCTTAAACAAGGCCGGGCTTATAAGAAAAGTGGAAGGCCGATTGCCGAAAGTAAAAATTTTAGGAAAAGGCGAGCTAAAAAAGAAACTTGTTTTTAAAGGAGTCTCATTTTCCAAATCAGTTCAGGAACAGATAAAATCTTAAAAAGTATGTTTAAAAAAGTATCTCTGCTTTTTACTGATGCCGATCTTCGGAAAAAACTGCTATTCATCATAGCAATGCTTGTTGTATTTAGAATTGCATCCTCCATTCCTGTCCCGGGTGTGGACCCAGGACGTCTAAAATCTTTTCTTTCCGGCAATCAATTTTTTGGACTCTTGAATATTTTCTCCGGAGGCGCTCTTAATAATCTGTCTATTGTCATGCTCGGGGTCGGTCCTTACATCACCGCTTCTATTATCATGCAGCTTCTGACCATGATCTTTCCCAGGTTTAAGGAGATGTATCAGGAGGAAGGCGAAGCAGGACGATCAAAATTTAACCAATACTCTCGCCTTCTGTCAGTACCATTGGCCTTACTCCAGTCCTACGGTCTTTTAATACTTCTGATAAGACAACAGGTGATTCCCGCGCTCACCATGACCGGTTTTTTGTTCAATATGATCATAGCAACAGCCGGTACGGTTTTTCTAATGTGGATAGGTGAATTGATTTCCGAAAAGAAAATGGGCAACGGAGTATCTTTGATTATATTTGCCGGTATTGTGGCGGGACTTCCTTTGTCTATTCAGCAGGAATTATTTACTTTTACTCCCGATAAACTGCCTGGTTACTTAGCTTTCTTGGTTATATCTATTTTGGTTATTGCCGGAGTGGTGGTTATAACCGAGGGTCAGCGCAATATCCCCGTATCTTATGCCAAGCGGATTCGCGGCATGCGAGTATATGGAGGGGTTTCAACCCATCTTCCTTTGCGGGTTAACCAGGCCGGGGTTATACCTATAATTTTTGCTGTTTCCATAATTCTTTTTCCCGGCCTCATTGGAAGTTTCTTAGCCGGAGTTCCAAATCCGCTAGTTCAGAAAATATCCCAATTTTTAATCCAGATTTTTAACAACCAGTGGATTTATGGTATGTTTTACTTTTTACTGGTCTTTGCTTTTACTTATTTTTACACCGCTGTTACTTTTGACCCGCAATCCATTGCCGATAATTTACAAAAACAAGGAGGTTTTGTTTTGGGTATGCGTCCCGGGCGTCCTACGGCTGAATTTTTGTATAAAGTAGTGAGCCGCATTACTTTGGTCGGCGGAGTTTTTCTCGGCCTGGTTGCTGTTTTACCAATAATAATTACATCATTATTCAACATCCAGGCCTTGTCTTTGGGAGGAACCTCTTTGCTTATAGTTGTATCCGTAGTTTTGGAGACCATGAAGCAGGTTGACTCACAGATGGTTATGAGAGAATATGGAGATGCGTAGTGAGATTGTTTTAAATTTAAAAGGAGGGTTTAAAAGGTGGAAGAAATAAAGGATAAAATAACGCTGGTTATAGTGGGTCGTTCTGGTTGCGGCAAAGGAACTCAAGCAAATTTGCTTGTTCAGAAACTAGCTCCTTTTGGTGTAAAGCACATTGAAACAGGCCATCTTCTGCGGGAATCTATAAAAAAAGAAAATCCTACCACTGCAATTGTAAAAAATATATTGAAAAAAGGCGGTTTTGTGCCTTGGTGGTATCCACCCTATTTATGGCTTAAGGCTTTTGCCGAAGAAGGATTTACGGCTTATCATTTGGTGTTTGATGGCTCTCCTCGCAAAGTTAAAGAAGCTGAATTACTTGATGAGGTAATTGCTTGGCATGGTCGTCCCCTCACACAAGGCATTCATATAAATGTAAGGCATGAGGAATCTAGACAGAGACTTTTATTGCGTAAACGATCTGATGATAATCCGGAAGCCATAGCTAACCGTTTAGCCGCATTTGAGGCAGATACCGTGCCAGTAATTCAATATTTTCGCGAGCATGATAGACTTATAGAAGTTAATGGTGAACAAAGTGTTGAAGCTGTACAGACAGAGGTGGTAAATAAACTTAAAGAAAAATTAGGAGATCTCTGGCCCCGTAACTAACAAAACTTTAGTACGGGGTGGCCAATTAAATGATTATAAAATCTAAAGAAGAATTAGAAGCTTTGCGTGAGGGGGGTAAAATTTTAGCCAAAATTTTAAAAGAAGTTGCGGCTGAAGTGAAGCCCGGGATCAAAGCTAAAGAACTAAACAGGCTCGCAGAGAGCCTGATTTTAAAATCCGGCGGGGATCCGGCTTTTAAAGGATATTCGTCTAAACATGATCTTTCTCCTTTTCCTGCCGCTCTTTGCGTTTCTATAAACGAAGAAGTTGTTCATGGGATACCCACGGACCGTAAAATCAAAGAAGGGGATTTGGTTAAACTGGATTTGGGTTTTAAATATCGCGGTTTTTTTACTGACACGGCTTTGACTTTGGGGGTTGGCAAAATATCCAGAGAAGCCAAAAACTTGAGCATGGTAACCAAAGAGGCTACGGATCTCGGAATAAGCAGAGTAAAAGCCGGAGTTAGAATCGGGGATATAAGTTCGGTCGTGCAGAAGCATCTTGATAAAAACCATATTGGGATCATAAGAGACTTAGCGGGGCATGGGGTTGGTCTTGAAGTGCATGAAGAGCCGCTGATACCAAACCATGGTGAAGCCGGAACTGGATCGGAAATTAAGGAAGGAATGGTTTTGGCAATTGAAGTCATGACGACCTTAGGAAGCGGCAAAATAAAATTAGCCAAAGACGGCTGGACATATATATCCGCTGACGGAACCCTCGGCGCGCATTTTGAGCATACGGTGGTGGTGACAAAAAAAGGAGCGGAAATTTTAACAATATGAAATTGCTTGGCATAGATTATGGTTCCAAAAATATTGGCCTCGCTCTCTCTGACGAAGATAGCAAGATTGCCTTTCCGTACGGGGTGGTTTATAATAAAAGTGGGGTTTTGGATGAAATAATATCTGTGGTTAGGAAAGAAAAAATATCCAAGATAATTCTGGGTTTGCCGGTTCCTTTCGCCGGCAGAGAAAATAAACAAACCCAAGAAGTGAGAGATTTTGCCAAAAAACTGGAACAAAAAATAAAACTGCCCGTAGAATTTCAAAATGAAATTTTGACCACAAAATCAGCCAAAGCAGGATCTACCAAAGAAACCATAGATTCTTCCGCGGCGGCGATTATATTACAAAGCTATCTTGATAAGAAAGCTACTAGCCACTAGCCACTAGTGGCTAGGAACTAGTCGCCAATCATTACTTATGTATCTCTCTTGGATCATTCCTACTTATAACGAAGAGCGCCGGATTGATAAAACTCTACGCGAAGTAGACGAATATTTGCGTTCAAAGAATCCAGATGGGGGTTACGAGATTATGGTCGTTGATTCATCTTCCAAAGATAAAACCGCCGAGATTGTAAAAAATCTGCAATCCACTATTCAAAACCTACAGCTTCTCACTGTTGAAAATAAAGGCAAGGGTTGGGCTGTAAGAGAGGGCATGCTAAAGGCCGAGGGGTCAATACGTATTTTTTCCGATGCCGACAACTCTACTGCTCCTACTTACTTTGACGACATGGAGCTATTGTTTAAAAAAGGGTTTGATCTGATTATTTCTTCTCGTAATCCAAAAGATGTCGAGGGAGCGACCCGTGATATAAAGGAGCCTTTTTTAAGAGAAATCATGGGTAGCTTGGGAAATATTCTTATACAAACCTTCGGGGTTTGGGGCATTTGGGACACTCAAAACGGATTTAAGGCTCTTACCGCCCAGGCCGCTGAACATATTTTTACAAAAACAAAGATGAAAGGCTTCTCTTTTGATATAGAAGTGTTGGCTCTGGCTCGCCGGCTTGGCTATAAAATTGGTATAATACCAATACGTTGGCGTTTTGACCCCGACAGTAAGGTAACTCTTTCCGCCTACTTGAAAGTATTTATAGATGTGTTCAAGATAAGATGGAATTTGATAACAGGAAAATATAAATGACTATAAGCTATAAACATCTTGTATTATCTATTTTGGCGATAGCTTTTGGTTTTTTATCTTTCTGGTCTTGGCAGGGTGTGACCGGTTTTATAGTAGAGGGGTCTTTGCATATATCAAATTTTATTTGGCCGATTATCAGTCTTATTTTAGCAGCCAGTCTTTTTGCCTTTTCAATCATATTTGTCAAAACACAGTGGCTGGTTTACCTGACGGTTTTAGCGAGTACGGCTTCCGCTTTTTTTCTGCTTGAAGCTGGTGCTACCACAGTCTGGGCTCTGCTCGCCACAGTTTTTTTAGTGCTTCTTTCATTGCATCACATCAAACACGAGGTAGAACTTTCCAGAGGTTTTAGTCTTTCTAAAACTCTTAAATCCGGTCTCCCGTTATACTTTACAGCCGCCTCTGTAATTATTTCTGTTTTTTATTTTGACATCACCAAAAACGATGGAGAAAAAATGGTCTCGGCTTTATTCCCCAAACCCGCCGCGGGACTGGTGGTTAAGCTACTGTCCGGGCAATTGGAATCTTTGCTGGGTTTCCCCCTTAAAATAAAAGCCGACTCAACCGTAGATGAAGTCATAATGCAGTTACTTAGAGGGCAACTCCAAGAACAAGATATTTCCCTAGAATCTATTCCTAAAAAAGAATTGGAAAATCTGCTAATTCTGCAAAGGAAGGAAATAGCCAAAAAGTATAATATACAGGCCTTATCTGGTAAAGAGAAGGTCTCCGACGCTCTTTACGAAGTTATTATCGGCCAGTTGACTAGTCTAGTAGGTCCCTATAAAGAATATATCCCCCTAGTCTCCGCTTTTGCCTTTTTCTTTGCTTTCAAGACTTTTACTTTGCCGATTTATTATCTATCTCTCCTTTTTTCCTTCGTTTTGCTAAAACTTGCTATTTTGGGTAAAATCATAAAAAGAGAGAAAGTGCAGATTCAAGTGGAACGACTTAGTTTATGAAAAAAGACTATTATCAAATTTTAGGTGTTCCGCGCAACGCCACCAAGGATGAAATTAAAAAAGCTTATCGCCAGCTGGCGCACAAATTTCATCCGGATAAGGGTGGCGACGAAACTAAATTTAAAGAACTGAACGAAGCTTACCAGATTCTTTCGGATGATCAGAAAAGAGGTCAGTACGACCAGTTTGGCCAAGTATTTGAGGGTGCGGGACAGGGTGGTTTTGAAGGATTCAACTCGCCTTTTGGTTCGGGCGGGTTTAGGTTTGATTTTGGCGGAGACGGCTCCGGCCGTCCCGGCGGTTTTGATTTTTCAGATATTTTCGAAGATTTTGTGGGAGGTTTGAGTAGTAAAAAAAGAGCCGGGGAGAGGCGCGGCCGCGACATAAGAATGGACTTGGAGATATCTTTTGAAGATTCTATTTTTGGCGGCAAAAAAGAATTAGAGATTTCTAAAATTGCCAAATGCTCTCGGTGCGGTGGCAGCGGAGGAGAGCCGGGTTCCAAAACCAAAAATTGCCCTACTTGCGCCGGTAAGGGCAACATCCAAAAAACCCAAAGAACTTTTTTGGGGTCTTTCACTCAAGTTGCGACTTGTCCCGATTGTTTCGGTTCGGGCAAGAGGCCGGAAAACTTGTGCAAAGATTGCGGCGGAAGGGGAGTAAGACCGGCCATAGAGCGCCTAGACCTTTTCGTGCCGAAAGGAGTTCAGGATGGAGAGGTTTTAAAGATTACAGGTAAGGGCGAGGCCTCGCTGACTGGAGGAGCGCCGGGGGATTTGTATATAAAACTTCGGGTTTTGTCGCATAAATTTTTCCATCGTCAGGGAGATGATATTGTCATGAGGCTTTCCTTGAAAGTATCGGAAGCGGTTTTGGGAACCAGCAAAGAAATTGAGACTCTGGATGGAAATATAAAATTAAAAATTCCAGAGGGAACCCAGCCCGGAGATGTGCTTAAAATCCGGGGCAAAGGCGCGTATTTCTCTTCCGGTTACGGCCGCGGAGATCTTCTTATTGAGATAAAAATAGAAATTCCCAAAAAACTTTCCCGCAAGGCTAAAGAAGTAATAGAGAAATTGAAAGAAGAGGGGATTTAACCCCCACCCAAGGGTGTCATTGCGAGGCGAAGCCGAAGCAATCTCTTACTTCTTTATTTTCAACTTGGCAACTATAAAAACCCCGCGTCCGCTCACCGGATAGCGGCGTTTTTTCTTTTTGGTGGTTCTTTTCTCTGATTTAAGTTTTGATTTGGGCATTCCCACCTTTTATTGATAGTGATTGTTGATATCTATTATTTCTGCGGTGTTCTTGTCTCTGAAAATAAAAATTGCCCGATATTTTCGGTCAATTCTAAAACTCCAGAATCTCAGGTTTTTTGGTTCCAACAATTCAGTTTTCAAACTTGGGTGGAACGGATTGTTTTCAAAAAGTTTTTTCTGCTTACTGAATTTCTTTTCTAAACCACCCCTTTTAAGACAAATACGGAGTCTAGGGCTAAGCTCCAAGACTTTCATGGATTATTTAAAATAAGAAGAATCTTTTAACCCCTCACTCAAACTTCTAAGGAACTCTTTATTATATTTTTCCACAGATTTTAGCTCTTTTAATACTTTTTGTGTGTCCTTGATGGGAGGTGGCGAGAATAAATCTTCTTGTACGGCTTCTCGCAACCGTTCATAACGTATTTTTGTTTTCACCAGCTCTTGATATTCTTTTTTAGAAATAGTTACGGTAGGCATATGCCCATATTATCATACTAAATCAAGGGTGTCCATTTGGTTGTCATTGCGAGCGACCAAAGGGAGCGCGGCAATCTCTATATCATCCCTAAGGCATCGTACTCGTCGCCGTCTCTGGTGTGGTACTCGCTGTAGTATCAATTACAACACTCCCGCACTCTCCCTTCTCTGTCTTTGTTACTCCACCATCCACAAATATACAATAGTAATCTCCCGTTGTTCTGTCTTTAGTCGTAATTCCGTTCTCAACTTTTAATTTCTTCGTCACAATCTCCTCGGCAATCAACCTCCCCCCCTCATCCACACTCCACCTCCCCAAGTATCCGGTGATCTTCTTGATGTCTAGGAAGGAAGTCTCTCTTCCTGACGTCAAGGAAGTCTCTCTTCCGGAGGAAGTGAGACTTCCTGATATCGCGGCTGATAGTTCCTCTATCTTTGTCTGCTGTGCTTTCATTCCTGCCAGTAAGAAAGACGCCATCTTATACACATCCACTCCTTTGCCTCCATTGGCTAAGACCTCTTCAGGAGCTTCTTCGGCAATGAGGCCCAGACGCTTCTTGCATGAATCAGTAGAAGTCTCTCTTCCTGAATCTGGGGAAGTCCCACTTCCTCCTATGGAAGTGGGACTTCCAGAGGTTGACCCACCACTGTTACTCCCTGAGCTTGTCGAAGGGCTACCATCAGAATTACATTCCTCCCAATTGTAATAGTACGTAGCCACATTGGTATTCTTGATCTTGTTGAGTATATCTTGTTCTCCTGTGGTGGAGATGTAGGATATGTTCTTCTTGGATGATTCAGTAGAGATGTTTACAAAGCTAGTTGCCGCTATGTCTCCTAAGACATGGAGTTTGTATTGGGGATCTGTTATTCCTATTCCCACATTGCCATTAGCGTCAATAACAAAAGCCGGAGTAGTAGTGCTGACATAATCAGAATAGAAAGAGTGTGTTCCCTTAAACATACCCTCGGTTAAAACACCCGACGCGAGTTTGGGCAACAACCTTTCTTGTCCCACAGTTATATATGATAATACCCTACCCGTCTTTACTGTCTGGCCATTGATAATTTCAGTAGTACCTGTAGAGCCATCAAAATTATCTAAAGCAATACCAAAGGTGGGGATATCCTCGGGAACACTGGCGATGGCGTTAGACAAAGTACCCATGGCCTTCATGGCCACACCTTTAATAGAAGAGGTGGTGAGTTTATCACCAATACTGATAGAACCATTTTCGGTAGAGACCTTGACTGGTACTCGTCCTATCAAAGCTACGGGTTGAGGATTGGGATAACTGGCTCTAAGATTCAATTGAGGATATTTGTCTCTTATACCATCAAAGGACTCACCTAATTGAGCGGTGTGATATGAAATAGCTCCAATGGCTTTTTGAAAGGCCGAGGTGCTTAATTTTAATCTGTCGTATAAAGAAGAATCCATTATTACTACATCACCCTCCTCGGCGGTGTCAGCAATATCATAGGTCTCGGCCAAGTCAAAAGCGTTGTCTGTCCAGACATCATCGGCATGGCCGGTGCCTTCGGCATCAAAAATGAAGCGGGTTGTTCCGCCAGAGGCAATAGTTACGATATTAGCATCAGTTCCCGGATTAGCTGACGCTGTTCCTGTTCCTTTATATCCTACAAGGTGAACATATCCTGTTCCAGCAGTGGATTTGGTGGTAACTTCTGTATTTCCCAAACCTATCCCAAAGAGACCTATAGTAGCCGATGTATAGCCTACCATATTCATCCCGCCGCTTGCCGCCGTCGCTTTTTTTATTATCCCATAAGTATCCGTTTCCGTTTCATCGGTAAGTCCATGCGCCACATCGGAGGATTTTAAGGTAAAAATTTCATTATCGCTTCCTCCTTGGTTTATTGTTAACCCAGGCCCCGTCATGTTGGCATTAGCAGTGTCATTGATAAAGACGTTGCCGCCGCTTGTTATTCTCATTCTTTCTGTCGCATTCGCTCCAGCTGCTCTAGTAGCAAAAGCTAAATAACCTGCCGTGTTAGCATTTGTCGCATTTTCCCTCGCCCCTTTAATCATTGCATAGTTGGTTCCTTGCGTTGCATCATACCGGGCAGCAAAGATCAGTGTTCCACCTATATCCGCAGCTACTGCATCATTGGCAGATAGTAAAAGTGTCGCGTCAGCAGCAGTAATTGCCCTACTCGCCCCAACAAACATCACATCGCTAACTAGTCCATCACCAACAAGGGCAGTACCACTAAGTAACTCAAGTTGGGTTCGTGGCGTGGCGTTGCCAATACCTATCCTTCCATTCCCATTAACCCCATTCACAACAAATGATGGTGTAGAACTCCCAGTATTTCCTATCCAAAAGGAAGCCGTTTCTGTTCCTTGTTCTACAGAGAGTAATCCATACGGACTCGTCGTCCCAATCCCGACATTGCCGTCGTTTAGTATAGTCATCTTTTCTGACATGGTAGCGTTGGTTGCAGTCAAAAATCGTATTTTACCCGTATCAGCGTCACCTGAAGTAGGAAGATTTCCTTCTATTC
>JAUYPW010000027.1 GCA_030697525.1 bacterium
CATAAGATTCGCCAAATTGTGGGTAAACCCTATCTGTGTAGAAGATTAGAATATATATCAGAAATCCCACGGCCTGCGTAATCAGAATGTAAACATACTTATCAATCCGGAAGAAGTTTTTTGAGTTTACGGCCTCGGGTCCTGTTTTTTCTCTCTTTAGCACCTGAAGCAGTCTGGTTTTATCCCTACTATCTCCCATTAGACTAAGCCAATTGCTACTGGCGCTTAAGGATGCTATGGATTTAGCTGTATCCAGATCCGCGGGTAGGGTCTTAAATATGGCAGAGATATCTTGAATGGCCAGAGATTCCAGTTTTTTCTCCACGAACGGCCGCATTTCTCTGGAAAGTTCAGTAAGCTGTTCAGGACTAATCCCCTGATCATATTTAGCTCTGATTATTTTACCCATCTTCACCGCATCTTCATTGCCGGCTGGAATATTTTTATATCTCACCCCGACGTTACTGTCGGGGTCTGCGGCTGAAAGCAAAACCGTGTTTACAAATTTGTTGTAGGAAGGCTCACCATAATTTAGCGCGCAAGAAGCTACATAGACAATCGTTGTTATCCCCCAAACTATTGCGGATATTCCAAGCAGTTTTTTGGTCGGAACTTTCTCCATATTTATTCTCCCTGTATGCTTCTGCCCAGTCTTTCGGCTAGGTTTTTAGTATCGTTATCGGAATTTCCGCTAAGTTTTTTTAAACGCTCGCCCGATGTTACTGTCTCCGTTTTATTTGTTGCAGAGAAAAGCTTTTTGCCGATGAAGATAATTAGTTTTACTATGCCAGCTACCATGAAGCACGGAAGGCACAAGAGCCACAACCACCAAGGCGCCCAATGCCAGACTTTGCTAGGGAGGTGAGGCGTATGATCATCTATCATCACAAGATAGATTATAAATGTTACTATCTGTGCCGCCAGGGCAATTATTATCCATGCCCAGAAGGGTGGGTACCACCCCGGACCTTTATAATCAAAGACCGGCAACGGACCACCGCTCAACACTTCTTTAAGATATTCCATATGGCTCGGACTGTTTCTGTAAGCTTCCCAATAGGAGTTTTTAGTCATAAAGCTAAGATGTTCCAGCATTCCCCGATTTTCAATTTCTTTCAAGAAATATTCCGGAGGAGTGACTTTTAAGTCCTCCACATAAAGACGCAGTTTTCTTTCTTTTTCTAAAACTTCTTCCAAAGAAAGTCCTTCTTTGGTTTTGTTTCTCAAGAAAATTCCTATTTTTATTCCGTTAAAGATAGATGACGGTTTGTCTTTGGCGTATAGAGTCTCCTGGATTCCAGCGGATGACTTCAAAAGACCTTCCATAAAAGCCAGACTACCTGATCCTTCCTTCCTTTTATCTACTTTGTCTATACCCATACCACCCAATATCGCAAGTCCAACAATGATAATCGCGGCTCCGGCTATAAGAGGGCCACGGATAACTTTTTTAGGAAATTCTTCTCGGTCCATTGTCCTAACCCCCTCCCTCAATATTTTTTTGGAGTTTTTTGGCCAGATTTTCGGTGTCTTTGTCAGAATATTCCCCGAGATTTTTCAAGGAGGACTGCCCGGTCTCTTTTTGGCGGTTTTTTACTCTTTCCAGCCAGTCATTGCCAAAGAAAATCACAATTCCATAAATTGCGATCCAGACCAAACCTCCGGGGACAACCAAAATCAAAGTTCCGGGTTTCCCCCAAGGCGCGTCTCGCCAGCGGTATTCTTGGGTGTGTTCACCATTCCACCACAATACTCGTATTATAAAAACCAGATATCCGACGCACTGGGATATAAGTAGGACATAGAACGCGTAAAGATAAGGAAATTCGGGCAAAGCGTGCTTAATTTCCGGCGCCTGAATTTTTTTGGCGAGAAGCAGGTTGATTGTCTTTACCTCTGCGGAGTTGTCGATCAGGGTATTAAATTCATGGTCCTCGGCGGCTCTGAAAAGATCATCTGAAAATCTGCCTGATTCTTTCAAAACAGCCAAAAGATAGGTTTTTTGTTTCTTTTCCTTATCAGTGTCAAAAGCTGGCAGAACATAATTGAAATAATTTATAACCTTAAATAAGCTGTCTATATTAGTTCCTTGTCGGTGCTGTTCCAGAAGAAAATTACCCGTCAGTATGCTTGCCTGCAGAGGTGATTGGTGAACAACATCTTCCCGTTTTTCCGCCAAAACCAAGAAAAGCTCTTTTTTGTATTCAAGTAGTTTTTGCTGGTTGTAATCTTGTTTCCAGAAAAGTTCATAGCAGATGATACTCCCGATAACCAAACAAACAACGAATCCTATTATCACGGGAGCATAAAAAAGACGGTCAGGCATTTTTTCATCTTCCATCAGAACCTCCTTTTAATTTTTTCCCCACTGCCGAGATTTCTCGGCAGTGGGGAAACGTTCCTTACTTCTTCTCTCTCTTGAATAGGCCACCCAATACTGATCCCGGGTTGGACATAAAAAGTCCTCCCAAAACGTTTTTACAAATATCCACCAGTTCACCCGGGTTGGTAAATTTGGCCACCTGCTTAAAAAACGACTCAACTCCAGAATATTCATCCGGCTTCATTTTAAAAACCAAGTCCACATTCTGCGCAGGGTTTTTAACCGAGACGTGCGGCTCTAAAAGCGTTTGTTCTCCGGTTTTTCCCGGAACAGGACAAAATCCAACCACAACCTCGGAAACCATTTCTTTCTTATGGTCATCCCAAGTCCTTAAGGTGATTTCGTACATCATTACTTGCTCCTTTCTTTGGGTTGTTTCTGGGGTTTTTGTTGCGGTCTTTTGTCAACGACCTTGTGTGAGAGCATAGCACAGAGTGTACCTTTTTGTCAACCTTTTGCAGTAACAGGTAATTTTTATTATTATTAGTAGAGACTAGAATTCGAACTAGCGTCAAAATTGATGTTAGTTCGAATCCTGATCTCCTATAGATGATTTTGATTCCTTACATAATCGCTATCATTTTGAGCTCGCTAGGTTTTCTTTTGGCCTTTTATATCCACCACACCAAAAGAAATAAGGAAGTTTTGGTGTGTCCGGTGGGTACTACCTGTGACGGGGTGGTGCATAGTGAATTTTCAAGATTTCTGGGGGTGGGAGTGGAGGTTTGGGGTATGGTCTATTATGCTCTGATAGTTGGCGGTTACGGCTTCTCACTGGTTTTTTCAGGGGCCTATTTTGATCTGTCTATATTTATTTTGCTTGGTTTTAGTATGGTTGCCTTCCTTTTTTCTTTGTATCTGACTTTTGTGCAGGCATTTTTCCTGAAACAATGGTGTACTTGGTGTCTTATCTCCGCCGGTTTATGCACTATTATATTTTTCCTGCCATTTTATTTTTTAGCGGCAAAAGTTGGGATATTTTTGACAGAATACCAGATTTGGGTTTCTGTTTTGCACACAATAGGTTTGGCCGTTGGGTTGGGGAGCGCTACGGTGGCTGACGTGCTTTTCTTTAAGTTTTTAAAAGATAGGCGTATATCGGAACTAGAAGCGGATATAATGAGGACTGTATCTCATGTGGTCTGGGTGTCGCTCGCCATAATTTTTATAAGCGGGCTTGGATTTTACCTTCCGTTCCCAGCTGGGTTTGCTGGTTATCCGGTATTTACCTTAAAAACCGCAATCTTTCTGATTATTATTTTAACAGGATCTTTACTCAATCTTCTTATTGCTCCGAAATTCGTGCGGATTTCTTTCGGTAAAAAACACGACCATGAGATGGGAGAACTGACATCATTGCGGCACTGGGCGTTTATCTTGGGAGGTATTTCCATGGCTTCTTGGTACTCTTTGTTTGTTTTGAGCCTTTTGCCAGCTGATATGGAGATTAGCCTGCGACCTCTTTTGTATATTTACACAGGGGTTCTGCTGGTTGCAATTTTAGGAAGCGGGGTAGCGGATAGGAGGATTACTACAAAGGAAGTTTAAAAATTTAAAGATTTAAAAACCATGGAAGAAGTTTTATCAGCTTTTAACTTAGAACTATTTGGTCAGCTGGCTTTGGCGACTTTTTTGGGCGCTTTGATTGGTTTGGAAAGAAGTCTGGCCCGCAAAGAGGCTGGTATGAGAACTTTTGCGGTGGTCTCGCTGGGTTCGGCTCTTTTTTCCATTGTCTCAATCCACGCCCTTAAAAATCTTCCAGTTAACGGCTTGGCGCAGTTTGATCCCACACGTATTGCCGCGCAGATTGTCACCGGAGTTGGGTTTATAGGCGCGGGGGTAGTCATTTTTGCCCAATCCAAACTTCAGGGTGTCACCACAGCGGCGGGCCTCTGGCTTTCGGCGGCCATAGGCATGGCCGTGGGTTTTAAATTTTATGCCGCTTCCATCTTCACCACTTTTTTGGCTCTCTTGGTCTTCGCTGTTTTGTGGTACGTGGAGCATCGTATAAGACAAATGTCCTTTACGCATCACTATCACGCCACCACAGAAAAGAAAGAGGATATTTAGAATGACACGGGGTGTGGACAACTACTACTTCCAAAGGTTTCTTTTTTAACTCAAAGGATTACAATAAAACTATTATCAGTGTAATAAATTAATTTTTATAAAATTTATATGCAAGGCCATACAAAATTGTGGCGGTTTGCTTTTCGCGCGTGCTTGGCAACCGCCTTTTTATTTATCTTAATTTCCGCAGTTAGTCCTCGAGTTGAAGCCGCTTTGTCAAGCGACCTAAACAAACAGCATCAGGTTGCTTCTCTAGCAAGCAAACTGAATATTTTGCAGAAACTGGTAGACTCTCTCAAGAATTCTTTCAGGCACAATTCTTTGGCGCAAACCTATTCTTCTTATTCTTCGTGCTCTTCTAGTCTTACCGCTCTTTTGGGAAGCGGTTGTCACTATATGTACAACAATTCTGCGGGGCAGGCTATTTACTGCGACGGACCCATGAGTATATCTGCTAAAGAAGGAGATACAGCGACAACGGCAGGTTGTTCTTCGTCCGGCACAACCTACACTACCACCACAACTGCCACCTCTGCGTGTTCATCTAGTCTTACTGCTCTTTTGGGGAGTGGTTGTCACTATATGTATAACAATTCAGCCGGACAGTCGATTTATTGCGATACAAACATGACCATATCAGCCAAAGAAGGGGATACAGCGACAACAGCGGGATGCTCCGGTGGAGGTACTACCACAACTACCACAAGCACGACCACTTACTTAGCAAAACCAACGGGGGTTTCGGCTTCTTTGACTGCTTCCAGTACCGTAACCATAATCTGGACGGATTGGGCTGCAGGAGAGGATAATTATAAAATTTATCGCCGGGTTAGCGGAGGAGGCTGGGCTGTACTAGTCACTCTTCCTTCAATGTCCGGTGGAAACGGCAGTTATGTGAATACCGGTGTACCTGATGGAAGCTATGAATATATGGTATCAGCTTGTCCCAGCACCTCCGGCTGTACCGATTCAGATTTCGTTACAATAAATACTACAACTGGAACTACTAGTACTACGGCAAATACAACAACCACCACTACCACCACAACTACGACTACGACAACTTCAGCCAGTGCACCCACAGTCCCATCTGGCCTGACAGCCACGATTGCCGCCAACGGGTACGATGTGGTTTTGAAATGGACTGATAATTCTACCAACGAAGATAAATATGTTATTTATCGCCGGGTTCAAGGCTCAACTACTTGGGTAACCATGGGCGAGATGGGAATACTTTATGGAGGAAGTGGGACTTTTACTAATTATGCCGTCCCACAAGGTACTAATGAATATAAAATATCTCCTTGCAATGGCTACGGCTGTTCGGAAAGCCCTTTTGTATCTGTGACAATTACCACCACTTCATCTTCCAGTTGTCCTGCCGGATATCATTCTATGGGTAGTTACTGCCAGTCAGATACCGATGTTAC
>JAUYPW010000031.1 GCA_030697525.1 bacterium
GAACCAGAATCAAGCTTAGAAGCTAAAAAATGAGATGATTTCGCGACACGACGACGAAGGTGTGTCGATAGACACAGCGAGGAGGAGTAACAAAGAAATCAACCATTTTTTAGCTTCCCCAGAGGGCGGGACAATTTTGACTATCTTCTGCGTTGCTTGTCGGAAAGGCAGCTTAAGCTGCGATTTCCTCCTCGCGCCTTGAATATAGTCAAAATTGTCTCCGCTAAATTGATCCTGGTTCGTATCCCACGCTCCGATTAGCCAAATCTGTGGATAAGTGTGAGGTAAAACGTGAAACGTTAAGGAGGTAAAAATTTTTCAATGCCCTCTCAAAAACGCAAATTCGGAGATATTGGAGAAAAGATAGCTGAAGACTATTTGCTTAAGAAGAATTACAAGATTATAGGTCGGAACTATTGGAAGCCTTGGGGGGAAATAGATCTGATAGCTAAAAAGGATGATAGGTTAGTATTTATTGAAGTTAAGACAAGAGATGCTAAGAATACACAGCACTATTTACCAGAATATAGTATAAATAGGTCAAAAGTTAAGAAACTTCAGAAAATTTGCGAAACTTACCTTTGGGAAAATAAGGCCCCAATAGATAGAGAATGGCAGATAGATGTGGTCGCTATATCTATAAATAGAAACAATTACAAGGCAAGGATAAATCATATTGAGAATGCTGTTTGGGAGAAGAAGTATTAGAAGTTCCACGTTTTACATTTCATGAGTTTCATAAAAAGTAAAACGTGAAACAACAAAATTTAAACGGGCCGTAGTATACTGGTAGTACATCTGCTTTGGGAGCAGATAGACTGGGTTCGATTCCCAGCGGCCCGATATAATTTAGTTTGAAAGCTGGGAATAGAAGGGTATTCCAAAACGTGAATGTCTTCACGTTTTGGAAACCCAGGCTTCGGAGGAGCGCGTAGCCTGTTTAAACAGTGCGAAGCGCGGGGGAGAAGGATTCCCAGCGGCCCGAAGATAAGCCAAAAAATGAGGTTTCACATGAAACATGTAGTGATTTTATTGTTATCAGGCCTTTTGCTTGGCTTGTTTTTTTATTTTCAAGCGAGCGAGAGAAATGCAAACATCTCGCGTTTGCATTTCCGAGCGAGTGCTGAAAACAAAGGGTTTAATACCCTTTATTCCCGAAACCAAGTTAATACAGACCAAACATCGTCTGTTGATCAAATCAGATTAAGTCATATAGACCAAATCTTGAGCCAGATGACCGTGGAACAGAAAATTGGCCAACTTATAATCGGAGGTTTTGGGAATACTATTCTGGATAACGAGCTTAGAAAACTGGTAATTGAGTATAATATTGGAGGTTTTAACTTGCTTGAGAGGAATATACAAGACAAAAAGCAATTACAAAAGCTAAATACAGATATTCAAGGCCTAGCCAAAGAACATGATTTACCTTCTTTATTTTTGGCGGTTGATCAAGAAGGGGGACTAATTTCACGGATAAAATTTCTAAAAGAATTAACTCCACAAGCAGAAATCAAGACTTCTGAACAGGCCGAAGCCGTGGCCAGAAGAAGAGGAGGGGAGCTGAAAGAACTTGGTTTCAATATGATTTTCTCGCCAATCTTAGATTATGTCACTGATCCAAAATCGTATCTTTATCCGCGCTCGTTTCACGTGAAACCAGACGCTATTGTTAAATTATCTAGTTCTATGTTGGAAGGTTATGATGCCGGAGGTATAATTTCTGTTCCAAAGCACTTTCCCGGTTATGGAAATGTAAAACCGGATCCGCATAAAAAAGAAGTGAGTTATGATAACATAGACATATTTGAAAATTCTCTGAATATTTTTAAAGAGGTGATAAGTTTAGCCAATCCGCAAGCAATTATGACTGCGCATATAAAAGTTAAGGAAATAGATACAAAGCCGGCTACAATCTCAACCGTTTTTCTAAAAAATTTATTGAGAGAAAATTTGGGTTATAAAGAATTGATTGTTAGCGATGAATTAAGCATGGTTTCGGCTTTGGAAAATCCGTCAGCTGGCGGAAGCATGGAAGAGGTTGCGGTGGAATCTTTGATGGCTGGCCACGATATGTTAATTATCAGTTTAAAACCGGAAAAAATTTCATCCGTCATTGCGGCTATAAAAAAAGCATTTCATGACGGCACAATTTCAGAGGAACAACTTGATAAATCAGTCAAAAAAGTGATAACATTGAAATTAAATTATCTGTGAACAATGTCATTGAACCCGTCTTATTGGTGTGATATGATGCGATAGATGAATCAGATAAAATCAAAAGCTGTAGAGTTTAGAAAAGCTGGTAATTCGTATAGTATAATCAGTAAGGAATTAGGCATATCCAAGAGTACCTTAAGTAATTGGCTAAACAAAATAGAGTTTCACCCAAACCAAGAGGTCATTGCCAGGATTGGAAAGGCCAAGCTTAAGTCAGCTCTCTTTAAACAAAGGGGTAAACTAGATGATATAAAAAAGAAAAAAGTAGAGGCCGCGAAAGATATTGGGAAACTATCTTCAAGAGATTTGTTTATGTTGGGCATAGGGTTATATTTAGGTGAAGGTTCAAAGGCTAATGAAGAAGTAAGAATTGTTAATTCAGATCCTACTATAATTAGGTTGGCTATAAAGTGGCTAAAAGATTCTTGCGGTCTTGAAATCAAAAATTTTAAAATAACCCTGCACGATTACCCAGATAATAATACAGAAAATAATATAATTTTTTGGTCAAAACAAACCAAAATACCCCCGGAACAATTCTCAAAGAGTGTTATAGACAAAAGGATAAACAAGTCAGCAATAAACAACAGAAAATTACCATACGGGACCGCTCATCTGTATGTCAAAAAGGGCGATACTAATTTATACGGGGTTAAAAGCTTGCATCGTAAAATAATGGGTTGGATAGAAGCGGTGGTTAAAAGAGTATGATTTATGCGGGTATAGTATAGTGGTAATACGCGACACTTCCAATGTCGATACAGGGGTTCGATTCCCCTTACCCGCTTTTTAGACAAAACTGACTCATGGGAGTTGGTTTTTGTTTGGGTGAAAAATTAAAACCGCCCCTCAATAAGTTCGGGACGGTTTATGGTTTGTGTTTGAAACTAACAAATAATTATGGGTATTCTTCGGCTGGAA
>JAUYPW010000032.1 GCA_030697525.1 bacterium
ATAGTCTTCACTTCTTTCAAAGATGATACTTACGCCGGGGATACCAACGCCGATGGCACGAATACCAGTCCCACGGCCGGTGATTGGGCTTCAATAAAAATTCTGGCCGCCGGCTCAATCATAGATAGAAGTGTTATAAAATACGGGGGCTATAAAGACGGCTCCTCAAACCACTGGGCTAATTTGCGAGTGGAAGATTACTCTGCTGCGATTAAAAATTCCACCATTCAGAAATCTGGCGCTTACGGCATCTGGTTTAAAAACGCTTTTGGGACTATAGACACAAATACAATTAGTGAAAATAATGCCAACTCCAACATAGACAGCACGGGTATTATAATAGAAGGCGGCTCGCCGGTAACTTCTAACAACACCATCTCCAGTAATTATTATGGTTTGCGAGTCTTATCCAGCGCTACTTCAACTATTTCCAATAATACTTTCACCAGCAATACTTCTTTTGCCGCTGAATCCAATGGCGCGTACCCCTCTTTTTCCGGAAGTACGGCCAGCTCCAATGGTACCAATGGCATAGGCCTGCAGGGAACGGTTCAGCAAAACTATACACTTGGCGCCGACATCCCTTACGTAATTCAAAATACCACCTACACCATAGACAGTGGAAAAACTTTTACTATAGCCGCCGGAGCGGTAATAAAACTGCAAGGCACTGGCGCAATTTCCGCTAACGGAAAAATTGTTACCAACGGAACATCCGCCAATAAAGTTGTTTTCACTTCCATCAAAGACGACACTTACGGGGGCGATACCAATGCCAATGGTTCGGCCAATTCTCCCGCCGCCGGCGACTGGCTAAACCTGACTTTCAATTCCACGGCGGCTTCATCAACTCTTAATTACGCTGTCATCCGCTACGGAGGAGATACCAATGTTTTAAATCCAGACGACGGAGCAATCCGCCTAAAAACAACTTCCATTGATATTTTAAATTCCACTGTTGAATACAGTTATCTTTACGGCATCTGGACACAAAATTCCACCTCCACAACCATCTCCGGTTCTTTAGTCCAAAATCATTCCGACTCCACTGCAGAAACTTTTTATGGTTTATATCTTACCTCTTCCTCAACGCCAACCATCGCCAACACCACCTTCCGCTCCAACGAAACCAATATCTTTACGGATGGAACTTCTTCCTATACAAATGGAGGAGGTGTTGTGTTTGAGTAATATAATTTAGACCCATGATCAAAACTATTATTTTTGATTTAAACGGAGTTTTTATACGAAGTCCAAAGCTAAGCGATAGGTTTAGAGATAAGTTCAATGTTCTGGAAGAAAAATTTTTACCGGTGCTTAAAGAGATAATGGCAAAAGTCAGACTACCAAACGCAGGTGATACTTTTTCATACTGGAAGCCTTATTTAGAAAAATGGGGAGTAAATTTATCTAAAGAGGATTTTTTCAATTTTTGGTTCAGCGCTGAGAGAGAAGTTCCCGAGATGATAGAAATAGCTAGAGGATTAAAAAACGAGGGTTTTAAAATATTTATACTCTCCAACAACTTTGCAGAACGAACTGCTTATTATGATAAAAATTTCTCGTTCCTAAAAGAGCTATTTGGTAAAGTTTATTATTCTTGGCAAACTGGTTTTACAAAATCAGCGCCAGAGGCATATAAAATAGTGCTTAGTGAAAATGGTCTCAAACCTGAAGAATGTATATATTTTGATGATTCAAAAGAAAACGTTGAACTTGCAACTAGTCTGGGAATCAAGGCGTTTATTTTTGAAGAACCGGAAGGGGTCGTATCAATACTAAGGAAACATATATAAAATTGTAAGAAAACTTGGTCGAAGGTAATGCTCGTAGAAAACCATAGAAAGTTTGGCTTGCTTGGTTCCGCTTCCAGCGGAAAGCCAAACTTTCTCTGAGTGAGTCCTGCCGCTGGAGCAGGACGAACGTGTTTTCGAGAGCGTTACCGAAGGGAACCAAGTTTTCTTTATACCCTTAATGCCAATTCCAAAGAAAGTTTTTCAAGATAAAAATTTTGTGGAGAAACAAGAAAGAGCTCAAAATATATTTGCGCTTCTTAAGAAAAAATATCCTCATGCCAAAATCGCTCTGAAGTTTTCCAACAACTGGGAACTTTTGGTGGCGGTAATTCTCTCGGCCCAATGCACCGACAAAAAAGTAAACGAGGTGACGGAAAAACTTTTTAAGAAATATCCCAAACTAGATGACTATCTCAAAGCCGATACAAAAGAATTTGAAAAAGATATAAAATCAACCGGCTTTTATCGAGCTAAGACAAAAAGTATTTTAACCACCGCCAAAATCATCAAAGAAAAATTTGGAGGAAAAATTCCGCGCGCGATGAAAGAGATGCTTGTCTTGCGTGGAGTAGCCAGAAAAACAGCCAATGTTGTCTTGGGAAATGCTTACGGAATAGTGGAAGGAGTGGCTGTGGATACTCATGTTCGCCGTCTTTCGCAACTTCTAGGTTTCTCTGCATCCGACCAACCGGAAAAAATAGAAAAAGATCTGATGGATCTCTTTCCCAAGAAACAGTGGTTTGACCTAACTTATCTTCTCATAGACCACGGCCGAGCCGTCTGCACGGCCAAAGATCCAAGATGCGACCTATGCCCTTTGAGTAAAATCTGCCCTTCGGCGTTTCAATTTCCCCGCTTCCAGAAACAGCGTAGTGGGGCTAAATAAACGCTAAAAAGTGCAAATTCTAAGCACGAAATTCTAAACTGACCCGTGACAGCAAGTCATCCTGAAGAAGCGAAGCGACAGAAGGAACTCATGAGATCCTTCGCTACGCTCAGGATGACCCTTGGTTAGCTTAGGATTTAGATATTGGGATTTAATTTATGGCTGTGCATAACTCCCTCTTGCCACCTCTCAAAATTACTATTATAGTGACGATATGGCTCTGGATGGTGATACGTGTATCCGACTTTGAGGGCAATTGCTCTAACAACTTCTTCCTCGGATCACTTACTACAATCTACCCTAACTTACACCGGTCTTTTAAAACTTTATATCGCAAAACTTGGCTCTCGCGAGCCCCTCTTAACTTAGCTGCACAACCCGTTGTGCAGCTTTTCTTTTTCATAAAATTTTTCTTTAGAAATAAAAAATCCCCCGACGTAACGCCAGAGGATTTTTTATCTTTTTAACACTGCGACTCGTCTCTGTATCTTCTCCATCTTCCTAACATTTTTCTGAAAAACCACTTCTCCGAATTTTGCGTCCGCCTCTACACTATCCCCTTCTCTTGTTTTTCCGGCAATCATTTCCTGCGCGATCGGATCTAAAACCAAGGTCTGAATCGCGCGCTTCAGTGGCCGCGCGCCATACTGCGGATCATAACCTTTTTCAGAAATAAATTTTTTCAGCCCTTCGGTGAAAGATAACTTTATGCCTTTTTGCTCCAGCCTCTCTCGCACCTTTTCCAGCTGGACCTCAACTATCCTCTGAATAGTTTCCGGGTTCAAAGAGGAGAAAATAATTATCTCATCCAGCCTGTTCAAAAATTCCGGACGAAAGTGCCGCTCCAAAGCTTTTCTAATTTTATCTTTCATGTCGGTTTCTTTCTGTTCCCGTGTGTCCTCATCTATCCCCATAAAACCCAGTCGTCCAATTTCCTGCATAAATTCTCCCCCGATGTTGGAGGTCATGATTATGATAGTATTTTTGAAATTCACCATTCTGCCTTTGGCGTCCGTTAAGTGTCCGTTGTCAAAAATTTGCAATAAGATGTTAAAAACTTCCGGATGAGCTTTTTCAATTTCATCAAAGAGTATCACCGAGTAGGGACGATGTTTTACTATTTCCGTCAGCTGTCCCCCTTCCTCGTAACCTACATATCCGGGGGGAGAACCAATGATTTTGGATATCGAGTGGCGCTCCATATATTCCGACATATCCACTCGCACCAAAGCCTTCTCATCGCTAAACAAAAATTGGGCTAGAGTTTTGGCAAGTTCTGTTTTGCCGACACCCGTAGGACCTAAAAACATAAAAGATCCGATGGGACGATTTTCTTCGCTGATGCCCGCACGGGAACGACGTACCGCATTGGAAATTTTTTTGATAGCCTCATCCTGCCCAATGACTCTTTTTTTCAACTCTTCTTCCATCTTTAAGAGGCGCGCCGCTTCGGTTTCCAAAATCTTAGTTGCGGGAATCCCAGTCCAGCGAGCCACCACTCCCGCGATATCCTCCTCCATTATTTCTCCGCGCAGAAGATGTCGAGAGTTTTGCAGTTTGGTAAGGATTTTTTCGGCTTCTCGCAATCTTTTTTCAGTCTGGGGTATTTTGCCGTAGCGAAGTTCAGCAACTTTGCCAAAATCCGCGGCTCTCTCGGCAATATCAGATTCCTGCCGCAGTAAATCCAGCTCTCTTTTCAGAGTCCGGATTTCATTGATTATCTCCTTCTCCTTTTTCCAGGCCGCTTCCAGCTCCTGGGTGTTTTTTTGCATTTCAGCGACTTCTTTTTCTATTTTTTTGACCCTGGTTTTGGATTTTGGATCGGCCTCTTTCTTTAGCGCTTCTTTCTCAATTTCAAGCTTCATTACCTGCCGACGTTTTTCATCCAGCTCTTTAGGAAGACTATCCATCTCAAGCCGCAGAGAGGATGCCGCCTCGTCCATTAGATCCACGGCCTTATCGGGCAAAAATCTATCCGTGATATATCTGGAGGACAAACTAGCGGCCGCGATTAAAGCCGCATCGGTAATCTTTATCCCGTGATGCGCTTCATATTTGGGTTTTAGGCCTCGCAAAATAGCCACCGTGTCTTCAACCGAAGGCTCATCCACATAAACCGGCTGAAAGCGTCTAGCTAAAGCTGGGTCTCTTTCAATATATTTTTGATATTCTTTTAGGGTGGTGGCACCGATTGCTCGGAGTTCTCCGCGAGCCAAAGCGGGCTTTAGCATATTGGAAGCGTCTATCGCCCCTTCGGCGGCCCCTGCACCCACAATAGTATGAAGCTCGTCTATGAAAATAATAAACTTGCCACCGGCTCTATCCAGCTCCCGTAAAATAGCTTTGAGTCTGTCTTCAAATTCGCCTCTGTATTTGGTGCCAGCGATAATAGCCGCAAGATCAATGGAGATAAGATCTTTGTCTTTAAGAGTGTCGGGCACATCACCAGAAATTATTCTTTGAGCCAAACCCTCGGCGATGGCTGTCTTGCCAACGCCCGCTTCTCCAATCAAGACCGGATTATTTTTTGTGCGCCGAGAAAGCACCTGCATAACCCGCCTTATTTCTTCGTCCCTGCCGATGACCGGATCAAGTTTTTCCTGTTTGGCAAGACGGGTTAAGTTGCGCGCATATTTTTCGATTACATTATATTTCGTTTCCGGCTCCGGATCAGTAATCCTCTGTCCTCCGCGAAGTTCCGCCAAGACACGCAAAAAAGATTCTTTATTTAAATTTTCTTTAGTCAAAATATCTTTGGCTTTGGGGGAAATCTCAAGCAAAGCCAAAAACAAGTGTTCGGTGGAAATAAACTCATCTTTTAATTGAGCCGCCTCACGGTGAGCCTGCTCAAGGGCTTTGGCCATATCTTGAGTAAGAAAGACTTGTCCAAGAGGAGTGGCAACCGCCGCTCCGCGAGGAAGAGAATCAAGGGTTTCCAGCAAGCGGTCAATCAAAGAAGATATGTCCACATCCAGTTTCTCCAAAACAGACTCAACCGTACCCTCCTCTTGCAAAACCAAAGAGGTAAGCAAATGCAGCGCATCAATCTGGGTGTGAGAGCGCTCCATAGCCAAATCATGCGCTTTTTTGAGCGCCTCTTGAGCTTTTACGGTGAATTGGTTAAATGGGGGCATATTTACTTTATATAACGCAACTAAAGGGTATTTTAGCTTCCTAAAATAAACATACTATACCCATATAATAGCAGATTTTTAATATGAAATCAAATAAAAAATCCCGGCCTTTCGGCGGGACTGGTTATAAGTTTAAATTATCACTTTGGAAAATACATATCTTTTTTAAACCGATCTATTGTCTCTTCCATCTCCACAACCCGATATATTTTAAGCCCTCTGCATATTTTATGATGGGCTTTCTTTCTGGTTCTGGGTATAAGCTGACGTATTTCTGCCCAAAGCATATTAGACACCAGATCTAGTTTGTTTTCTAAAAGATCTTCCATGCCACTATTTTGTTCAAGCTCCCCTATCAATGCCGAAATCTGACCCTCTACGTCTTCTTCAGTTTTAGTAAGAGAGTTGGCAAACTTGATCAACATTTCTGCTGCGCGCTTTTTCTTAATCTTTTGAAGTTCTGTAGTTACACGTTGTCGTACATCAACCAACTGTTTTATACTGTCATCTTCAATTTTAGCCACAAACTCATCATCAAATTCCTGCACAACCAGGTCAAGACCATCAACAGTTTGAGGATCAATCTCCTTCGCTTCTTTCAAAATAACTTCCGCTAGCATGC
>JAUYPW010000013.1 GCA_030697525.1 bacterium
CCATAAGGGTCTTCATTGTATTCCTTAATCAATCTCTGTGCTTCTTTGTAAGTTTTATACTCCGGACTATACCTGTATTTCAAATACTGAACTCCGGATATCGCCCCGATCCCCAACACCACAATCACCACTCCCCCCACCAAAAATTTTAAAACATTTTTCATCATTTTTGTTTTACTTAATCTACTTGTGTCAAACTAAGCTTGGCACAAAGAACTATAGGTTTCCTGGAACAGTTTTCTATAACCCAGCGAGTCCATTCCTAAAACATCATTTCTAAAATCTAATGAAATTGCCTTGGTCAACCTACTCCTTCCTCCCAAATAATCAGGCAAACTGGACCATTCATAATTTTCGATTTTTTCTGTGCCAAGCTTAGTTTGACACAACTCCAAAGGATAAGGATTAAGGTGGATATACTGGGTCAAATAAGTTGCATATTCATGCTTGTCTATGTGTTTAACCTTAAAACTACTCTCAAAAAGACTGCCACTTCTATTATATTTATTATTAAAATATTTAGTGTAGCTGACACCAATTTTGTGTAAAAAGTTACTTATTCCAAGATGTATTTTTGGGGTTAGTAAAATGTGGTAGTGATTAGGCATTATGCAGGCAGCTGCTATTTCTACATACGGCTGTATAGGTGTTAAAAGCTCAACTGGTTTTAAACTGTTTATATTAAAGCGGAACGGTATATTTAGAAAATTGTTAAAAATATACAAACTATTTGCAAATCTTAATCTATCATAATTATCTAAGAATATCTCACGTTTATCAACCCCACGGTTGTAGACGTGGTAATATTCCCCTTCTTCTAAAAGCTCTTTGCGCATGTTTGTACCAAATTGTGTCAAACTAAGCTTGGCACAGGCAGTTTAAAAGAAAAAGATTTACTTTGCAAATAACACTGTTAATAAAGTGTGGATAAGGTTCTGTGCCAAGCTTAGTTTGGTACCGGTAGTTGACAGAAACAAGTTTTTGTTTATAAGCTTAGGTGCTTATGAACTCAGAAGAAAGAGTGCTAGAAATAACCCTTGCCCTATATAGGGTTACTGACCCTTTTCCCAAGGATGAAGTCCTAAAACAAACTCTGCGAAAACAGGGGCTTAAAATACTGGAGTTGGTTGTAAGGCAAGACGACAACGAAGAAATCATAAATAATATCAAAATTATCAGGTACCACTTGCGACTGGCAAAAATCCTACGGGTTACCAACCCCGCTAACTTGGAGGTTCTACAAAGAGAGTACCGCAGACTTGCCGAACAATTTTTAAAGGAGGCAGAACCGACTGTACGAGTAACACAACATAAACCTGCGACCGTATCTGACGAGATCAACGACAGACAAAAAACCATACTTGAATATTTAAAGCATAAAAAACAAGCGCAAGTTGGCGATTTACAAAATATTTTTAAAAACATAAGCTCTAAAACAATCCAGCGCGACTTGCATGATCTGGTTGCAAGAAATATCTTAACAAGAGATGGAGATAAGAGATGGACAACCTATTGTCTAATGGACAAAGTCCAATAATGTCCTTTATACTTTATCGGTCATAACCTCATAATTTAAATGCAAAAAATTAAAAAAGTAATCATACCAGTGGGGGGATTTGGCACTAGATTTTTGCCCGCGACCAAAGCCCAGCCCAAAGAAATGCTACCGGTTGTAGACAAACCGGTTATTCAGTATCTAGTTGAAGAGGCTGTAGATTCGGGTATAGAGCATGTAATACTTGTAACCGGCAGGGGCAAGAGGGCAATTGAGGATCATTTTGACCACGCGGCGGAACTGGAGAGTTATCTTGAATCAAGAGGCAAATCGGACCTTGCTAAAGAAATAAGAAAGATATCTTCCATGGCATTTTTTAGCTATGTCCGGCAGAAGGAACCTAAAGGAATAGGGGATGCGGTTCTGCTGGGGGTTGCCCTGACCAACAATGAGCCGGTGGCGGTAATGTCCGGAGACGATATAATTGATTCTCAAATTCCGGCCCTAAAACAGCTTATAAATGTATATAAAAAGTATGGCGGGCCGGTGATTGCTTTGAAGAAAATTCCGCTTAGTGAAGCCAATAAATATGGAGTAATTAAAGGTAAAAGTTTAGGCGGGGGGGTGTGGAAAATAGACGGTGTGGTTGAAAAACCAAAGCCTGAAAAAGCCCCTTCGGATATGATGGTTATAAGCAAATATATTTTGACCCCGGAAGTGTTTAGCTTTTTACACAAAACAAAACCGGCCCCAAACGGAGAAATATATCTGACCGAGGCTGTGGACAACTATATTAAGGCCGGTGGCAAGATGTATGGGTACGAGGTAAAAGGTGAATGGTACGATTGTGGCGACAAGCTTGGATATATGAAAGCCATGGTGAACTATGGAATTAAGCACCCCGAACTAGGGGAAGGATTTAAAGAATACCTAAAAGGGTTTAGGGTTTAAAAGCTTAAACACCCGAAGGATCTATCAAAAAATCGAGCTGAATTGGCTCGATTTTTAGTTATCCACATTTGTAATACTTGCTTGACTGGCGAAGGTGTTTATAATAGGGTGTAGTTTGTTATATTTAGATAAATTTAAAAGGTCTAGCGTTTTTCTGTGGATAACTGTCCCTTGCGGGCAGTTTGTGTAGAAGTATAATGAGTTGTAACGACGAGAGAAAGCCAGCTTTTTGGTTGCTTTGGTGCTTAAGTAATGGGTATTGCAAGTCAGGTTCCAGTCTGTTATGTTTAATGGACTGAAATCTGCATTCCAATAATCATTCACTGAACCGAAAGAACTTTAAAAATTAAATAAAAACGCAAGAAATACGAGTTACTTTCGGTTTTGTTAAACTTTAATTCTTACTAAAGAAAAAGAATCGTTAAATTGTTAATTATAAAAACACTTAAATTTTTACTTGTGGAAGGCCGGGCGACTGGCCAATAAAGTCGACAAGTTACCCCTAAAAAGGAAATGACCCGACTGGCGTCGGATCATAAAAAAATAAGTGTCCCCAGTGGAAACTTCTCTTTACTTCTAAAACAATACGAAGTTAGGGTGGGTTTCCAAAACAATAATTATTAGACATTATGATGAAAATTAAACTAGAAGGTGGAGTAGGGTTGAAAGCCAAGCTTTTGACCGTTGCTACCACCATCGCTTTATCAGGAGTAGTTGCTTTTGTGCCTATGGCGGCGGTAGCCCAGAGTTCATCTGATACTATCGCTCAACTGCAAGCACAGATTGCGGCTCTCAGCGCACAACTAGTTGCTTTATCTGGAGGCTCGGCAGCACCAGTGGTAGCTAGCGGCGCAAAATGTAGTTTCACCCGAAACCTAAAAGTAGGGGTCAAGGGTGATGATGTAAAATGCTTACAGCAATATCTAAACGGTGCTGGCTATGCCGTATCGGCTAGCGGAGCAGGATCCCCCGGAAAAGAATCAACATATTTCGGAAACGCAACCAAAATGGCAGTATCAAAGTGGCAAGCGGCTATGAGTGTTAGCCCAGCAGTTGGATTCTTCGGCGCTCTTTCCAGAGCAAAGTTTGATTCAACAGTTGTGGCGGCTCCAGTAGCCCCTGCGGCTCCGGCAGTTCCCGGCACTCCTGCGGTAGCAGTACCAGCAGGATCCGGACTCACAGTAACGACAGTTGCTGATCAGCCAGCGGCGCAATTGGCTCCATTGAAAGCATCAAGACTTCCTTTCGTGAAAGCTATCTTTACAGCTTCTTCAGACGGAGACGTGACTGTTAAGTCGGTTACGGTAGAAAGACAGGGTATGGCTGACGATGATGCTTTTGATAGCATCGTATTGCTTGATGAAGGCAATGTGCAGATCGGACTTTCCAAGACCTTAAATACCTTGCACCAAGTATTGCTTAACGAATCTTTTGTGGTAAAGGCAGGAACTTCAAAGGTTATGACAATCGGAGCAAACATGCTTTCTGCTGCCGGAACTACAAACTCTGGACAAGTAGCAAAATTATCGATTGTAAAAGTTGATGCCGGTACTACAGCAGTAAATGGCGCATTCCCAATAGTGGGTAACGGCATGACTATAAACGAAAGCTTGGACATTGGCGCGTTGGCATCTCCTTCCCGAGGCACACTTGACCCAGGTTCTGCGAGAAGCTCTCTGGAGGTTGGTACCAAAGCATTCTATGCTTCTGGTGGCCGATGGTCAGTTGGTTCCCAAGAGCCGGTATTGCTAGACCAAATGAGATGGTATCAATCAGGCTCGGCAGGATCTGGTGATCTTAAGAATGTAATGGTGGTAGTAAAAGACAAAGACTACCCAACAGAAGTTTCCTCGGACGGCAAATTCTATACAGCCAAATTTAATCCCGCGATTGAATTTGACAAAGGAGCTACCATGGAAATCTCTATCAAGACTGATATTGAGTCTGGTTCCGACCGAACCGTTGACTTTGATGTTCAGAAGAGGACCGATATAGTAGTTAAGGGCAAAACCTTCGGTTACTATATAATCGCAGCAAACGGAACTTCTGACCCAACGGATGACACCGGAGCATTCTCTAATGTAGAGCCTTACTACGACGCATATCAGCACACTATTTCCAAGGGTTCTCTACGATTTGAGAAAAACAACGCAGTATCAGCTGGAAACGTTCCTATAGATGTAAATGGTGTAGAACTTGGCGCTTTTGGTCTTGAGGCCAAAGGAGAAGCGGTTCAGATTTCATCCTTTAAAGTTACCTTTACTCTGTCTGCAGGCGAGGATGGAACTCAGATGGATAATGTGGCTATCTATGATAGCAAAGGAGCCGTTGTCGCTGGTCCAAAAGATGTTGGATCAGATGAAACAGTAACCTTTACTGACACTTGGACCGTACCGATTGGATACAACATATATAAACTCAAAGGTAAGCTGACAACTGATTTTGAGGATGCAGATACTTTGTCCGGAGCAGTTGATCCTGACGGCGATATAACAGCCAAGGGAGAGACAACCGGATTAACTCTGACAGCAAGCCCAGCCACCTCACAGTCTATGAATACCATGACCGTAAGAGGTGCTAGCTTGAAAGTATCGGTTGCCGGAACACCATCATCCCAGAACGTAGTGCGTGGAATCACTGGATTTACCTTTGCTAAAATTCAGTATGACGCTACTAACTCTGGTGAAGACGTGAAAGTAACTTCACAGGAATTGACAACTAGCGCCGGTAACTTAGCTATTGGTAATAACCTAAACACTTGTCAGATGTTTGATGGAGCTACGGCTCTAAACACTGGTTCAAACATCGTAAACTTCGCGGGTACCGATTCAGACGCGGCGGATGAGGATGCGGAAGATACCTTTACTCTTGACAACAACCTCATCATTCCGAAAGGAACAGTTAAGACTGTAGATGTAAAATGTAATATAGGATCTAACGCTGTTGGTAGCGGCACATATGTAATCATGTTGTCCGACCACGATACGACCACAACCGCGTCAGCTGACACTGTAACAACCGGTAAAGATACGGGAGTAAGCATCACTGAAACTGTAGTGGCAAGCGCTGGTCCTGTGATGACTATTCAGACCGGTGGCGAGTTGCGAGTTTCTAAAGATATTTCCAGCCCTACTGCACGACACGGAATTGCTGGAAAGACTGATGTTGTACTGGCTATATTGAAACTTGAGTCTGATTATGAAGCTCTAAAACTTGATAGACTCGCTTTAACCTTGTCTTCCTCTACGGCTTCCACAACCGACCTTTCCAAGGTTACGTTGTGGGACGGAGCAACTAAGGTTGGAGAGGCAGTATTTACCGGAACAGACACTAGAGCAACCTCAACTCTTACCGCTGACTTCATAGTTCCGAAAGATTCTTACAAATTGCTCACCATTAAAGGTGACTTGGCAACACTAGGTCTAAACTTGCCAGGCACCAGAGGCGCTTTGGTAGGGGTAAACTATGACGGTGAAGCAACCACTACTACCAGAGCCACAGGTCAGGCATCAGGTATACAGGTCAATCCGGCAAATGGGAAAGATACAGTGGCAGATGGAGTACGATTAGTAAGAACCCTGCCTACCCTTGAAAGACTTGCTGTTCCGTCAAATACCCTGTCCAACGGTACTATGACTATGTTTCGCTTCAAGGTAACGGCTGATGCCGCAGGCGATGTAGGGCTCTACAAATTCACGTTTATTGTATCGTCGTCATCACTGACAGGAACATCATCAAACTTCAGTTTGTATGGCTACTCTGATTCATCCTTCTCGGTAAACGCATACGCCTCCAACCCGCTAAACTCCAATGATGTTGACTGCGTAGGATCATCTTCGGTTGAGCTTGGTTCAGATACGAACGATACTTGTACGGCAGACAATCAGACAAGCACCCTAACGAGTCAGTCGGCCTCTACATCAGAGGTAGTTATCTACTTTGACCCGGTTAAGAACACAGGAGCAAATCCAACAGCAGAGGCGATAAACATTCCCGCTGGACAATCCAGATACTTTGAGCTCCGTGGTATATTCTCCTCTACTGTGGCTGGAGAATCTATCTCTGTGAACCTTGGCGGTGACGCCGGTCTAGATGTAGATACCAATCTTGTTGGAAGAGTAACAGCTGATACGGTTGATAAAGATGTTGCAACGAACTATGACAACTTCATCTGGTCGCCTAACACCACCACCACGGTTGCAACAACAACCAATGACTGGATAAACGGCTACCTGCTACCTGGACTACCAACAACCGGAATGTCCTCACAGACCTTCTCGAAGTAATAAGAATCATCCTTGTGGATTCGCAAAAGCCCCGTTTGAACGGGGCTTTTGTTTTGATATTAGATGGTATTTATAAACTTAAAATCCGGCATAGTGCCGGATTTTAAGTTATCCCCAGCGTCGCAACAGCTCAACCAAGTGGACTCGCTGTTGCTCCCTAAAACCCCTCGGTTTTAGTATTTCCGCCACGGAAAACTCCCGTTTTCCGACCCTTTCCCAAACCTGCAGATAACTTAAAACCCCGAATATTCGGGGTTTTAAGTTATCCACAGCTACTCCACTTTACTATTTGTAAGAGTAATATAGAATTGAAGTAAATAAAAAAACTTATCCACTGTAGTTACTAAAAACTACTGTGGCAATACAAATATGGTCATGTTTGTATTCGCTTAATTAATAATAAAAACAATATTTATGAAAAAAAGGTTTCTATCAAGTCATTTTTCTTTTTTCTTGGCTTTGGTAATCGGTTTGGCATTAGCGGTGGGAGCGTCGGTTTGGGCTACCACTATCGGAACTAACATTTCCGGTACAGGCACTTTAGATATAACTGGCGCTACAACCCTTAATGGAGCTGTAACTATAGGAGATGCGGCGGCGGATGCATTTACTATTAATAGCAATAGCGTGACTTTTGCTAATGCTGGTACTAGTACTATTCCATCAGCAAGCGCCGTTTCTTGGGCAATAGCAACCTCATCAGCAGACATGCCGTTCTTTAGATTTGATACTTCTAACACCAAAATCGGTATTGCAAGTGGTACGCCAATAGTTACCTTTTCTGTGGGCGGTGCTGGCAATATTTATGCAGCAGGAGGTTTAGGTGTCGGACAAGCAACTACTACCGCAGGTGTTATTGAAAATACTGGTAATGTTCTTTTTGGTGATGCCGCAGGAGACATAGTTAGGCTTAACTCTGCCAGTCTTATATTCAACAATGCAGGAACCACAACTATTCCTGCTGCCAGTGGCCCGAGTTGGGCAATTGCTACGTCGTCAGCAAATATTCCACTTGTTAGATATGATACCTCCAATAGCCGAATTGGTATCGCAAGTGGCACGCCAATAACTACCCTTTCTATTGGCGGTGCCGGCAATGTTTATGCGGCAGGAGGTTTGGGTGTTGGGCAGGCTACAACAACAGCAGGAGTTATAGAGACATCTTCGGGACCATCACTTTTTGGTGGGGATGCGTTTGTTGTTGGCTCGTCAGGTACAACTACAATGAGAGTAGAATCAACAGCGAACGGCAGGGGAGGATGTATTCAGATTGAGTCTCCCGGTGCTCTTGCTGGGGCTGGTTCATACTTTCATATGTACGCAACAACTACGGGTGCGGCCTACTGGCAGACAGGCGCTTGTAAATAATTCTCTTACTTAATTGTATTTAATTTATGAAACGAATACTCACGTTTCTTATAACCGCCTTTTTACCCCTTACAGCTATGGCGGCAAATGAGGTAAGCTTAACTTCCAATGTAACTCTGGTACTGCCTTCAGATAGTTCGGAATACACTCTTTTAAATGGGAGCACGTTTGATTCTTTAATAGTCAATAATACCAATTTCACTTTTGGAATGTCGGCTGGATCCAGCGTTGAGATAACGTCAGCCGATAAGAAGAAGCTTACTAACTCCTTATTAGCAACTATTCAATGTGAAAGTACTCAATCGAGAATATTTATGTCTAAGCCCTCGGGTGCTACGACTGAAGATATAACCGTTACCCCTTCTGGTACCTGTTCTTCGACCGGTGGAAGTGGCGGTGGTGGAGCTTCAAGCGGAGGTAGCAGTGGTAGTAGTGGAGGTGGGAGTAGTAGTGGCGGTAGTAGTGCGCCCGCGCCTTTGCCGGCCACGGAAACAGTGGATAAGGTTGCCCAATTAAAAGCCCAAATAGCGAGCGTCCAGGCCGCTATAGCCCAAAAGCTTGCCCAAAAAGGAGTTCAAACAAAATATGTAGCGCCAGCCTTTGGTGTATTTGCCCGGAGTTTAGCTCCCGGGCAGAGGGATGATGAAATAAAAAGATTGCAAGAACTTCTGGCTACGGATAAAAGTATCTATCCCGAAGGTAAGGTTACTGGATATTATGGGCCAGCCACACTCAATGCAGTTAAAAGATTTCAGAAGAAATATGGTATTTCTCAAGTTGGGAAAGTTGGACCGCAGACCATTTCTAAACTAAACGAAGTTTTTGGGGGAACTATTCCAGTTGTTGTTCCCGAAACAAAACCAGCAACACAAGCTTCCGTTATTTCATCTCCAGCTTCCGCGGCGGTGAGCACTCAAGTCCAACAAATCCAAGAACAAATTAAAGCAATCCAGGCCAAACTGATTCAGGAGCAAATTAAACAAATTCAAGAAAAAATTAAATCCCTACAAAAATAATGTCAAAAAAACTTTTAATGGTTTTGGGGGTCATAGTGGTGCTGGGGTTTGTTTCTTTTGCTACCGGACTTGCCAGCATATCTTCTATTCAGGAGCAATTAAAATCAGTACAAGTTAAACTGATAGGTGAGCAGATAAAGCTGTTGCAAGAAAAAATACTAGGTGTGGGTAAAGAAAAGCCCAAACCTGTGGTGGTGGAGGCCGAACCGGTAAAAAGCAAAGAAGAGCTGTCTAAAAGCCTGGAGGAGCAGATAAAACAGCTGGAGGGGGTAGTCAGAGCCTTGCGGCCAAAAGCTATGGACGAAGAGGTGCTAAGACTTGAGAAAAAAATCACAGAAATAAGTTTGGCCATCGGAGCCGCCGAGGGTGAAAAACTGGTGGATTTGCAGAAGGAATTTAACAAAGCGGTTACAGATTACAATAAGCTTAGTTCGGAAGTCAGAAAAGCCCTAGATGAGAACATAAAGGCTAAACAGGCAGACGCCATAAGGGAACAAATTAGGACTTTGAAGGAAAAAGTCAGCTTATTGCCAACACCCGGGTCTTATGACAAAGCGGCTGTAGCGAAAGATGAAAGCAAAAAGGCCAGCTTACAGATACTGCAAGAACAAATCAAATCTGTAAAAGCAAAACTACTAGCCGAACAGATTAAGGCAGTTCAGGAGAAAATAGATCAGTTGAAAACAAAGTAATTTCTTTCAACACCCCGCCATCGGGGTGTTTTGGTATTGTAGTGATTTGTATTAAAGTTGTATAATGGTGATATGAGTAAAAATCTGTTTAAGTTTTTATGTATAATTGCTGTATTATTTATCATACCATCAGTAAGTTTTGGGTTTTTCGAACGCGATCTCTATTTCGGACTCAAAAACAGCTCGGAGGTAAGTGGCCTGCAGGAATTTTTACAAAAACAGGGAGTTTATTCGGGGCCTGTCAATGGCAATTTCTTTTCTCTTACTCGTGAAGGGGTTAAAAAATTTCAGATTAAGGAAAGCATAAAACCAGCCCTTGGTTATTTTGGGTCTATGACCCGAGCGGCTGCTAATCGCCTCGTTGTTGGGACGGGTGAGGCTACAAAAAAAGCTGATTTGATTGCTACGCTGCAAGTGCAGATCAAAGCCCTGAACGATCAATTACAGCAACTTCAGAAGCAACAGCAAAAAGAAAAGGAGGAGGAATTGGCAAAAACATCGGAGATTCCTGCCGTACCAGAAACACCTTCTCTCGCACCAGTTCCTCCACCACCAGCTTTGGAAATTAGCGGAGAAAAAAACCAGACCTTTCCTACTAGTTATACAAGTCCTCTTAAAATAGGCGATTTTACCATTGCAAATCGCACTGGCAATGATATCCTCTTTGCCCAGATTAAAATTAAGATTACTGACCAGATGGATTCTTTTCTTAACCGCAACAAAGAAATACAGATTCTATTGAGAAAAGGTTCTTGGTTCTCCGACACCTTAATCTCAAAAACAGCGCATACTTTTAGTTCTTTGGTGGTTCCAGAAGGCTCATCGCATATCCAATTTGCGAACCTGTCTTATCCCATCTTAATAAAAAACGGAGAAGAAGTGACCACTGGCCTGTGGATTGAAAATTTTGATTATGTTACCAGAGGTTCTCTTAAGTTTGAATTCTACGAAGCGCAAGCCACTACTGCTATAAGTCCTAAGGGAGGGTTTAACTTTACTTTGAGCAGGGTAAACACTACCGCATTAGGGGTGGTAAATAATTTAAGCAGTATACTGGGCTCACTTAATTCCTTACTTAAGCAGTTAGAAAAATGATCTTCTCTTTGGAATTAAGGACCTATACTTGAAAAGTGTAGCCTTTTAGGCTAGTATAGTTTTTATGGAAAAACTGAAGAATAGAAACATCTTAATACTCCTTGGGGTAATCGTTGTTGCTGGCTTAGTTATACTGTTATTTAAGAAAAAAGAAGCTCTGGATACTACCCCGACCGTTGTCAATACCCCTGTAATTACTTCAACTGATTCAGTGCCCAAAAAACAGGACACAGTTACTGCCAGTGGCGCTTCTAATAATCCTAAGTATACTGGCCGTGATCCGGAAGAAGTTCATCCTAATCCTGACGATGTTAAAATTTTTTCTGAAAAAAGAAAAGAAGAAATTTATAGCGGTATTACCGTGCATGGGCGAAACGTAAAAGAAAATCCAGATTTTTTAAATGGCTGGTTGGAGCTTGGTATATTGAAAAAAGTGATTGGCGACTATGAAGGAGCACGGGACGCATGGGAATATGCAAATATTATAAGACCGGGAAATTCAATTTCATTTTCCAATCTAGGGGAGCTTTATTGGCGATATCTGCCTAATTACACCAAGTCAGAAGCAAATTTTAAAACCTCTATTAAAAACAAATCAGACGATCCTTCTGTTTATATCTCCTTGTCCGACCTGTATTTCTACTCCTATGCGGAAAAAAAAGACTTTGCGGATGATATTCTTTTAGAAGGTACAAAAGCCAATCCCGAAGACACCAACCTTGTCCGAGCTTTAGCCGCTTTGTATGAGCGGCAAAAAGAATATACGAAAGCAAAAGAGTGGTGGACTAAGCTTCTGGAAAAAGAACCAAATGATGCGGAAATCACTGCCCACATCAAAGGGTTAGGGGAAAAGATTAATCCCTAGTATGTCATATTATCGATTCTTGTTGCTGTTACCATTCCTCCTGCTTCCGGCAGGAGGAATTTTTGCGTCTGGCAACATACAGTTCAGTGAGGTTGTGTGGATGGGTATGTTGCCACGCGAGGGCGAATCAAGCCAGGCCGCGTCTAATAATGAATGGATAGAATTATATAATCCCACAGATCAGGAAATAAACTTGACCGGCTGGAAAATAACTTCGTCCGATGGATCACCAAATATCATTTTATCTGGCAGTATAAAGTCTCAAAGCTATTTTTTACTTGAAAGGGGAAATGACGATGTTTTGCCAAATTTCAAAGCTGATCAGATATACTCTTTTACAAACAATGCTCTTTCTAATTCTGGCGAGCACCTTTTCTTAAAAGATGCCGCTAGTAGCACGGTAGATGAAATAAATGCTTCATCCGGATGGCTGGCGGGTGATAACACCACTAAAGAGACTATGCAGAAATCCGGCAGTAATTGGGTGACGGCTCTAGCTACTCCAAAGTCGGGATGGGTTAACGCGATAACCAATTCTGAAAACAGCAGCACATCTCAAACCGCATCTACGCAATCTACTATCTCCCAGTCGTCTACTATCTACCCATCTATAAAAGCCTCCGCCGGAGAAGATAAAATAACAATTGCCGGATCGGAAGTTGATTTTGTTGGGCAGGCATGGAACTCAAACAAAGAACCCCTGGAAGATACCAGATTTTGGTGGAATTTTGGAGACGGAGAATCAAAAGAGGGGAAATCCATATCTCATATTTTCCAAATCCCAGGTAGATATACGGTTGGTTTGCATATCTCCAACGGTTCTTATGCGGCTTCCGATTATGCTTATATAGAAGTAATAGCAAACAAGCTTAAGATTATAGACGTTTTACTAGGTGAGAAGGGTTATTTTAAACTGTATAACCCTTCTGATTTTCTCTTGGATATTGGCGGGTGGTTGGTGGAATCTGGGTCCGGAAAGCAGTTTGTAATTCCTACAAAAACCAAAATAGGACCAATGGCCGAAATCGCTTTGGCCAATTCTCTTACCAAGATTTTTCTGGAAGAAAAAACGTTGGAAGCCAAAATGCGTTACCCCAATGGGCTTCTTGCTCTTGAATGGAAAACAAATAATACGCCAGTTCAACATCCAGCCGGTACTATTATTCAAACTCCGGCGATCTATAATCAAACACCCAAAATTTCTAAAATTATCAGAGACGAATCTCTTCCCGAAGCTTATTTAACCCGAGTTGTATCAACTACTTCTGAAATTGCAGAGATAAATAAAACTACACCAGGAAAACTAAAGATATCTCCGTTTTGGTTGGCCGGAATTTTAAGTTTAATAACAGCTGTCGGATATATATTAGTAAGCAAATGGAAAAACCAAAAGTTATAATATTTACCACGGCTTATTTTCCGTTTATTGGCGGAGCGGAAATAGCAATACAGGAGATTACAAAGCGGCTGAAGGACCGCTTTGATTTTTATATTATTACATCCCGCTTACGCCGTGATTTACCCCCAAAAGAAGTCAGACCAGAAGGTACTATCGTCAGAATTGGTTTTGGAACCAGATTTGATAAATGGTTACTTCCTTTTGCCCCTCTTTATTATAAAAATTCAGCCTCGATTATGTTGGGCGTGGATATATCTCAGGGGTCTCTGGCCGCCGCTTTTTATAAGTTGTTACATCCTAAATGTAAGTTTGTTTTTAATATTCAATACGGATATGGAGAAGAAAGGCTAAGGAAAGGAAGGTTGGGCATGTTGGCTTTGGCTTTTCGTATTATTTTGAGGCAAGCAGACTGTGTCACTGCTATATCCAAGCACCTGTCAGATGTTGCAAGAGAGTATAATTATAAAAGATCAATGGAAGTCATACCGAATGGGGTGGATTTTAACAGATTCCAAAACCCAAATTACAAATTACAAATAAATTCCAATCCGCCAACTGGCGGACCGAATCCCAAAATAATTATAACCACCTCACGATTAGTACAAAAAAATGGAATTGATATCTTAATTAAAGCCATCGCTGAAATAAAAAAAGAAATTTCTGATGTCCAATGCTGGATTATTGGAGATGGGCCAGAGCGCAAGGCGCTCGAGCTACAAGCTACAAGCTACAAGCTACAAGCTAATATAAAATTCTTCGGAGAAATCCCGCATGAAAAGATCCCCGAACATCTTCACCAAGCCGATATATTTGTTCGTCCATCAAGGTCAGAGGGTATGGGTAATTCTTTTGTAGAGGCCCTATCCGCGGGACTTCCGATCATAGGCACTCCAGTAGGAGGTATCACGGATATTATTAAGGACACGAAAACAGGTCTTTTTGCCCGCGCGGGCGACTCCAGTGATCTGGCTCAAAAAATAAAACTATTGTTGGCCAATGAAGAACTTAGGCAGACTATTGTTAAAAATGGGTATCAACTGATCAAAGAACATTTTGCTTGGGAGAAAATTTCTGGAGGATATGGAATAATTTTTGATGAACTGCAAACAAAAGAAAAACTGTGCTTGGTCATAGCTACTGGTTTGTTTCCTCCGGACATTGGCGGTCCGGCTACCTACAGCAAAACGCTTTCCGAAGAACTTCCCAAACGCGGATTTGATGTGAAGGTGGTTAGTTTTGGCTTGGTGCGACATCTCCCTAAATTCATCAGGCATTTGGCCTATTTTTTAAAAATCTGCAGAGCGGCATGGAAAAGTGATATAATTTTTGCCCAAGATCCTGTAAGTGTGGGTCTGCCGGCCATGCTAGCTGCTAAAATTTTGCGAAAGAAATTTATATTAAAAATAGTGGGGGATTATGCGTGGGAACAACATCAGACAACAAATACAAAAGTTATGTCTTTGGAGGAATTTCAAGAAAAGAAACTTGATTTTATCACTGAACTTCGGCGTTGGATAGAATTTTTAGTAGCCCGTCAGGCCAAGATTATTATAACTCCGAGCAATTATCTGAAAAAAATTGTATCTGGATGGGGTATTAAAGAAAACATCATAAAAGTTATTTATAATTCATTTGATATTCCTCAAGTGGTTGAATCCAGAGAGGAGGCGAGAAAGAAATTAAATTTATCCGGTTTTGTAATAATTTCTGCCGGAAGATTGGTACCCTGGAAAGGATTTGAAACAGTTATGGACGTTATACCGGAGGTACTCAGAGAAATACCGCAATTAAAACTCATTATTGTAGGATCCGGGCCAGACGAGAAAAAGTTAGAAGAAAGGATAAAAGAGCTAAAGCTAGAAAAGATAATTACCATGGTCGGCAGGATTAGTCACGATCAACTACTTACCTATCTTAGGGGAGGTGATGTATTTCTACTAAATACGGCCTATGAAGGTTTTTCGCACACTATACTGGAAGCTATGGCTGTAGAAATACCGGTAATTACTACGCGAGTCGGGGGTAATCCAGAAGTTATTACTGACGGGTTATCTGGCTTGCTAATAGAGTATAATGAAAAAGAGGGAATGAGGACTGCCATATTGAGAATATACAATAATCCCGAACTGCGTCTCCGTGTAAGCCAACATGCCTTACTTAAGGCAAGGGAATTTAATCAAGATAGAATGTTGAGCCAAGTAGCATCTGTTTTACAGCAGCTATGAGAGTATTAATGATTAGCGAAGATTCGAATATTGCTTTCCAGGATTCTGAAGCGAGGGTGAGAATGAACGAGTATGCAGGGCTCTTTGAGGAGCTTCATATTGTCGTGCCTTTTTCCAAGAAAATAAATGACGAGCAGATGGGCAATCTTTTTATTTATTATGCTCAGTCTTCGCATAAAATCTGGCAAAAACTAAAATTATTTTTTAAGAGCAAAGATATCGCTAAAAAAATAAAGCCCGATGTTTTAACCGTGCAGAATCCAGCCGAACTAGGGGTCATGGGTTTACTACTCGCCAGAGTCTACAATATTCCTCTAGTGGTGCAGGTTCACACAGATGTATTCAGTCCTTGGTATCGCCACTCCTTCTTCACAGACCGTATTAGATATTGGTTAGCGCTTTTGATTATACCGCGCGCTAGTCGGACACGAGTTGTTTCGGATAGAATCAAAAAATCTATCGTTACTCGTGGACTTCTGCCTGCCGAGAAAATCACGGTTTTACCAATTTATACTGATATCTCCAAGTTTCTCAACACTATCAGTGATATACAAACAGAAGAACTATTTGGGCAACATTCTTTAAAAATGATTGCTGTTGGCCGTTTTGTGGACAAAGAAAAAAATTTCAGCATGCTGATTGAGGTAATGAAGGAATTGATAAAAACAAATCCGGAGGCAGTTTTAGTTATAGTAGGAGATGGGCTGGATAAAGATAGTTACAAGCGACAAGTGACAAGATACAAGTTGGAGAAGAATGTAATTTTAGAACCATGGAGAAATGACCTGCCAAGTTTCTTAAAATCTTTTGATCTTTTTGTAATGCCTTCCAATTACGAAGGGTGGGGAAGGGTAGTAATAGAAGCTATGGCTTCTGGTCTGCCTATATTAATGACTGACGTGGGGGTTGCCGGAGAAATTGTGGGCCACGATCGAGAAGGTATAGTGGTTCCCGTCCAAGACAAAAAGGCCCTGTTAAGAGCGATAAAGGACTTGTATAATAATAGAGGCAAACTGGAAAGAATGGGTGAGGCAGCTAAAAATAAAGTTATAGGACTAAACCCAAAGACCAAAAAGGAGTATTTAGAATTGTACAAAAAAAGTTTAGATATATGAAATTGTTAATAGTAACTCAAAAGATAGACCACGCCGATGAAAATCTAGGCTTTTTTTGCAAATGGCTAGAGGAATTAAAAAATAATTTTAGCGAGGTACGAGTCATAACTTCCTATTTAAATGAGAAAAATAAGCCTGATGGAATAAAAATTTTCTCTTTAGGCAAAGAGAGAGGTACGGGAAAGACGAAGAGGGTTTGGAACTTCTGGAGTCTTTTTTCAGAGCACTATATTGATGCCGACGCTGTTTTTTTTCATATGGCGCCGGAGTTTGTAGTCGCTGCTTGGCCTTTTCTGTGGTCATTGAAAAAACCAACAGCTTTATGGTACACCCACAGAGTTGTTAATCCATACTTAAAAGTTGCTGAAAAAATAGTAGATAACATTTTTACCGCCTCCGAATTAAGTTTTAGGCTGCCATCGCAAAAGGTATTGGTGATAGGACATGCCATTGATACAAACTATTTCAGACCAGTATTAGAAGAGTCTGCAAAACCAAAAGGAAATAAGACTATTAAATTACTTACTCTCGGCAGAATTTCGCCCATCAAAGACATAGAGACGATTTTATGGGCTAGCGAAATATTAAAAAACCGCTGGAAAAGACCCTGGAAACTTTCCATCGTTGGCGGACCTCTATTACCCAGAGATCATAAATATCTACAAACCCTGAAAGATTTTGTAAAAGAGAAAGGTCTGGAGAATAAGGTTGATTTTATAGGTCCGGTTGACCATACAAAAGTGGCTGAAATTTATAACAACCATGATGTTTTTATCTCTATGTCCGGTACCGGCTCGATAGATAAATCTGTGTTGGAAGCCATGGCTTCTGGTCTTACGGTCATTACTTCCAACGAAGCTTTCAAAGACGCTCTTCCACCCCAATATTTTTTGGCAGAGAAGTCCGCGGACATACTTGCCGAACGCATAGAAATTCTAGCTGGGGAAACTTGTCCCAATTTGTCTCTTCGTCAAAGAGTGGTTGATAAACATAGTCTTAAGACAACTATCGGTAAAATAAGCCAAAATCTTTTAAAAAATACTCATGACCTCGCACATCTACAAACTTCTAAGAGATAAGACTGAAGGTTTTTTATTAGTAAACATTCCTTTTCTTCATAGACGTCTTCATCGTCACCGGCTAGGTTTAAAATATATTATAGCCGGCTCAACCGCGGCTGGGGTAGACCTGATCCTTCTTTTTCTTTTAACAGATATGGTGGGTATGTGGTATTTTTATTCAGCAATTATAGCCTATATATGCTCTTTTTTCACCAGCTTTTTTCTGCAAAAGTTCTGGACTTTTAGAGACAATGACCGGAGTAGAATAAAAAAGCAATTGGCTATATACATAGCTACTGCCGGAGTGAGCCTGACATTAAATTCATTTTTTATGTTTGTTTTTGTGAGCTTCTTTCAAATCTGGTATCTGACGGCCCAGTTTATAACCTCTGCTCTGCTAGCTTTTGGCAGTTTTATACTCAACAAAACAGTTACATTTAAAAAATTATCATAATGTGTGGTATAAACGGATTCAATTTTTCAGACCAGGAATTAATCGGGCACATGAATAGTTCGGTAGCTCATAGGGGTCCGGATAGTTTTGGTATATTTACGGAAGAAGGCATATCCCTAGGACACCGCCGACTTTCTATCTTAGATTTAAGCCCGGAGGCTAACCAGCCGATGTATAGCCAAGACAAACGGTTGGTTATTGTTTTCAACGGCGAAATTTATAATTTCCGAGAGCTGCGAGACGAACTTAGTTTGTCTTACGACTTTAAAACCAAAGGCGATACCGAAATTATCTTAGCGGCCTATCAAAAATGGGGAGAGACTTGCGTTAAAAAATTCAACGGTATTTTTGCTTTTGCTATCTGGGATAGGGATAAAAAAAAATTGTTTTTAACGCGCGATCACTTAGGAGTAAAGCCCCTCTATTATTACCACAATGGAGAAAAACTAATTTTTTCATCAGAAATTAAAAGTATTCTGGCTCATAATTTTTCAAAGAAGATTGATGAAGGAGCGGTTGGTTTATATTTTTATCTTTTGCATGTACCCGAACCGCTTACGATGGTGCGGAATATTTACAAGTTGCCTCCGGCCCACTATGCTATTTTAAAAAATAATAAACTATCCCTACATCGTTATTGGAGTATTGATTCTTTTGATACGATTTCGGATAAGAATGAGGCTAGGAGTAAAATCAAAAGCACTCTTAAGAGTGCGGTTAAAAAACAACTTATTTCTGATCGTCCGGTAGGCCTTTATTTAAGCGGAGGTATAGACTCCACCGTGCTTCTGGGAATTATGTCTGAACTGACCAGTCATCCCGTACGTACATTCAGTGTTGGTTTTGATGTAAAAGAGCAGGCCGAAAAATTCAATGCGGATTTTAATTTAGCCCAAAAGACAAGCCAATATTTTGGAAGTATACATGAAAAGGTTATTTTGTCTCCAAAAGATGTATTGAATAATTTTGAGAAAATTATCTGGCACGGAGATGATTTGGTGGCAAACCACACTCAACCGGCAATGTATGTGCTATCTGAATTGGCCAAGAAAAAAGTGGCTGTGGTTTTAGCCGGAGACGGAGGTGACGAACTCTTTGCTGGCTACGATAGATATTACCTGAACAGACAATTGGACCGGATTCAGATGATCCCTAATTTTTTACGTAGCAGTAATCTTCTCAGGCATTTTTTAGGCACAGACTTGTACAACAAGATTAATACAAAATCTGTTCTTGACCGCTGGCTCTCTTTTATGTCTCAAAAAGAAAATGTAGTGAGCCGGTTTCTTAAGCCAGATTTTAATCATAAAAATACTGCTTTCGAATTTCTGAATCATAGACTTGCCGAAAGAAATTTTCCTGCTCTGAATAAGGCAAGCTCTACCAAACTTTTCCAGTATTTAGACTTGCAAACTTGGCTTGTGGACGATGCGTTAAATAGGGTAGACCGGATGAGTATGGCGCACGGGATTGAGGAGAGGGTTCCTATCTTGGATAAGGACTTGGTGGAGCTTGCTATGTCGGTACCCGCTGAATATAATCTGGATACGAGAATAGGAGGTAAGAAAGTTTTTAAAGAGGCTCTTAGAGAATATATACCGTCGCATGTGTATGATCAGCCCAAAAGGGGGTGGTTCTCACCTATGTCCAAGTGGTTGAGAGGAGATTTAAAAGACTGGGCTTATGACATTCTATCTCCTTCGTATAACCCAGACATGGCCGACTGGTTTGATTTCAAAGAAATAAATAATATTTTAGATAAACATATTAGTGGAGAAAAATATGCGCTAAATACGATTTGGTCTCTAATAAGTTTCCAAGTATGGAAGAAAAAAATGAAAATTTAAATAAGAAGGTTGCTGCTTGGTGGGATGATAATCCGTTTGTCTACAGCTTTGAGAAAAAAGAAGTTGCTCCGAATGTCGACTTTTTCAGAGAAGTTGATCGAAAGTTTATAAAGTGGACTCCGTGGGGACAAAGGGATATGCGGCCGCTGTCCGGGATGATTGATTATAATAAATTGCGGGATAAAAAGGTGCTGGATATTGCGGTGGGAACTGGATGGAGTACGGAGCAGTTCGCAAGACACGGAGCTACAACCACAGCTATAGATATAAGTCCTAAAGCAATTGATCTTACTAAAAAAAGATTTAAGACTTTTGATTTGCCTGAACCGGAGGCTTTGGTGGCTGATGCGCAAAATATGCCTTTTGCGGACGGTACTTTTGATTTTGTTCTAGCCTGGGGGTGTCTTATGCATATGCCGGATACAGAAAAAGCTATAAGAGAAATACACAGAGTGCTGAAACCAGGAGGCAGAATGGCGGCAATGATGTATAACAAGAATTCTCTTCATTGGTGGTATTACATTTGGTTGAGCAAAGGAATTTTGAGAGGGAAACTGTTATCTATGAGTGCCCAACAATTAGCTAATCGCTATACTGACGGAGTTTATCAGGGAGGTAATCAACTAACCAAGTTTTATAGCCGAAAAGACATTAAAAAAATGTTCTCAATGTTTAATTCTTGCAAAGTGCGGGTTTATGACACCACGACGCCGATTGATCACCTGCCACACCGCCGTGTTCCGATGGGGAGTATTTTGCCAATTAGATTTAAAAATTATTTAACTAAAAAACTGGGTCAAAGTTTATGGATAGAAGTTCAGAAATAAAACAAGCTCTCTTAGGGGCTTATAAATTATTGGAGCCTTGGTCAAAACCTCACCTACATGAGCGTAATTATTATGAAAAAGTAATGCGCTACGCGGTGGGTTGCTGTCCGGACAGAGATGGTTATATTGCTGATCTGGGAAGCGGGGTTGGTGTGCTTCCGCTTGCCCTAAGACTTATGGGATATAAGGTGGACGGTTTTGAAAAATATGTTTTTTCGGATGCCGAAAGCCCAATGTTCAAAGTTGCTGATGTCACCAGTCTTAAAGAAGTATGGAACAAAAATGGGCTGGAGGTATTTGATTGTGATGTCTTGGCCGTTCCGGGAGAAAATCTTAAAAATAAATATAATGTGGTTATAAACACAGCCTTGATTGAACACGTGAAGAACCCAAAATTGCTGCTAGGCAATATGCGGCTGCTTCTTAAAGATGGCGGGCATATAATTACCATGACCCCCAATTTGGCGGTATTTTATAAAAGACTTAGGTTTTTATTAGGTTTGTCTCCGCACTGGAATGTGGCCGATTTTTTTAATTTAGGAGAGCTTGGTTTTACAGGACATTGGCGGGAATATACATCAAAGGAGTTATGCTGGGTTCATAAACAGGCCGGTTTTGAAATAATTAAAGCCAACAATTGTGATATTTTTCCTCTAACTGATAAGAAAAACCTACGCAACTTTATACACCTTTTCGCTCGTTATATATCATATCCAATAGCCAATAGTCGGGAAGCCAATATTGTTATTGGTAAGAAAAATGGATGAAAAACTAAACATACTATATGTCGCCAATAGCAGAATTCCAACCGAAAAAGCCCATGGCAAACAAATAGCCGAAACTTGCCAGGCCCTAGCAGACAAAGGCTGTAATATACTTTTACTATTGCCGGCAAGAAAAAATTATATCACGGAGAATATTTTTGATTTTTATGGACTGCGTAGAAATTTCGCTGTTAAAAAGTTAACCTGCCTAGATCTTTTATTTTTACCTTTCGGTAAGTCCCTTTTCTTCTTTATCCAATCTGTGACATTCGCCCTGTCGACAATCTTTTTTTGTTTATGGACAAATAAAAAGTTCGACATCGTCTATACCAGAGATTTACTTTTGGCAGGTCTCCTTTCCTTTGGTAGGAGGGCAATCTTTGTTGAGATACACGATTTTCCGGCTAAATCAACTTTTATTCATCACATGATGTGGCGAAAAGTAAAAGGCATAATTGTTATTAGCCAGGGCCTTAAAGAAGAGTTGGTTAAGCAGGGTATTACTGATGAAAAAATTCTGGTTGCCCGAGACGGGGTAAGATTAGAGGAATTTGATATTGATATATCAAGAAAAGAGGCACGATTACGGCTTAACCTCGATCTTTATAAAAAGATTGTTCTATACACGGGCCACCTTTATGACTGGAAGGGGGCTGATCTGCTTGCTGAGGCAGCCACAAATATGTCGCTGGATGTCCGGATTTATATTGTAGGAGGCACGGCTGAAGATGTTACTAATTTTAAAAGAAAATTTAAGGCCCCAAACTTATTTATTGTTGGCCACAGACCTCCTCAAGAAATTCCCATATGGCTCAAGGCAGCTGACTTGCTTGTACTTCCAAACAGGGCTGACAAAAAAATATCTTCTCACTATACTTCCCCACTCAAGCTTTTTGAATATATGGCGTCAGACACGCCAATGATTGTGTCTGATCTGCCTTCTCTGCGAGAGGTTGTAGGTGACAATGAGGCTGTTTTTTTTACACCCGGCAACAAGAACGATTTGACACAAAAGATTATAACCGGCATAAATAATAAAGAATCCTTGACGGCCGGCGCGCGCTTGGTGCAAACTACGGTTAGGCAATACAGTTGGGAAAACCGAAGCAAACTTATAAAGAAATTTATATTAGATCAATAACATGCTATCATCTGTTTATCCAATCTCACGCGAGAAAGAAGATACTTATTGGTATTCTGCCGGTATGCGAAAACACATGAGTAGATTCTGTGGTAGATATGTTCGTGGCAAGATACTAGAAATTGGCTGCGGTACTGGGGGAAACATCCCGCTTTTAAAACAATACGGGCAGTATTACGGTGTGGATATAAATATGGATGCGGTGGAACTGGCGCGTGGACGAGACTACAGTCTTACTATTACACAGGGTAATGTTGCCAGTCTGCCATACCCCGATCAATTTTTTGACACGGTGTATTGCACCGATGTTTTATATCATCAATGGGTAAACAGTCCGGCCGTAGCGTTGCAAGAAATAAAACGAGTCCTAAAAAGCGGCGGTTTATTTGTTGTACGCGAAGCTGCCTATAATTGGTTGCGCTCCCGACACGATGATGCGGTTATGACCGGACGAAGATTTACTAAACAGTCGCTTGTTCGTCAGTTGGAGAAAGCCGATTTTTTTGTTTTGGAAGAAAGATATTTAAATTCGTTTATCTTGCCATTTGCTATTGCCGAGAGATTATTGCACAAATGGTATCAGGGAGATTCGGCAAAGGGCTTTATGGACACAACGCCATTTGATAGGTTGTTTGTGTTACTAATGACCTTGGAAAGGAAATTAGGCATTAAAATGCCTTTTGGTTTAGCTGTGGTGGCGGTGGCGAAAACAAAATAATAACTTTTGTTTTTATAAAAAAATAGTGACAAGTTTAGTACAAATAGAGTATTATATATATGGTGTGTGTTGAATAACAACAATTTCTAAAATCTTGTCAGTGCTAGAGAAAAGGAGGTAGTTATGCGGACACCGAAAGTTCTTTTTATTTACCCACCGATACAGCTTACGGATATAGAAACCCCTCGTCCTGATGGGTCACTAGGACCTCTTTACTTGGCTGGAGCTTTGCGAGAAATAGGAATTGAAGCAGACATAATAGACGCCAGCGTCGGCACTCCGGAAGATGATGTAAAAGATACTTTCCATAGAAGCGTATCACAGGAAAACGGTTTGATCCGTATTGGTATGTCTTGGGAACGTATAGAAGAGGTTCTGGGACAAAGGAATTATGATATTATAGGTATACATTCCAATTTTACTCCCCAGACCCGAATGGTTCTGAAGGTTGCCGAAATAGCCAAAAAAATCAACCCGGAGACTTTAGTTATATCTGGCGGAGTAAACGCCCGTGCTATACCTAAATATCTTTTCCGCGATGGACTCGTGGATCTTGTCTGCACCACGGAAGGTGAAAAAGTAATGGTAGATATCGTTAATGGATGGACGAGAGACCAATCCATTAAAGGGTTGCAGGGAATACCCGGAACAATTTGCAGAAAAAGCGAAAGAAAGAATGCCGAAATTTTAGCTACTCCTCTGGGACTAAACACCGTGACTTCTGATTTGGATAAACTTCCCATTCCGGCTTGGGATAAACTGCCGTTTGAAAAGTACGATCAAATATCCGCAACCCCAGGAATATCCTTGATTGGCCATAACTTGCGCCACGCATCCATGATGACTTCCCGCGGTTGCCCTTTCCGCTGTCTTTATTGCCACATCTCCAGAGAAAAAGGAGATGGACTGGAAGATACTGGCGACATCGGTTCTTATCGCGTAAAATCGGTTGATAGGGTGTTTAAAGAAATAGAAATTCTTAAACATCTGGGGGTAAAAAGAGTTTTTCTAGAAGACGATAGTTTGCTTGCCAAGAAAAGCAGAGTGAAAGAAATTTTTAACGGCCTGCTGGGTGCTGGTCTTACCATGTTGGGAATAAATGGAGTAAATCTTGTACATTTTTTCCAAAGAAATAATGTAGGCAAGCTTGTGCCGGATGAAGACTATATGCAGCTCCTACAATCTTCCGGCTTTGGCCAAATTGTCTTTCCAATTGAGTCGGGTTCCCAAAGGATTCTGGATAAGTATGCTACCGCCAAATTAAAACTACCCATAATGGATGTGGTGGGGCTAGTACAAGTCGCCAAGAAGGTTGGGATAGTCTGTCCCATAAATATGATGATTGGATTTCCGGATGAGAGCGAAGAGGAGATGCTAATGTCAGTTGATCTTGCGCGTAAGTTGATTGATGCCGGAGCTCCTTACGTTACTTTCTTCATTCCTATCCCTTTCCCCGGATGCGATCTTTATGATATTGCTCTTGCGGGAGGGTATCTTAATCAAGAGTTTGACCCGGATATTTTCAATTGGAAGAAGCCGGTTATGGAAAACACCGTTGTCGCTCCGCAAAGGATAGAAGAAATACGCGAGTGGGCTCAAGGAACTGTAAACACCAAAGAACACGTTGCCAATAGAATAAAAGAAAGCGCTGGAGCCAGAAGATGGGACTCCAACGATTTATAACCCAATGAGGACCTCGGTCCTCATTTTTTAAAAGAAAACAGTGACAAGTTTAGCATAAACTAGGTAGTATATATTATGAATAACAATAATTCCTATGCTGAATCGTTTCTCCAGCAAATAAACGAGATTAGCACAGTTTTGAAGGTCTTATATGGCGCTAAGCTGGATCAGGCTGTAAACCTGCTTTTTGATGCTTGGCGAGATGGTAGGTGGGTGTATATCATGGGTAACGGCGGTTCGGCCTCAACGGCCACGCATTTTGCCTCGGATTTGGCTAAAACGATTTGTGATACCCCACAAGATTCAGGGCTAAAAGCCCTAGCTTTGGTTGATAATATTCCTCTGGTTAGCGCCCTGACCAATGATTGGGGTTGGGACAATCTTTATCTCAATCAATTAAAAAATTTTTATGTCCCCGGGGGCGTAGGTATTGGTATTAGTGTTCATGGGGGAAGCGGCAAAGAAATTGCTGGCCAGTGGTCGCAAAATCTGTTACGAGGACTGCAATTTATAAAAGACAAAGGCGGCAAGACCATAGGGTTAAGTGGTTTTGACGGCGGACCGATGAAAGATTTGGTAGATATCGGTATTGTGGTGCCAGCCAATTCAACCCCGGTTGTAGAGGGCATGCATGTTGTTTTACACCACCTGCTAGTATTTGGCCTTAAAGAAAAAATTAATGAACACAAGAAAAATAGCCCTATTTATTGACCGAGACGGGGTAATCAATGATACGGTTGATAGAGGCGAAGTTTTTTTTGTAAAAGGAAAGAAAGTGCGCTGGACAGCTCCTTTTAATCGCGAAGAATTTAAATTTAAACCCGGCGTGCATAATGCTCTGGCGGCAACAAAATCCTTAGGCTATATGAATATTTTAGTTACCAACCAGCCCGACGTTGGCTATGGCAATATGACCGTAGAAGAACATGACCACATGATGTTTCTGGTCAGACAACTGCCCTTGGATGATATTTATATATGTCTGCATACCAGGTTTGATACTTGCGGTTGTAAAAAACCACTGCCGGGCATGATCACGGAAGCTGCTATAAAATGGGATATTGATTTGCCGCGCTCATTTGTGGTGGGGGATACCGCAAATGATGTGGGCGCTGGTAAGGCTGCTGGTTGCCGGACTATAATTTTAGATCATCCGTATAATCAAGATGTTGCGACTGATGTTAGATTATTTGATTTGCAAGAGCTAGTAAGGTTTTTATCCAGAACACGCTAATTAAAAAGCCAATCTTTACCACAGAGATTGGTCCTGTTTTTTATCATAAGGTCGCTATAAAAATGTACAAAATTGTTATAAATTGTTTAATAAAAAAATTATGAAAATTTTTATTGATAGCGCCAATTTAACCGATATAGAAGAAGGTCTCAAACGCGGTTTTGCTCAAGGAGTGACCACCAACCCCTCGCTTCTGGCCAAAGAACCCAAATCCTCGTTTGAGGAACATGTAAAAAAGATAGTTGAACTGATAAATCGATATCAGCCCGGGATGAGTTTAAGCATAGAAGTATTTTCAAAAGATCCGTCAGAAATACTTTCCCAAGCTCAGAGATTTGTAAAAGATTTTTCTTATCCCCAGCTAAGCATAAAAGTTCAGATCGGCTGGAACGAATTAGAAACTATAGCTAAGTTAAGCAAAATGGGAATTTCTGTTAATTGTACGGCGTGTATGAGCGTGACTCAAGCAGTAATGGCGGCGCGCGCCGGCGCCAAATATGTCAGTATTTTTTGGGGGCGTATACGGGACGGGGGTACAGAGCTGGAAACTGCTGCCCAACGAAATCATTTAAAAAGCAAAAAAACCTTTGATGATAAAGATTTTGACCCCGAATTTGTTGTCAACTCAACCAGAAAAATATTGGATAACGACAAGGTAGAGTCAGAAATAATAGTCGGCAGCATAAGAAGCCTTACGGATATCAGAGACGCGGGGATAGCCGGGGCTCATATAGTTACCATACCACCCAAGTTTTTCCCGGATATGACAAGTCATTTCAAAACCGACCAGGTGGTTAACCAATTTTTAAATGACTTTAAGAGCTGGCTAAGCTAAAATTTATAAAGCTGTTGATGAAAATTGAATTAGTGAATTTAAAAAGGCAATACAACCTGCATCGGAAAAAAATATCTTCTGCTGTTTTGAGAGTTCTTGGCAGTGGGAGATATATTCTGGGTTCTGAAGTAGAAAAATTTGAACGCGAGTTTGCTGATTTCTGTAGGGCCAAACATTGTATAGGTGTTGCTTCCGGCACAGACGCCCTGCACTTATCGCTAAAAGCTCTGGGAATCAAAAATGGCGATGAGATTATAACCGTCCCAAACTCTTTTGTCGCCACTGCTATGAGCATTTCCATGGTTGGCGCAAAACCTGTTTTTGTTGATATAGATCCAGAAACCTGCAATATGGATGTGAAGAAGATTACGGACAAGATTACGGCTAAAACCAAAGCTATTATCCCTGTACATCTTTACGGACAGCCGGCGGATATGGACTCTATTTTAAAAATAGCGCGCAGACATAATCTGAAGATTATAGAAGACGCATGTCAAGCGCATGGCGCGCTATATAAAGGAAGGCGCGTAGGAACCCTAGGCGATATAGGAGCCTTTAGTTTTTATCCCAGTAAAAATTTGGGAGGATACGGGGATGGTGGTGCAGTAGTGACCAACAATGATGAACTGGCAAAAAAAATCTTTTTATACAGAGTTTATGGCGGAAAGGATAGACATACTTATTTAGCACAGGGGTTGAATTCCAGGCTGGATGCCGTACAGGCCGCTGTCTTAAGGATCAAATTGAAGCATCTTGACCGATGGAACAAGCAAAGAGCGGCCAAGGTAAAAATGTATGATACTTTGCTCAAAAAAATGCCAATAAAGACCATCTCGACCCAGCCTTATACACAATCAGTTCATCACCTCTACGTAATAAGAACCGCACACAGAGACAGCTTGAGAGAATATCTTGCGCATAAGGGAATTAGCACAGAAATCCATTATCCGGTTCCAATTCATCTTCAACCGTTATATAAAAATCTGGGGTATAGAATAGGAAATTTACCTGTTGCTGAAACTGCCGCCAACGAGATTATATCTTTGCCCATATTTCCTGAGATGGAAAATAAAGAAATCAAATATATTACCGATATAATTAGAGAATTTTTCCAAAAACCATGAAAGCCGTAATTTTAGCTGCAGGGAGGGGAAAAAGAATGGGTCCTCTTACTCGTCACACCCCCAAACCCTTATTAGCCGTTGAGGGTAAACCTTTATTGGATTGTATTTTAAGCACACTTCCTTTGGATATAGATGAAGTTATTATTGTTGTGGGTTATTTGGGAGAGAAGATAATTAAACGGTATGGGGAACTTTATTTTGGCAAAAAAATATCTTATGTGTATCAGAAAAAATTAAACGGAACTGCCCAAGCCCTTTTTCTAACCAAAAGATTTTTTAACAAAAACAAAGAACGTTTCGCCGTGATTTATGGAGATGAATTGCCAACCAAACGGCAAATGGAAAAATGCTTGTCATATAAATACAGCTGGTTGTGTCGGAAAACAAAAGACCCAAGCCAATCCGGCATAGCTACCTTGTCCAATAAGGGATACATAATAGACGCAGTGGAGAAACCAAAACACAGTAAGACCAACCTGGCGGTTGCCGGTCTTATGGTTATAGACACAGACATATTTAATTATAAAATGACCAAACACGAAAACAGTGAATATTATCTCGCCTCAGTTATGCAGGGGTTCGTAAAAGAACACAAAGTTTATCCTGTAAAAGGAGACCATTATGTTGATTTTGGTTCACCCGAAGATTTAAAAAGGAGTAATAACAATAAATAACATGATATCTATTGTAATACCCGTTTATAACGAAGAAGCGACTCTAAGAGAACTACACCAGCGCGTAGTGGAAGTCATGCTGAAACAAAATGACAGCTACGAAATAATTTTTATAAACGACGGTTCGACAGACAGAACTTATGAAGTGGCTAAAGATTTACGGCCTCTTAAAATGATTACACTGCAGAGGAATTACGGAGATACGCCAGCCCTCGATGTGGGCATACAGGAGGCAAAAGGAGATATTATAATTTTTATGGATGCGGATCTGCAAGATGATCCGGGAGAATTGATTAAAATGCTACATAAACTTTCTGAAGGTTGTGACGTAATAGTCAGCTGGCGCAGAAAAAGGTATGATAGACCGTCTCGTATTATTTTTTCTCGTTTTGCCAATATGATTGTAAGTTATGTTCTCGGAGTAAATATACATGACTTTGGCTGCGGTTTAAAAATATATAAAAGTAAATTTATAAAAGATTTTAGATTATGGGGTGAGGCTCAGGTTTTTTTACCAGCTATTGCCAAAGAAAGAGGGGCAAGGATATGCGAGGTTGAAATAAGCCACTATCCGAGAAAGTACGGTAGTTCAAAGATCAAGATATCCAAAATGATAAAAGGAGGTTTCGATTTAATCAGTGTGGCTTTTTTTATAAAATATTTTTCTAAACCACTTAGATTTTTCGGGGGATGGGGCTTGTTCTCAATTGTTCTGTCGTTCACTGCCTTTATTTCCTCTCTTTTGTTGCGTATATATAATACGCCCCTTACTACGACTCCTCTTCCTACAGTAGGCACCCTTTTTGCCTTAACCGGCGTTATACTTTTTATGTTAGGCTTATTGGCGGAGATCGTGCTAAGGAACTATTACGCGGTAGTAGGTCGGTCCCCTTATTTTATTCGCGAAATCATAGACAATGGTCGGAGTGTTAAAGAATAAAAAAAAATTGAGAATAGGAATCATAGGCGGTGGTATATTTGGGACCACCTGCGCTTTAGTTCTTGGAAAGAAGCACTCGGTAGTTTTATACGAACGCCATTCCGATATACTGACCGAGGCTTCTTATGCTAATCAATATAGACACCATATGGGTTATCACTATCCACGAAGTCCTGAAACAATCGAGGAAATAAAAAGTTCCACAAAAGAATTCGAGACTTTTTATATAGATATGGTAGAAAACATACCCGCTTATTATTGTGTTTCCAAAAGTGATAGTCTTGTATCCTCTGACAAGTTCTTGCAAATATGCAACAGCAAAGACCTGCCCCACAAGAAGGAGTTTCCAGAAAGGTCTTTGTTAAATTCTTACAATATTTCTATTTGTGTAAAAACACCGGAGGGAGTATATGATTATGAAAAATTGAAAAAAAATATTTGGCTAAGGCTCAAGCAAGAAAAAGGCATAAAATTAAAGCTGGGATATAGTGTTATGGGTGGTAAGTTGGATGCTAAGGGGAAGAAACTTATTGTGGCCAGAAGTCCAAAAAACAGCCTCAGTGAAGAAATGTTTGACTGTGTAATAAATGCCACCTATGCTAACTATAACAATTTTTGCGGCTGGTTTAATTTTAAAAAAAAACCGATTGATTTAAGGTTAAAGGAGGTCATTGTTTTAAAGATCAAAAGTAGAAAGAAGTGCGCTATTACCATTGTGGACGGGCCATTTGCTACGCTTGTCCCTATTAGTGGCAGCGGAGATTTGTATACTTTCGGAGATGTTCCTCTCTCTGTACACCGCCATTTAGGTCTTGCTGAAAACATATCTATATATGATAACGCAGGCAATCTTCCATATTCAAAATGGGAATCAATGCGAGAAAGATGTGTCAAGTGGTTCCCTATCCTCCGGAAAGCTGAATATATAAAATCTATGTTTGTTATCCTGCCGGTTGAACTAGAAAACATAAAAAATGACGCCAGACCCACTGATATCACAGGCCATGGATCTGGTTGCTGGTCAATTTTGAGTGGTAAGATTATAACGTGTGTGTCTGCGGCCATGACCATACTTAAAGAAGTAGAGAGCTACACACAAACAAATGAAAAAAAAGATAACTAGAATGATTATATTGAGTAAAACACCTTTTCGTCTGCCTCTGGGGGGCGGTTCTACAGACATGCCGTCATATTACGAAAAATACAGCGGTTTTATATTTTCTGTAACAATAAATATGTATATGGATATTTTTATCAAGGAGCCAATTACAGACGACTTAGTTCATATGCACTATATGAGATATGAAGCTGAAGATTCTTCAGACAAAATTAAACACACACTGGGGAAGGAGGCATTAAAGATGATGAATATAAAAAACAAAATTCTAGTTTCTTTTAATGCTGATACTCCGGCTGGGACAGGGCTCGGATCTTCCGGGGCTTGCGCGGTTGGTCTGCTCAAGGGCCTGGCTTTATATAAAGGGGGGACTCTAAGCAATATTGAGGCGGCGGAGAGATCTTTTATTATAACCCAAAATCTCGGATTGCCAGACGGCAAGCAAGATCCATATGTCTGCGCCTTAGGCGGTTTTGTGGTCTTGGAAATAGATAAAAATGGTAAAGTCAAAGTTACCAAACCAGCAATATCTAAAAATACCGCTGACCGATTTATAAACAATAGTCTTTTCTTTTACACAGGGATAAAACGTGATAGCGAACCCATTTTATCTGCTCAAAATACCTCCCAAGTCCTTGAGTTAAAACACCGGACCAAAGAGATTGGTAAAGAAATATATAAATGTTTTTTGAAGGGGGATCTTGATAAATTCGGAAAATTGCTAGATGAGCACTGGAGGGTAAAAAAAATGATGTCCGGCAGTATAAGTAACACTTGGCTGGATGAAATTTACCTGGTAGCCCAAAAAGCAGGGGCCCTGGGAGGTAAAATTATGGGTGCCGGAGGTGGAGGGTATTTTATGTTTTACTGTCCTTCAGAAAAAATAAAGGCTAAGGTTAGAAAGACGTTGCAAAGGTTTAAACTTAGAGAGATGAATTTTGCTATTGATGAACATGGTGCTCGAGCCGACGCGGTTTATTTATAATTTGTAAAAATGTCTAATAACAACATAGGCTACATATTAAGTTGCCCAAATTGTAAATCTAGACTTCTAATTGAGAAAGATTTTTGTAAATGTAGCCAATGCGGCGCTTTGTATAAACACGAAAGCGGGATATTTTTTTTCCATGACTCGGGGGAATATAATACTGGTGCTGATAAATCCGACAATCTTATTTTTCAAATAAAGTCTCTCATTAAGAAATCCCCTAAACTATTTTATTTTCTTAATCATACACTGGGTATTCATGCTGGAAAATCAGTCAAAGATTTCCTAAGAAATATACCAAAAGGAGCACTAATCATAAACTTAGGTTCCGGATCTAATATTATAAGAGATGACGTCATAAATCTTGATTCTTATCCTTACCCTGGAGTTAAGATAGTGTCGGATGTGCACAAGTTGCCCTTTAAGGACGCATCTGTAGACGTGGTCGTAGCCGAATCCTTGCTTGAGCATGTTAAGAATCCGGAGGCAGTGGTAAAAGAGATTTATCGGGTATTGAAGCCCGGAGGAACAATCTATATTACGACCCCCTTCATCATAGGGTTCCATTCTTCTCCGGATGATTATTATCGTTGGACCTACTCGGGCCTTAGGATTTTATTTAAAGATTTTAAAGAAATAGAATTGGGGTCAGCGGTAGGGCCTACTGTAGCCTTTACTTATATTCTAAGGGAATGGTTAGCGGTGTTTTTTTCTTTCAATTCGGCCTATATCTACCAATTGGTAACCCTATTCCTGATGTTCATCTTGGCCCCTCTTAATTTATTAGATTTTATACTCATTAAATATAAAATTTCTAAAAACATAGCCCATATCTTCTATTTTGTCGGTAAAAAATAACCTTCCTTGTTTTATTATGTTTAGACGTCACTATATATGTATTGTTTGTGCGGTGCTAGTCGGGCTTATATATGTTTTGCCTAACCTTATTTTTATTAATTCTCTGGGCGAGGAATATAAAGGCATACCCATGTTGCAGACAGCCAATGAAGACGCTTATTTGGCTAGGATAAGAGAGATTGTAGATGGGCATTGGCTGGTTGGATCCTTTACCTCTTTTGAATATAAAAATTATTTGCCGCTAACTCCCCCGACTGGGGAATTTTTCTACGCTATTCCAAGCCTGCTATTCAATATTTCTCCAGTTAATACCCTGATCGCCAGCAAGCTATTTTTCCCAGCCATTTTATTTGTTTTGGTGTATTATTTGATTTATTTATTGATAGAATCAGGTGGTTCTGTATGGCAAAGAAAACTTAGTTCTTTAGCAGGAGCCTTTGTTGTAACTCTGGGTTACGACCTGGTAGATTATCGTAATTTGTGGGGCTTTCTTTCCGGTAAAATTGATTTGACGGACCAATTTCTTCTATGGGCCAGACCAGTCAATCCTATCTTGGGGGCCATATTTTTATTTAGCTTCCTAATTATATTATGGGGGATACTTACAAAATCTGAAAATTCCTGTATAAGAATACTCACGGCGGGAATGTTTCTTGCTCTAATGATGGGTAGCTATTTTTTTAGCTGGGGAATAGCGGTTTCTATTTTAGGAACAGTAGTACTAATATATCTTTCCCAAAAAAACTTTAAAATCGTCAAAAGGTTGGTCGGAGTTGTGTTGGTTGCTCTGGTTTTGTCGTCTCCATACTGGTACATGTCTTGGTTGGCCTCACAAAATCCGTGGTACAAGGACTCTATATTGAGAAGTGGCATTTTTTATACACACCACCCTATTTTAAATAAGTTTATTTTAGCATCTCTAGTTTTTTATTTCATCCTTATCTTTATAGACGCGTTTAAATTTCTTGGTGGCCATTTTCGATTGAGAGAGATAGCGTCCTTTCTCAAAAAAGAACAACTTAATGAACGGAATATTTTCTGTCTGGCTACTCTCCTTGGTTCTCTTTGGGCCTATAATCAACAGGTTGTAACCGGAGTGACCCTATGGCCTTATCACTTTGTCCAGTACTCTATCCCGCTGGTTTTTGTTTTTTTTATTACCCTGCTTCATAATATAATAAAAAAATGGTCAAAATTGATTTGGTTTTTTGTGGTATTTTTGATTATAATTTCATCTCTGGCATTTGGCATATACACACAGACAAGTGTTTTTTATAAACACTTTGGAGATTATAAAAAATTACAATTATATGATTCAGTTATATCCTGGCTCAACAATAAAGAAAAAGACTGTGTGGTGCTGATAAGCAATGATTCTGATTCAGCAATAAAGATAGAAAACTTGATACCATCCTTTACCCACTGCAACCTATATATTTCTAATGCCTTTTTGTCTCTAATGCCAAGCGATAGGATATATCATAACTATTTGATCTATTTGAGACTAAAAGGAATTTCTGCTAAGAGTATAGATAAATATCTAAATGAACACAAACCCGAAATCAGAAAATTTCTGCTCAATAATTGGAAAGAAGTATACCAAGTAAAGAACTTTCCAGACTTCACCTATTCTAAATCAGAAAGCAGAATAGCTAACATAGCCAAAGATTATAAAGATTTTTCAACTCGCGATTTTCGATCAGAACTTAGCAGATATAAACTTGATTTTATTCTTTCGGTTGGTGAACTTGACAAAAACATTCTAAAGCAATTACCCGGCACCAAATTAGATTTCAAGTCTGATAATACCTTTATCTATAAGTTCGCCAAATAATTATAGGAATGTTTAAAAAATATCGGAAACAAACTCAAACAATAAGGTGTTATAAAACTATAAAAGCTTATTAAGTCAAACACTAATGTCCAAAAAAGCATTAATAACTGGGGTAACCGGACAGGATGGCTCTTACCTTGCAGAGCTTTTGTTAAAAAAAGGTTACCGGGTATATGGTTTGCAAAGAGGGGCCAGTGTGCCCAACACTGCCCGGGTGGATCATTTAAACGGAGGATCCTCCCCAGCCAACTTTTTTATGGCCTATGCTGATTTATCCGACAGCTCCAGTTTAACAAACATTATAAACAGAATTAAGCCGGACGAAATTTATAATCTAGGCGCACAGAGCCATGTACAAATAAGTTTTGATATACCAGAATATACTGCCAATGTAGATGCGCTGGGCCCTCTGAGGATTTTAGAAATAATTCGTGGCCTGAATTTGCCCACTAGATATTATCAGGCTAGTTCGTCGGAGATGTTTGGAAAAGTTCTTGCCACACCGCAAAATGAAAAAACTCCTCTTAATCCGCAGTCTCCTTATGGACTCTCAAAGGTTTTTGCTTTCCATATCACTAAAATTTACCGCGAAGGATACGGAATATTTGCATCTAATGGTATGCTCTTCAATCACGAATCTCCGCGGCGCGGATTGAATTTTGTAACTAGAAAAATTACCGTGGGCATGGCCCGCATAAAACTTGGCCTGCAAAAAACGCTACAACTGGGCAATCTTGAATCCAAACGTGATTGGGGATATGCCAAGGATTATGCGGAAGCTGTTTGGATGATTCTTCAGCACAAGGAGCCGGATGATTTTGTAATAGCTACCGGTGAGACACACACAGTCCGTGAATTTGTCCAAGAAGTCGCTGGTCATTTGGATTTTGACTTGGTTTGGAGAGGAAAGGGTCTTAAGGAGCACGGAATTGATAGAAAAAGCGGCAAAGTAATAATAGAAATAAGCCCGAAATATTTTCGTCCTAAAGAAGTAGATACCCTGATAGGTGATGCTTCAAAAGCTCGCAGGATTCTAGGGTGGAAACCAAAAACAAAATTTGTCCAATTAGCTAAACTTATGGCTTTAGCGGATCTTGAAAATGTTAAACGTGGGCAAGAATTGGGCCTTGCTATGGAGACATCCAGCAATAGAAATTCTTAAACGATTCTCTAGACCCTTTTCCACTATTATATATTCTAAATGAGGATATATTTTATTACTACAAAACTAAACTTTGTTAATGCTGGCGGATCAGTCAGAGATATTGACCTGCGCGCTAAAGCCCTAGTAGAAATGGGGCATACGGTGACCGTTATAAGCGCCTTCCCCGAATCAAATATTATCACCGAATCTTTGCCATATCAGGTCAAAGAAGAATTTATTCGCTCGCGGGGCTTGTTAGGTATTCAAATAGGCGCCCACCGCATTATAAAAAAATATGAACAAAAAGCCGATGTTTTCCACGTTGATGGCCAAGTGTTTTTATATGCTGCTGGTTGGTACCGTCTGATGGGTGGTCGCGTGCCGGTTCTAAGTCTTTTCAATCACTGGCTTAATGCCTGGGCGGACGAAACCCAAGCTGACGTCAAACCAGTTAAACCCTACTGGTGGTGGGCCAAATGGCTGAAGAAAAAACTGCGTTTTTTCTTGGAACGAAGGCTGGGAGTATTTATTGCCAACCGGGCCGATGCTTTTATTTTTGATACCCCACAGATAGAAAAAAAATTTATTAGTCTTGGTTTCAACGCACACAAGGGATTTGTTTTGCCAGATTTTGTTGATACTCAAGGATCGCTTGCAGGGGAGTCTATGACGATGGATAAGATTATATCCCATCAGCAACCACGCCGAGGTATAGTTACCATACTACTGACCGGCAGAATGTTGCCGGAGAAGGGTTTTGATATGGCAATTAAAGCTTTTGTCTCCCTACCCAATAAAGAGAATTATCGTGTTATTATGAGCGGTACTGGTCCGGAATTAAATAATCTCCAGCGCCAAGTCTCCGAACTAAAGTTGCAGGATTTTTTTTATTTTCCTGGTTGGGTGGATAGGGAAGAATTGTTAAGTTTTTTCCAGCAAGCGCAGATTTTTATTTTTCCGAATTGGTGGCCAGAATATGGTTCAGTGACGTTTGAAGAGGCTATGTCTTTTGGATTAGCAAGTATTATACCAGACGGAGGGGCTTTAGAGTGGTTGTCGGGCGGTACGGCCTTCACGTTTAAAAGTAATAACGTAGCTGACCTTTCCCGTGCTATGCAGCAATTAGGCGAGGATACTAATCTCAGAATTAAGATAGCACAAAAAAGCTTGGAGCATATCGTCAAGCTCGATTATCGAATAGTCGGCAGAGAATTGGAAAGAATACTCAAATCTATTGTCCAGATTTAATTTTTCGAAATATTAAGTCTGCTAAGTCTGTGAGTTGTTTTTTATTTTTTTCCTTGTTAACTTGTCTGCCATACTGCAATTGCCAGATACTTACCATATCAACATCGGCACTCTCTTTATAAACAGCCGCAATAAGATCAAGTAACGCCTGCTCGTCGTGTGCGAAGTTTTCTAATTGTTCTTTAATTAAATACGGCAGGTCTTCAATCGCCCGACAGTGCTTGACCATAGGCAGAATGTTATAGAAAACCCGACCGAAAGTAATTACCGGTTTTTTAAATAAAATTGCTTCCCAGCCAGCCGTACCGGTTGTAGTCACCACTAATTTAGCATTTTTTAATAATTCCGTACTGACCACTGAAGGATTAATAAGTTTAGCATTAGGTATTTTTTTAATTTGTTTGTAAAAATAACGTGGGCGAAAACCGAACATGGCTGGATGTTCTTTGATGTATAATTTATACCCGACAGGCAAAGAGCGCGCGATCTGTTTGATAAGATAAAGCTGGTCTGTGTAAAAAGGAGCAAAAAGCAAACTGGCTATTTCCGGCTCAAGCTGTAAAGCGTAGAAAGCAAAGTTTTCTTGAAAATCAACTTTGTCATAGAGGTCGTCAAAACCGATTAAAACTCGCAGTTTTCTCTTTAATTTATCCCAAACATGATGCCATGGTTTGATGTTGGAATAGTCATCTTTGTTTTTATCTTTAAGATATCTCCACCAACTGCGTCCCAGCCAACCTAGAGAACGAAAAATATGCCTAGGTGATAAGAATCTAAATTGTTTCTCCCTGTTGGTCGGTCTGTTTTGAGGCAGATCTATTGAGGAGGGCGGGAGCGGGTTGGAACGAAAACGGTTTAAGAATGCTTGTGAGGCAAGCACGTCCACATCATCAGATCGGTGATTGACCCGTATCTTTTTATATGTTTTTTCTACGTCAGTAAGGGTATTATAGTCATCGGTAACGGAATATTTATGCTCAACTCGTGTTGACATAATAACAAACGTTTTGATATTTCTTTTTTTAGCAATTTGGTAAAGGAGTAAACCGCCAAGTGGCCCGGCAACCACGAAAATAACAAAATCCGGTTTTTCTTTATCCAGGAAATTGATAATAGCCTTGGCGTTTACTTGCAATATCTTCAGCATCTCCTCATGGGTATAAGGTGGTGTGTTGTAAGGATACTCACGCAAAAACATGCCGTGTCTTATAATGCGGTCAACTTCTATGTATGGCCATAGGTTTGGTAAGCCATATTCCATCTCAAGGTTTTTTAGATAAGCCATATCAAGAGCTTCACTTTTGTATCTTTTTTGCACATCCTCATCCAATAATAAAGAAGAATATTCTATCTCTTTTTGGTTTTTGAGAAACTCATAACTGTCCCGTGTCTGCACATAGCCGCAGAAATCACGGATTCCATATTTTTTTTTCAAAATCACGGCCAATTCATGGCCGACGTAGGCAAAGCTTCTATGTAAAAAAAGGCCTATTTTCATAGCTTCTGCAAGAGAAGATTATAATATCCTGTTTTATACAATTTTCCTTCAGAAAGTTTATCTAAGGATTTAATCTCTCCATTTTCGGCTATCACATTTATCATCAACCCAAAGCCCCTTAGTTTTTCAAGAAATAATTGGGGGTCTTCACCGGTTTTCTCCAAAACGCCAGGAAGAAACTCCATAATTACAGAAATATCTTTTTGTTTTTGGAGGAACTCCAGCATTCCTCTAAAAGCTAGGGGTTCGCCACCCTCTATGTCTATTTTTAAGAAGTTAACTGCTGGCATACCGACCTGTCTTAAGAAATGATCTATCGTAGTCGACTCAGTCGCTGTTTTCTTTGCTTCGACAGAAGCAAATATACTGTGGGATCCAGTACTGCCCGGAAGTATAAAAAAATCTATAGAGCCGATCTTGTCACTTACTGCCTTGTTGCATAGAGTAACGTTTCTAAGATGGTGGGTATTCTTTTTAAGAAGTTCAAAGTTTTCAATATTGGGTTCAAATGCATATACTCTCCCTTCTTGCCCCACAAGCTTTGAAAATATTCTTGTATAGTATCCAATATGGGCTCCGATATCCATTACTACCATTTTGGGCTTGATCAATTTTTTGCATATATGCACAGAGTCTCTTTCATATTTTTCCATTAACATTTCCAGCTTCCATTCCCAGTTGAATTTTTTTGGGAAATAGAATCTATTCAATCTTGACAAAAATTGTGCGTAGATATCTAAAAACAAAACCACCCCCCTTTTTATAGGTATTGGAAGAATAGATGACGCTTTTTTAATTCTGTCTAAAACTTCAGTGGTTTGAGCCATTGCAAAAATTGACCTTTCTCTTTCTTTCGCCTTCCAACTTGATATAAGTAACCTCCTTTTATAATAAAACCCCATTTTCTATACAGTATACATTATAAAACATCTAAGTAAGCCGTTTTGTTATAAGAAGGTATAGCCATTTTTATGAATAAACCAAAGACAAAAATAATAGTTACTTTGGGTCCTTCCACCAAAGAAGAGAACGATCTTCAAAGACTTAAAGACCGGGAAGTTGATTTTGTCAGAGTCAATATGTCCCACTCTAGTCTAGAAGATCTTTCTTATTTTTTGAAGTTGGCTAAAAAGGTTGGAATTCCTTTTATAATAGATACCGAGGGTTCGCAGATACGTAGCGGAGATTTGGCAGAGGACAATCTTTATATACCAGAAAATAAAACTATACAAATACATGCCGAACCGATAATAGGTGATGTAGAAAAAATATGTTTGCGCCCAGGAATTGTTGTACAGCAACTTGAACCCGGAGATTTAATTTACATTGATTTTGATACGCTTATTTTGCGGGTGACAGACACTTCAACCTTGGCATCCGGCTTTATCACCGCCAAAGCCCTTGCTGGAGGATCGCTGGGAAGAAATAAGGGGGTAATTGTGGACTCTTCTTTGGGTAAAAAATTGGATCTTCCCACTCTATCTCCTAAAGACTATCAATCAATTGAGCTTGGTTTGCAAGAGGGGGTTGAACATATTGCCGCCTCATTTATGAGGTCTGGGGAATCTGTAGAAGAAGTTCGCATAGCTACCCAGAACAAGATGAAAATAATTTCTAAGATAGAATGTCTGGACTCTCTGAAAAATCTAGACAGTATTATTGAAAAATCTGACTATTTACTGATAGACAGAGGAGATTTGAGCAAGGAAATCCCAATTGAAAAAATTCCGCTAACGCAAAAAATAATTCTTGCTAAGGCCAAGGAAAGAAATAAGGGAGTTTTTGTTGCCACTAATTTACTGGAAACTATGGTTGGTAAGAAAAAGCCTACTAGGGCGGAAGCTCATGATGTAATAGCTACCATTCTTGATGGGGCGTCGGGTGTGGCTCTTTCTGCGGAAACAGCCATTGGTAAGTATCCATTGGAATGCGTGAATATGATGCACAAACTAATTAATCAAGCCTCACTTATTGAGTCGGATGGGTTGTTGGAAAAACCCTCCTCACAAATTCTAAACCGTTTAAACCCAGAAAAATATTGGTTTGAAGGAAGCGCTTCATATTTGAACGACCCCCATGGGGGTGTTTTGGTGGATAGGACTACCACAAAAAACTACTCTAAAGATTATCTCGCCTCTTTACCGGGAATACTTTTAAGCAATGAACTTCAAATGGATGTTGAGCAGATAGGAATAGGTACATACAGCCCACTGGAGGGATTTATGCTTGAAAAGGACTTTCTATCAGTACTAAACTCCATGAGGATCGCCAATGGTGTTATTTGGCCGTTACCGATTATCCTTGGGGTTTCTCAAGAATTGGCCAATCAATTGACGGAGGGTGGGGACGTCTCCTTGCTTGATGCCAAAGGAGAAGTAATATCTATTTTACATCTAGAACAAAAATACACATTCAGTTGGCAGAATACCTGTTTGAAGTTGTATGGCACTATTGATCAAGAGCATCCGGGGGTCAGAATGATAAAGGACACGCCTCCGGTATTATTGGGCGGTAAAATTACTCTTCTGCGAAGAAGAAATTCTCCCACAAGTTCTTATGAACTAACTCCTCGCCAAGCCAGGCGCATTTTTGATGAGCGGGGCTGGAAAAGAGTGGTCGGTTTTCATACCAGAAATGTGTTGCACCGAAGTCACGAATATATACAAATGAAAGCGTTGGAGGATAGCAGGAGCGATGGTCTTTTTGTTCATCCTGTTGTAGGCAAGAAAAAAATAGGCGACTTCAATGCCGAATACATTATGAAAGCCTACGAGATTATGAGCGAACTATTTTATCCTGAAAATAAAGTGGTGCTAGGAGCTTTCGCTACGTACTCCCGCTATGCGGGACCGCGGGAGGCTGTATTTACGGCTCTGTGCCGGAAAAATTTCGGCTGTACACATTTTATCGTAGGACGAGATCATACTGGGGTTGGAACATTTTATCATCCGCAGGCATCCCATGATATTTTTGATAGCCTTCCTAATCTCGGCATATCCATAATAAAGTTTGATGAAATAATTTATTCTAAAAAGTACAATTCCCATTTATCTGACAGAGAGAGCAGTGATCACTCCGAGGAAGAGAAACTAAGACTAAGCGGGACGGAAGCGAGGAAAATGCTTGAAAGAAATGTAGCCCCTCCCGAGTGGTTTATGAGAAAGGAGATATCACAGATGCTTATTGAAGCTCTGCAAAAGGGGGAAGAAGTTTTTGTAAAAGAAAAGTATGAACTAAAAAATTCAGGCAAAGTAATTTGGTTTACCGGTTTGAGCGGTTCAGGAAAGACGACACTTGCCGGGCTATTACAGAAATCTTTGGAAGCTTCCGGGAAAAAAGTTAAGGCCATCGATGGGGATGAAATACGCAACACTGTCGCCAAAAATTTAGGTTTTACCAGGGAAGACATCAGGACCAATAACCGCCTAATTGCCGAACTTGCCAAAAAGGAAGGGGTTATCCATGACTATGTCTTGGTGTCAGTAATTTCTCCATTTGCGGAAGATAGGAGGCTCGCCCGTTCTATTGTTGGTGATAATTTTTTAGAGGTATATGTGAACTGTCCTCTACAGAAGTGTATGGATCGGGACCCTAAGGGTATTTATAAAAAAGCTCTGGCTGGAGAGCGAGAAAAACTCATTGGTATGCCAGATGCCCTACCTTATGAGATACCTACCTCTTCAGAGATAGAGGTGAAAACAGCGGAGTCGGGCATATATCAGAATTTAGGGATTATATTGGATTTCTTAAATAGTAAGAGTTATTAAATATGTCAAAAATTTCAGTCGGGAAGAGAAAATACTTGGTAGAGAATTTGCTTCTGCTTGATGGTATAACCAGATCGGGCAAATTTCTGCTCGCTAATATCATTTCATCTTTCTCAAATATTGAACCAGTCCAATATTATGGGCTGCTTGAACATATTCCTTTTTTTGAGAAATTCGGTTTGATGGATAAGGATACTTCTAAAGAACTACTACAATGTGAGATAGACTTTCATTGCTACGAAACGCTGATCGGTAGAAATCTCAATCACCGAAAAACAGACAAATCCTCCATCTATCATAATCCCCAGAGTCAGTCATATATACAAAGATCGGGAGAGAAAAATATAGATCTACTCTTGAAAAATTTCCATAATAAAAAGCCATACAGTTTTTTCATAACCCACGAAATTCTGCCGCATATAAATATCTATCTAGAAGCATTTCCTAAAATAAAAATTATCGTAATTGAGCGAAATGCCATAGATCTTGTTTATTCGTGGTGGAGGAGGGGTATTGGAACAAGAATTGGGAATGATCCTATTATGTTCCAAATACCACTTCGCAATAATAATGGTCCGGCAGCGCCTTGGTACGCGCAATCATGGGGTAAAAAATATCATTCGCTTTCAGAGGTAGACCGCATTATATTTTCTATCAAAACACTCAAAGAGTTATACCAAAAGGCTTATCGCAAATTGACTAGTGAACAAAGAAAAAAGATTTTATTTATTGATTACGACAATTTACTTATAAATCCGGATAAGGTTACTGAGGCAATATCCAGTTTTTTACAATTGAAAAAAAGTTCGACAGAAATAAAAAATGTTCTAAAAAAAGAACATTTGCCCAATTCCGGATCAATTAAGACAAGATCGGCTAGAACCGAAGAGTTAAGGACCGTAGCATCAAAAAAATATCTCCTGTATCTACTAAAATTAGAAAAGGAAAACGCTTCTTTGGAAAAATTTTATAATTTTTAGTTTTCCACCCAGTAAGGATTCTCTACCTGCTTGTTATTTAAGAGTTTTTTGGCAGATATCCTGCCTTGTTCTAGTAAAGATGGGTAGCTGAATTCAATCAAGTTTTTTCCGGCAGGTACTAGGACAGCCTGATACAAATAATTGGCGGTGTAGAGATTGGTTTCTTTGCCATTTATCGATGCGCGCCAAAACGGATATTTATTCTCGCTAAACACCACGAAACGGGCATTTTTGGTAACGGTCTCAACCCGCAATCTCCCCGCTGTGTAGTTTAAAAGTTTAAGAGAGTCGTTTTTATCCCCCTTTCCGTATTGTACTGGCAAGACATCATCTTTTTTCCTTTCTAGAAGAGTGGTCTCATTGAAATCATCAACAGTCTTAATTACATCCAGAGCTAATTTTTCATCCGACTCGGTCCATATTATTTCTTTGGCGAAATACCACCGAGGCATAAAATCCGGATTTTGATATATATAGATAGGAACCTTCCCGTCCAATATATGGGTAGTAAATATTTTCTTCCATTTGCCAGTGAGCTCAAAAGGGGACAGAACATATTTTACATTTAGCATACCCAGAATAGTAGTTCCTTTTTCGCTGAAGTTTTTTATGTAAGCAGTGAATGGGGTAGTGAGAGTAAAATCTTGTTTTGTTTCAACACTTTGCTGGCGGGCCGTGTAGTATAGATTGATCATGCGGCGCAAGGCGAGGGCTTGATGATTATAAAAAGCATCGAGATCGTATAAGACATTAAGGTTGTCATCCATCATCTCATAATAAAACCACTGTTTATTATTCGGGTTTACAATGTCTGTATTATATTTTTCAGCAATCTCGGCAACATATTGGTCCGGAGTATAGAGAAATATTCTATAGGGTTGGATTGCTTGAGCGGTATACTGTGTTAGAGGTAGAGAATTGCTTCGATATGATTCTGTGGCATGGAGAAATCTGGCAGTAGCCGGAGGATTCTTTATGAATTCCACAGGGGGACCCTTAAGAATATCTTTCCAGACCACAATCGAGCCGAGGAATGTGATAAATATAGAACCCCACAGCCATTTTTGCCAAGAAATTAATCCATATTTTCCCAAGGTAAGAAATAGAATGGTTACTATCCAAAGAGTAAAAATAAAAATAGTTTGAGGTTCTGTAAAAGAGAATTTACTCACCACGCTTGTGGCAATGTTTTTTACAAGCCCTTTATAATAGATATCCGATCTCAAGAAAACCCTATCCGGGGTATTTTTAAAGTGTTCTACTCCATATTCAGTTAAAGCTGTAGTTATGGATTGCTGGTAAATAGTTACCACAACACTTGTTATGGTTATAGTGATAAGTACCCCCCAGAGAATTTTAAGCAAAACGGCGCTTCTCTTGGCTCGAAAAAATATTTTTATGTAATCCAGGGAGTGGGCCGCTGTAAGTGATAAGGAAAAAACAATTACAAAAGACCATTTCCATTGGCCGCCAAACCAGTTTAGTACTGGCAGTTGGTGAAGTAGCCAGAAAAGAGGTGAATATTTTATGGCAATAAGTAGGAACATTACCCCCAGCCAAAAGAAGAATCTAAAAACCCCTTTATTTTTACGATAAGTAAAAATACTGACCAAAACCAATAGAAATGGCAGCGTACCGATATATAGCACTATATCTTGATCGCCAAGCGCCAAAAAAGGCATAGTCTCGCCATAGTACACAAAAGAGTTGGGATGGATCATACGTAGGAAGTGAGAAAGAGTTATCGGCATCATGGCCGCGTTTGATATACCCCCACTTCGGGCGGAGTAGGATATAAAATTCAATATAGAGAGGAACCATGGAAGGAGTATTACTATACTCATAATGACCCCGCCTAGCAGGAGCAGTAAGTTTTTTAGTTTTTTCTTGGTTGCACCTCCGCTAAACAAGAGATACAGGGTGAATGATCCTGTTGCCACAAGAGCATAAACGGCCATCTCTGACCACCCCCCAACCCACACATAGAGCATTAAGGGTAACCACAACCAAAACCATCTTCTTCGGCCCTCCATTATTTTTTTACAAATCAAAAAAGAGAGCGGCAAAAAAGGCATGAGCGCGGCGATGCCTGTGACATCTAGGTATTTGATGGATACGCCGCTGAATGAATAGGCTAGGGTTCCGACCAAACTAGCTGGTTTACTTAGTCCCAGATTCCGAGCCAGAAAATAAAAACTTCCCGCGTTAGCCAAAAAGAAAAATAAAATAAGAAGGTTGTTGGCGGTGAAAGGATTTAAGAATCCGATAGTCGCGAGAAAAAGCGGATTTAAGAATCCATCCAAGGTAAGAGCAATTGGATAACCGGAGTTAAATGCTGGCCACCAATTTGGGAGTATGCCCAGATCATAGAAAAAAAATCGCATTACTTTAAGATATCCGTAGTGATAAGCGCCGATAAACTGCAAAGGAAAAATGTGTTTTCCGGAGAGTATTGGCCAAAACAAAAATAAAGCCCCAGTCGTTATAATAAGCGCTGGGCCAGCCTTAATTACAAAGTTTTTTATTCTATCTTTTACCACAATGTGCATCATATACTAGTATGCCCAAAAAACATTTACATGACAAGTTTTCAAATAAAAGAATTATCGCGCGACTGGACATAAAAGGTGGGAATGTAGTAAAGCCCGTGCATACCGAAGCCTTACGTATTGTTGGAAAACCTAGAGAACGAGCAGAACTTTACTATAAGCAAGGTATTGATGAGATTGTGTATATGGATATAGTGGCGAGTCTCTACGGTCGCAATCTGGATTTTGATCTTCTGCGGTCAGTGGCAGAAAATATTTTTGTTCCCCTAACGGTGGGAGGCGGTATAAGAACTATCAAAGATATCAATGAAGCTCTTAGGTCTGGGGCGGATAAGGTAGCGATAAATACTTACGCCATTGGCAACCCGAATTTTTTAGAAAAGGCTATCCACGAGTTTGGCTCGCAATGCATTGTTCTATCTATCGAGGCAAAGAAACAGGCAAACGGGCATTGGGAGGCGTATACAGATGGTGGACGCGAAAGGACGGGTGTAGATGTGGTGGAATGGGCCAGGCAGGGAATAAAAAGGGGGGTGGGTGAATTACTCATAACTTCCATTGATCGTGATGGCACAAGACAGGGATACGACCTAGATTTGATAAAACGCATATCTTCCCTTTCTCCTATTCCAGTTATCGCTTATGGAGGTGCCGGAAAGCCTGAAGATATGGGGGAAGTAATAAAAAAAGCTAGGGCTGATGCGGTGGCTGCAGCTTCAATTTTTCATTATGATTTATGTTCTGTGCGGGAGATAAAGAAACATTTAAATAGTATTGGAGTATATACCAGGACCTTATGAGCAAAAAAAAAATATCTCCCAATATAGTAATCGTAGACTATGGTGTGGGTAATTTGCATAGTCTGTGTCAGGCTTTTAAGCATTCGGGTATTGTGCCGTTAGTTACATACGACCCAGAGACCATAAAAAGATCTGATGCCGTAGTGCTTCCGGGTGTTGGTTCATTTGAGGCTGGTATGTGTGGTTTAAAAAAACGAAAACTAATCGATACAATTGTAACTGCGAGCATTAATCAAAAACCAATTTTGGGTATATGTCTTGGGGCTCAGGTAATGCTGGATGTAGGTTACGAGTTCGGAACTTTTAATGGCCTTGGTCTTATACCCGGCAAAGTGATCCGTTTCCCAAAACTAAATAGTGAGAAGATACCTCATGTGGGATGGAATTCTGTATATAAACCCACTCACATCTCTTGGAAAGGTACTATATTGCAGGGACTGAAAAATGAATTCGAAACATATTTCGTACATTCTTATGTCCTGGTCCCTAGTGATAAAAAGTATATTTATGGACTGACTTCCTATGGCGGTCATGAATTTTGTTCTGTCATCAAAAAAGGCAACACATATGGCTGCCAATTCCATCCTGAAAAGAGCGGTCCTATGGGTCTATCCATCATTGATAGGTTTATTAAAAGTATCTAAAAATATTTAAATGATTAAAACCTTAGATAAACAACTAATCAGTCAACCGACCGATGTTCGTTTTTGCACAAAATGCGTTGTCTCCAATCAGAGACCAAGAATTACGTTTAACAAAGATGGAGTTTGCAGCGCTTGTGATTATGCTCATCGCAAGCATTATGTAATTGATTGGAAAAAACGGGAGAAAGAACTGTCGGCACTTTGCGCAAGATACCGTTCCAAAAACGGCGAGTTTGATGTGGTGGTGCCTGGTAGCGGGGGTAAGGACAGTAGTTACACGGCTCATATATTGAAGACTAAGTACAATATGCATCCGCTTGTTGTTACTTGGGCTCCCTTTGCCTATACCGATATTGGTTGGAAAAATTTTGAGAATTTCATAAAGTCTGGATTCACGGTTTTAAATTGTTTTCCGGACGGCAAACTACACAGAAAACTTGCTCGGATTGCCTTTGAGCTCAAGGGTGATGCATGGGAACCATTTGCGTTTGGTCAAAAGGCATACGCATTTCATATAGCAGTAAAATGGGGTATTCCTTTGATTTTTTATGGAGAAAACGGCGAGGTGGAATATGGAGGATCTTTGAAAAATGCTGATGTACCCCATGAGTCTGTGTATGATTGGGATAAATTATATTATAAAGGTGCGGGTGTCGACAGACTTCTTATGGAAGGAAAGAAAATGGGACTGATTACCCCCAAGGAGGTTAAAGATAGGTCTTTTGATTTTTATCGCCCGCCATCCAAAAAAGAGATAGAAAAATTGGGCGTTCAGATGCATTGGTTATCATATTATAGAAAGTGGGTGCCACAAGAAAATTTTTATTATGCTCAAAAACACACCGGTTTTACTGCCAACGAGGAGGGCCGATCTGAAGGTACTTATTCCAAATATGCCAGTCTTGATGATCAGACCGATGGCTTTCATTTTTATATGGCCTTTATTAAGTTTGGTATTGGACGGGCAACCTCTGACGCTGCTCACGAAATAAGAGATGGTCATATAACCAGAGAGGAGGGTGTTTCTTTGGTCAAAAGATATGATGGCGAATTTCCTAAAAAATATTTTAGAGAATTTCTTGCTTATCTAAATATCACTGAAAATCATTTCTGGAAGATGGTTGATTCGTATCGCAAACCTCATTTGTGGAAAAAGGTTGGTGGAGAATGGAAATTAAAGCACGGAATCAATTAAATGAAAAAATTTACCCAAAAAGGTCTAGTCATAATTCCAGCTCGGGGCGGATCCAAAAGGATAAAAAATAAAAATATAAAAAATTTTCTTGGCGATCCTCTTATTGCTTACACAATCAAGCAGGCAAAACAATTAAAAATGGCTGATAGGGTTATTGTTGACACTGATTCACCCCAAATAGCCAAGGTAGCTAGGCGTTATGGTGCGGAAGTGCCATTTTTACGTCCGGCGAATCTTGCCCAAGATAATTCTTTAGTGATTAATAGTGTTATTTATATCCTGCAGAGATTAAAGAAAGAGGAAAATTATATACCAGATTATATTATTATACTTCAAACAACCTCACCACTTCGAGAGATGAAAGATATTGAGAGTTGTTGGAAATTATTTAAAGATACGGACGCAACGACAGTGCTTACGGTTTGCGAAACTCATCCGAGATCTTATCGGCTTACTCGCGAAAATAATTTAATTTTACTTAACGGCTCTGAGAAGTATTCCACCAATGTACAAGCTTGGAATAAGCGCTATATTCTCAACGGTTGTTTCGTATATTTTGTAGAAACAGCAGCTTTACTAAGAGAGAAGGTTATCATAACCAGAAAAACTAAGGCTGTTGTATGCGACAAGTGGCGTTCGGTTGATCTAGATAATCCGGAAGATTGGGTAATCGCGGAATTGCTTTATAGAGAGAGAAAGTCTGTTACTAAGAAGATAAAATCCATATGAATTTAAGATTTTTAATTGTCGGCCTCGGTTCTATGGGAAAGCGGCGTATTCGTAACCTGCTTTTTAATGGTGAGAGTGCTATTACTGGTTTTGATATTTTGCCGGAAAGGTGTCATGAGGCAGAAAAAAAATATGGAATAAAAATAATAAACAGGTTTAAAAACATAGCACCAAAGGACTTTGATGTCATGATAATTTCTACATCCCCAGAATTCCACGGAAACTATATTCGGTACGCTCTTAAGCACAAAAAACATTTTTTTGTTGAGCATCCCACCAACGCTGATGGTTATAAAAATATTTTTGGAAACAAAGATTCTGATACGGTAAAAGCTCCTTCGTGCACTCTACGATTCTACCGACCTATTTTGGCGATAAAAAAAATAATTGAGGAAGGGAAGATCGGAAAAATATTATCATTCCAATATCACATGGGGCAATATCTTCCCGATTGGCATCCGTGGGAAGATTATCGAAAAGTTTATTTCTCTAAGAAAGAAACTGGTGCGTGTCGTGAGATGCTTCCTTTCGAATTAATTTGGCTGAATTGGGTTTTGGGTTCCAAAGTAAAAGAAGCTCGCGGTTTTATACGGAAAGTATCAGAGCTAGATATGAAAGCGGAAGATGTGGTGACCGCCAGTGTGCTTTACGAAAATAACATAACAGGGAATATCATGATTGATGTTGTTTCCAGAAAACCTTTCAGAACCTTACGAATTATGGGTTCCAAAGGGGTTTTGGATTGGGAAAAATTTGATTCAAACTTAAGACTATACGATGCCAAATCCCAAGAAACCAAAACCATATCAGTGCCCAAAGGTCATCCCGAAACAGGCTATGTAAATGAGGAGGAAATGTACCAAAAAGAGATAAAGGCTTTTCTTGACGCTGTTTACGGCAAGGCAAAATATCCTTTTACTTTTGAGGAAAACTTATTGAATCTTAAGGTGCTTTTTGGGCTTCTGCGCAAGTAGTTACTTCCATTTTTAAGCAGGGGTTATAATAGGAGACCAGGATTCGAACTAACATCAATTTAGTGAATCAATTCCCGTCCCAGATTCAAGGCGCGAGAAGCGAAGTGTATCTTTAGATACACGAGCGACGAGAAACGCAGAAGATGGGCGGGAATTGATTCACCCGAAGGGAAGAGAGAATTTGGCCAATTTCTTCGTCACTCCTCGGAGAGGTGCTGGTCAGCACGATCTCCTTGTCGTTCCTAGAACTTGGCTCAAATTCTCTCTTCTAAACTCTGATGCTAGTTCGAATCCTGGTCTCCAAAGTATATGGCGCAAAGAGTCTTAAAGATAGGAAGAAAATTGGTTGGTTCAGGCCAGCCCGTTTTTATAATCGCCGAGGCTGGAGTAAATCACAACGGCAGATTGGATTTGGCTTTGCGGCTTGTAGATGCTGCGGCTGGTGCCGGAGCCGATGCTATAAAATTCCAGACCTTCAAAGCGGAGGGGGTTGTCACTAAAGGCGGAGAATTAGTTGCCTATCAAAAAAATAATATAAGAAAATTCAAAAATCAGCTTGACATGCTTAGAAGTTTGGAAATAAAAGAATCGTTCTACAAATCTATTATCAAGCGATGCGAGAAAAAAAATATAATTTTTTTATCTACACCGCACGGTGGTTTCCAGAGCGTTGATTTTTTAGAAAAGTTTAAGGTATCAGCATTCAAATTCGGATCAGGCGATATTACCAATCTTCCTCTTTTGGCGTATGCCGCGCATTTTAAAAAACCGATAATATTGGGAACCGGTATGTCTAATATGCAGGAGGTGAGAGATGCCATCCGGTGCATCAAGAAAGCTGGTAATGACAAAATTGTAGTTCTACACTGTACCACCAGCTATCCCTGCCCACATGATGAAGTTAATCTTGCGGCTATGAGAAGTATGGCAAAAGAGCTGGATGTTCTGATCGGCTATTCAGATCACACCCATGGTATCCAGGCGGCGGTTATGGCTACTACCCTAGGCGCTAGTGTAATTGAAAAACATCTCACTTTGGATAAAAATTTTTCTGGACCTGATCATAAAGCCTCTGTTGAGCCAAAAGAATTTAAAGAGATGGTTGAATGGTTGCGTAATATACCAATCGTCTTGGGAAGTTCTTCTAAGAAGCCCACAGAACAGGAGTTGCTACACCGTCATCTGGTTAGAAAGAGTTTGGTTGCAGATAAAGATATTATGAAAGGAGAAATTTTTACGGAAAATAATTTAGCCATAAAACGTCCCGGAACAGGTATGATGCCGGAGCGATATTTTTCAATCATCGGTAAAAGGGCAAAAAGAAATATAAGTAAAGATACAATATTGAGACAAAATGATTATTGATAAACAAAATAAAAAAAATATCGCCTATATCTCTGGCAGCAGGGCGGATTTTGGAATTATGACCCCCGTGCTACGTGCCATAAAAAATAGTAAAAAGTTAAATCTTCAACTATATGCTACCGGTATGCATCTTATGAATGATTTTGGCGGGACGATAAATGAAATAAAGAAAGAATTCAGTGGGGTAGTTCCGATTAAAACTTGGTTTAAAGGAAATGAAAGAAAATATACAGCTCGTTTTATGGGTTCTTTCTTGGAGAAAGTGGTCACGGTATTAGAAAAATATAAACCCGACTTTCTGCTTGTAATGGGGGATCGCCCGGAGATGTTTTGTGTTGCCTTAGCGGGTCTTTACATGGGGATTCCTGTGGCTCATGTCCATGGAGGGGAGCGCACTACAACTGTTGATGAGAGCGCTCGTCATGCCATAACTAGACTAGCGCATCTACATTTTCCCGCCACCAAAGAATCGGCAGAAAGAATTAGAAAAATGGGGGAGGAAAAGTGGAGGATAACAACAGTTGGGGCTCCTGCGCTGGATACCATCATAAAGGAAAAGCTACCGACACGTGACGAATTATTTAGGTCATTAAATATAAACCCGGCAGAAAAAATTGCGTTAGTTACTTTTCATCCGGTTAGTGAAAAGTGGCGTCTGTCCGGTCAGCAAATGGGAGAAATTATGGCCGCAATCAAAGGTCTAAATATGGTTACTGTGATTATCTATCCCAATACTGATGCGGGTAGTCATTTTATCATCAATGAAATAGAAAAAGAAAAAAATAACCCCAGATTTAGAATATATAAAAACTTGCCGTACAAACATTTTCTTGCTCTGGAGCGGGAAGCAAGTGTTTGGATTGGTAACAGCAGTGCTGCCATGATAGAATCCGCTTACTTTGGCACCCCAGTTGTAAATGTGGGTGACCGCCAGCGCAACCGAGAAAGGGGTGATAATGTGATAGATGTAAGGTGTATAAAAAAAGATGTTGTTTCAGCAATTAGGAAAAGTATTTTCAAAGAAAAAAGATACGGTAAAAAAATATGGGGAGATGGACGGGCCAGTAAGCGCATCGTCAAAATCCTAGAGGATCTAAAAATTACAAATCGTTTATTAGAAAAACAAATAACTTATTAAGTTATATGAAAGAAGTAATTATTATTGGGGCTGGGCAAAATGGTCAGGTCGTAAAAAATATTATTTCTCTGGATAAAAATACCAAAGTAATTGGTTTTCTTGATGATGCTAAACATGGCCGGGAAATTGTTGGCCTGGTGGCTGATTTTTTAAAGTTTAAAAAAAGAGGATGTGAATTTTTTATCTCCGTTGGGGATAACGAAGTAAGATCAAAAATTTTCCTAAAACTGCAAAAAAATAATGTAAAGTTTATAAACGCAATTCATCCCTCTTCTTGTATAGAATCGTCAGCCAGCTTGGGCAGAAATATTATGATTGGCGCCTTTTCGTACCTTAATGTCAACTGCGTAGTGGGTGACAATACATTCATAAATAATGGTTGTATTATAGAGCACGATGTTAACATTGGGGCACATTGTCATCTAGCACCCGGGGTGGTTACGGCGGGCGAGACAGTAATTGGAGATAGGGTTTTTGTGGGTATAGGCGCTATGTTGCGGGATAGGATTAGAATTGGAAATAATTCTGTTATTGGTGCTGGTTCCAATGTTGTGTCTGATACTAAGGCCGGTGCAATGTATTATGGTAATCCGGCAAAATTTGTAAAAAAATTATGAAGTACAAATATTGCTCGCTGTGCGGGAACACCCTGCGTCAGCGAAAAGACGGAAGGTTAGCCTGCACTAAATGCGATTTTGTTAATTATCAAAATCCTCGCCCGACAGTAACTGTTGTGGTTCTGCATAACAACAAACTGCTTCTTACCAAAAGAGCCAGAGAGCCTTTCCAAGACTGGTGGGATTTGCCGGGTGGTTTTATTGAAAAGGGGGAGAGGCCGGAGGAAGCGGCATGTAGGGAATTGTGGGAAGAGACTCGACTCAAAATAAAAATAAAAAGTTTGTTTGGAATATACCCTGGAGTTTATCCCTCTAAGAAAGAACCTTTTTCAGTTTTAAGTATTGTTTATATCGCAGAGTGTAAAACCGCGAACTTAAAAGCTTTGGACGATGTTGCTGAAGGTAAATGGTTTGAGAAAGAAAAGATTCCCACAAAAATTGCTTTTGACAGTAACCAAAAGGTTATTAAAGAATTCCTACGTTTATGGAAATAAAGGATTTTGACTATTATTTTGACTTAAGTAAATTTGCGCATAAAAATCTTTTCGCTAACTGCGAATATGTATTTGATTTCTTAAAACATCTCGAAGGTTATATAAGGGCCAACCTGAATTCTGCCGTTTTGGGCAAGGTTTTATCTGGAGCTATTGTTGAGGATAATGTGTATATAGGCAGGAACAGCGTGGTTCAACCCGGAGCTTGGGTACGAGGACCTTCTATAATTGGAGACAATTGTGAAATACGACATGGGGCTTATGTTGGGTCCAATACACTCACCGGTAACGGGGTTATTATTGGACACGCCTCGGAAGTGAGCAACTCTGTTTTTTTGGATAATGCTCGGGCTCCGCATTTTGCGTTTGTGGGGCATAGTATATTGGGTAATCGAGTAAACTTAGGAGCTGGTACCAAGCTATCTAATCTTAAAATTACTGCAAAAGAAATAGAACTAGATAATATTAAAACCGGCCTTCTGAAGCTAGGAGCAATAATAGGGGACGACAGTTCTTTGGGGTGCAACACTGTTACCCAACCAGCGACGTTTCTTGGGAAAAAAGTTTTCAGTTATCCCGAAACTTTACTGCGAGGCTTTATCCCCTCCAGCACTATTATCAAACTTAGGCAGCAGCAGGAAATCACACCATTTAATGAAAAGATCTAATGGCAATAAAAAATATCCTCTGGCAAAGCCAAACATCGGCCGAGAAGAAATTGCCAATGTTACAAAAGTATTACATTCCGGGATATTGAGTCTCGGAAATTTTGCAAAAAGATTTGAAAATGAATTTGCGAGAAAGATAGGAACCAAACATGCCTGTGCGGTGTCCAGCGGTACCGCCGGGTTACATTTGGCGCTACTTGCGGCAGGAATTAAAGATGGAGATGAAGTCATAACTACTCCTTTTTCTTTTGTGGCATCTGCCAATAGCATTCTCTATGTTGGAGCAAAACCGGTGTTTGTGGATATTGAACCAGATACTTATAATATTGATCCTGAAAAAATTGAGAAAGTAATTACTCCAAAAACCAAAGCCATCTTGGTGGTTCATATATTTGGACAGGCCTGTAACATGACCCCCATACTAAGGATTGCCCAAAAACATAAACTGAAAATTATTGAAGATGCGTGTGAATCTTTGCTAGCTGAATACAAAAATAAAAAGACGGGTACTTTTGGGGAATCGGCTGTATTTGCTTTTTATCCTAATAAGCAAATTACCACCGGTGAGGGTGGCATGATTATCACCAATAATCAATCAATAAACGCTCTGTGCCGATCTTTAAGAAACCAAGGCCGTTCTCCGGATATGAAGTGGCTAAACCACGAAAGATTGGGTTATAACTATAGGATGGACGAGATGAGCGCAGCTTTGGGACTTGCCCAGCTTGGCAAGGTGGACAAGATACTCAAAGAGCGAGCCAATGTAGCATACTTATATCACAAGCACCTGCTTCCGTATAAAAGTATTCTGTCAATTCCGAAAATTGCCGCACATAATACTCATACCTGGTTTGTATATGTGGTAAGAATATTAAATCGCGATGTAGATAGGGATAAGGTGATTACTGATTTAGAAAAAATTGGTATAGAGACAAAACCATATTTACCATCTATACACCTGTTCAGTTTTTATAAAAATAAGTTTGGGTATAAAAAAGGCGATTTTCCGATAGCAGAGGAAGTAAGCCAGAATACCTTAGCGCTACCTTTTTATATAGGGATTAAAGAAAAGGATATAATTAAAATAGTTGTAGCTTTGATTAAGGTTATCGAAAAAAATGGAAAAGGAATTTAAAGGAAAAAGAATTTTAGTCACCGGAGGAACGGGCTCTATTGGCTCGGCAATTGTAAAAGAGCTTTTGAGATATAAACCCTATCAAATTAGGGTTTATAGCCGTGACGAGACCAAACAGTTTGAGTTAAGCCACGAATTGGATCCTAAAGCTCCAGTCAATTTTTTGATAGGCGATATTCGGGATAAAGAGCGTCTTAATATGGCTATGGAAAATATTGACATAGTCTTTCATGCCGCGGCCATGAAGCATGTGGCTGCCTGCGAGAAAAATCCCTTTGAGGCGGTAAAGACCAATATCCAAGGTACGCAAAACGTCATTGATTGCGCTTTTACTAATGGGGTAGATAAAGTTATAGGTATTTCAACCGACAAGGCGGCCGATCCGACAAATGTCATGGGGTGTACTAAGTTACTAGCGGAGAAAATAATGTTGGCTACTTATTTTTACAAAGGCAAGAAGAAAACTAGGTTTTGTTTCGTTCGTTTTGGCAATGTATTGGGATCACGGGGGTCGGTTGTGCCGCTTTTTATAAAGCAGGCAAAAAGTGGTGGGCCGGTAACAATTACTGACCCTGCCATGACCAGATTTTTTATGTCTGTGTCACAGGCCGTAAACCTGATTTTCAAGGCAACCAAACTAATGAAAGATCGGGAAATTTTTGTTTTAAAAATGCCAGTAGCCAATATAAAAGATTTAGCTCTGGTAGTGGTGGATTCAATAAAAGCCAAAAATAATAGCGTAGACAAGAGAATAGAAATTAAGGTGATTGGTAAAAAAAACGGGGAGAGAGTGCATGAGAAGCTACTAACGAGAGAAGAATCGGAAGTTGCTTTAGAAACGGACGAAATGTTTGTAATAACCCCAGATTTAAGCGTGGAAAAAAACAGCGCAGGACACAATTCTTATTATAAATCAAAAAAAGCTAAAGTAAGGGAGTATTCTTCTAAAGATCAATCGCTTCTTTCTCCAGAGGCTATTAAAAAAATACTTCTTGAAATATGAATGATCGGGTAGCTGACAACAAGGGCGCTTTAGCCAAAGCGATACACAGTGGCAAATGGATGTTATACGGCACAGCCACACAAAAAATCCTTAGTGTGGCCACTTTTTTTATATTGGCGCGTATTCTCACTCCAGAACACTACGGAATCATTGCTGTGGTATTGATGATTACCTCAACCACCAACCTAATGACTAGCCACGGGCTAGAGATGGCCATCGCTCAACGAGGTGTAGATGTAGAAAAATATTTGGACTCAATCTGGACCCTCAATATACTACGAGCTCTTGCGCTGGCCATTTTAATCTTTATATTGTCTAAGCCGTTGAGTATTTTTTTCCATATCCCGACCGCTGTAAATATTCTGCGAGTTGGTGGCCTGTTGTTAATTGCCATCCATTTGATTAATGTTCGTCAGATACACTTTGTTATAAATCTTGATTTTAAAAAACTTTTTTGGAGAGATTTTGCCGGACAAATAGCTTACACAATTTCCGCCTTAAGCTGGGCTTTGTTTGTCCAGGCATCAGCCTGGGCGCTCTTGGTGGGGCATATGGCGCGCCAGATAGTGTCCGATGTGGTTACTTATATTGAATATCCTTGTTGGCCGCGGCTATCTTTCAAATTCCGCCCCCTTTTAAATTTTATAGGTTATAGCAAGTGGATTAGCGGCCAAGTTGTGCTGGACTACATAACTAATTTTATAGACCCAATTTTTGTGGGCCGTATGCTAGGACCGAGTAATTTGGGCTTGTACTCCAAAGCCAATGAGCTGGCTTCTACCGCTACCGCTACCCTTTTAAGCATTATGCGCAAAATAAGTTTTTACGCTTATAATACTGTCCAGTCTGATCTGCAGAAAATTCAAAAAGGTTTTATCAAGAGTTTAGATGTTATCGGCTTAATAATGTTCCCGTTCAGTTTTTTAATTTTTATAGAAGGGGAGGCCATAGTCTCTATGTTATTGGGGCAAAGATGGTTATTGCTGGTTGTTCCGCTTAAAATTTTGGCTATAGCTAATTTTTTAGACTCAATATCAGGCATATTTAACCCAGTCTTTAATATTCTAGGAAAGCCAAAGATTAATGCTTATGCCACACTATTGAGATTAATATCGTCGTTGGCGCTTTTATATTTTGCCGCTAAATGGTGGGGCATGACGGGGGTTGCCGTAGCCATTCTGATTATGGCTTTTCTGGTTTTGTTGTATAATATTTGGGAATCAATGGCGCTCTTAAAGCTGGGGTGGCGAAAAGTAATGCCAAGTATTTTACAACCAGTGGTATCTCTCGTGCCGTTGTTTGTTTTATTTTTATTCCTACAAGAATCGATACACAAAATAGAAAACGCTTATCTCACTGTTGTTTGGCTGATATTACTTCTTGCGATATACGCGATATCTTTTCTTTTATTGAGTAGATTTTTCAAGCAAGGGCCTCGTAACACAATAATAGATATACTGGCTGAATTTAAACACAAAGGAGATCTTATATCTTAAACCGTAGTCACGTGTTTTTTAATCCGTAGCAAAGCATAGCCGGCCATTATAAGAACTAAAGAGTTTATAGGCTGCCGTACTCGGCCGGTAAGACCAATGCCCATAGTTGCTGCAGCGATTGAAAAATATACTACCACCAGCAAAATAAGCAGAATTTTTGCGTCGAGTTTGTTTTTAACCACATATTTAATTACTCCGCCAAGGGCCAGAACAGCAGCCGCTATCCACAGCAGACGGCTTAGAACTATAATTATGGCCGGACTGGCAAGATAAGAAACGATATGAGGTAGGTAGGAAAGTTTGGGGTGTGTGAGCATGGTAAATAGGGGAGGAGTGGGAAGTTTCAGGGTCTCGTAATCAGTTAGATAGCCGAGAAACTGCACAACCGTAATATAATTATCGTGGGTCCAGAATTGAAATACTCCTCCCAGCACGCTTAATAAAAATCCTTTCGGATGTTCTTTGATAGTTTGCCAAAGAATTCTGTTGTACTCCTTTTCCTTAGTTATATCTATATACGGCTGGGAGCCGTCGGGGGTTATTTCTTTGAATAATTCGGTTTGGGCTTCGGCATAGGTGATATTTTTTCCCAGTGAAATTATAGAAGGAGCCCAGACAACAACACCTAAACCTGACCTGGCTGAAGTAAAACCCCAAACACCAAAAGTCTTATAGTTGCGGTAAATCCACGGCAAAATTGTTATATAGAATATGCTAGCCACTATAAATACCTGCACTATAAAAGTTTTCAAGGACAGATTCTTTGTTATTTTTTTCCATAAGGCAAACGCACAAAAAGCGTAAGGCAAATAAATAGTTATTGGTCTGACTAGCGTCGCCAGACCAATAAACAACCCCAGCAATGCCAGTTGCCAAAAACTAGTTGATTTCTGCTCCCCATAATCAAGTAATTTTATAAACACAATTAAAAATAAGATGGTAAACAATGTTTCAGTGACCAGCTGGATTGATAAGAGAATAGATAGGGGTTCTAGAGCCAAAACAGTTCCTACGCCATAGGCTAATTTTTTATTTTGAGGAAATAATTTAAGGCTTAGGAAATAGCTTAAAATTGGTATTATACTGCTGGCCAGTACCTGGATGAATAGAAATAATCCGATCGAATTACTAGCTATAAAAGGAGCCATTAACAGAGAATAACCCGGAGCCCTAAAACCATCATCCGAATAGATGTTGGTATCTTCGTCATAATGCGGCAAATCAAGCCCTTTAGCAAAATATATAGCTGACCTATAATAATCATCCAAGGCAATATTTTGGAGAAGATTATTTCCATAGTGAGCGTACGAAGCATAAAGAAAAACCAGCCGTAAAACTACGGCAATAATAAAGATTAAGACAAGCCATTTGTTTTTCAGTAAAGACTTTATTTTAATAAACATATTATTACTATAATATAACATTTCGCAAGGTGTTCAAGTTTTTTGTGGAAAATAAAAGCGATGCTAACCCCATAAGGTCACATCGCTTTTGTTTTTTTAAAATTATTCTATTAAGCCATCATGGCTCTGACCTCTTCTATTATCTGCTCGGTGCTGGGGTGATAATTTTTTAGCAAATAAGGTGTGGCCGGAGCCGGAACTTCTGGAAGGGCGATTCGTTGGGGCTTTCTATCTAAATACAGATTCTCGCATACCAGAGCAATGACTTCCGCAGAGACCCCGAAAGACCGCCACCCGGTATCGGCTACTATTAGCCGTCTTGTTTTAGCTACGGACTCAAGAATTACTCGACTATCCAAAGGACGAATAGAGCAGAGATCTATTACCTCAACACTTACTTCGTTTTCAAGTTGCTCGGCAACCTCCAATGCGTTTTGGAGCACAGCCGATACGGCAACGATAGTAATGTCACTTCCGACCCACGCCACCCTTGCTTGACCTAATGGAATCTCATAAAGCTCTTCTGGAACATGATCCTTTTGTTCAAACAAGGCTCGATGGTAAAGAACAATCACCGGATCGTCGTCGGCAATGGCTGAAAGCAACAATCCCTTCGCGTCGTAGGGCGTGGCTGGCATTACTACCTTTAGACCCGGGATATGGGCAAATAAGGACTGAAGACTCTGGGAGTGCTGGGCTCCTTCGCCGGGTTTTCTAGCTATAAAACTCACCACAGTTAAAGGCACTTTATGGACACCAGCTGAAATATATCTGAATTTTGCCGCATTATTTACCAGCTGGTCCATGGTCAGCAACATAAAGTCATTACGCTGATGAAAAAGCACTGGGCGAAGACCGTCCATGGCAGCGCCTATGGCAATGCCGGTAAGCCCGTTTTCCGAAAGGGGGGTGTCAATCACCCTTTGGGGGCCAAAACGCTTAAAGGAAGGCAAGATCGTGCCATATATGCCGGTTATGTTATCAACCCCTTCACCCATAAGAAGTACTCTTGGGTCTTCCATGGCTTGGACCAGTCCATCGGCTATGGCCTGAACGTAAGTCAATTGGCGATCTACCATTGGTACAACTCCTTTTCTTCGGGCTCCGGGCTCGATTTAGCAAAATCAACCGCTTCCGCAATTTCCGCGTTAATTTGTTCCGTCATCAGCGCAAAGTTTTTTTGGTTGATTAGGGCGCCTCCGAGCCTGTCGCTCAAACGCAGCAAAGGACATTTTTTTCGCCACATATCCCCTTCTGCTTCCCAGCGGTAGCCCAGATGCCAATCCTCTCCGGGTCCCCAATGTTCTTTTAGCCGGTAAGTCTTAGCTTCTAAAAACGATGGTCCTTGGCCAGAAAGAGATCGGCCGATCATCTTCAAAGTCATCTCATATACACTCTCCACATCGTTTCCATCCACTGTCTCGGCGTAGACACCGTAACCGGACAGGCGAGAAGCAATTTGGTCATTGGGTTGTCTTTTAATAATGTGAGAATGAGTTGCGTATAAATTATTCTCACACACAAAAATAACCGGCAGATGATGTACTTGAGAAAAGTTTAGACTTTCCCAAAAAACACCTTCTTCAACTGCGCCATCTCCAAAGAAAGCAACAGTCACTCGTCTGATTCCTTTCAGTTGCGCGGAGAAAGCGGTACCCACAGCAATCGGAATACTTCCGGCAACTATAGGCAGAGACAAGAAAACGCCAGCAGAAGGTTCAAAAAGATGCATTGAACCGCCCTTTCCCCTGGAACAGCCACCTACTTTGCCCGCCAATTCGGCGTACATTTTCTTGAGACTTCCGCCCTTAGCCAGATAATGTGCGTGGCACCTGTGGGTTGAAACTATCAAGTCTTCTTCGGCCAGCGCCTGGCATACTCCCACAGCCACAGCTTCCTGACCGGTGGAGAGATGCATCAGCGAGCGTATTTCATTCGCGTGCCAAAGTTCAATCAATTTTTCTTCCGCTAGTCTGATTCGCAACATTTCGCGGTAAAACTGGCTAAGTAATTCTTCTGTCATAACCTTCTCCTTTCTCGCAGATTGTCAAAAAACCACCCCAATTATAGTTTTCTTAGAATACATTTTTTATCAAAATTTGTAAACTTGACAACAATAGCATAAGCTAGTAGATTATAAACAGGTCTAAGTAATTAAATATTGAGGGTTAATCCACCACTCTCTTAGAAAGGAGATTGGTTATGGCACGAGAAGGGTTCTGGCAGGAAGTTGAGCAGGCTATCATTCTACAGGACTATGCTATTGCCCTAGAAGGGCAGCAAAAGATCGATGAGGTTGTGAAGAACAAGGCAGATGTGTGGCGCAAGGTTTTAATTGAATTAATTCCAGAGATTCGAGATGGTCATACTAAGGTTTCTTCATATAAATTCGGTGAAGGATCGGAAGGGGATAGTGTAACATATGGCTATAAAATTCTTTCCAAAAATTACCGTTTTTATATCGAATGTTTTTATCCCCCAGGTAACTCGAAAGAACTTAGGCGTTTCAGCGTACATGTAAAAAGTGGTTTTTGGGGTTTATTCAGTAGGTGTATTGTGCGTTTTGATATCAACAAGCTTATTTGTTCGGGTCAGAAACTTAGCTCATTAGCCCAGATGCCAAACGCTTGCGTGCAGGTTCATAACATTCTTGATCAAATGTCCGCCAACAAAGAGGTAAATCAGATGTTCACTAGAAAGAGCTAGATGAAACTATAAAGTTAGAAAACTAAAAAATAAATCCACCAGCCTAGTGCCGGTGGATTTTTGTTTGAAAATCAAATCACATTACCCCGATGAGGAAAGGGAAGAGTCTCCAATGTTACTAACTCGGCCTGTTGCTCCTCGGGAGACATTTGCTGGAATTTGAGGAGATACCTGTTTTCCTTGTCCGGATGGCAAGTCTTCCGGCAAACACTGATGTCAAAATCCTTCATAAACTCCAGATGCTGACGACGTCGTTCCCCGAACCAAATTTCATTTATAGTTTGGGTGTTGATATTTCCTAGATGAAAGTCTGCGTTTGTCCAATGAGCTGAACAGCTGATCCAAACTCCATCTGCCTGCACATACGACCAAAGGGTCGGTGTGGCCAAACATCTGGCGTAACCACGATCAGTTTCTTCATACTCTTTGAAACGACTGAAGCGAAATATTACTTCAAAATCATCTGTTTGGTACCGATCTCGGAGCATGTCTCCGGTATCCATAATTTCGTCCATCATACCGGCATAGCTCATGTCGCCATACAACTTCATGGTCTCGGTGCTATACGGATGCTGGCTATAGGGCTTGAAAGAAACATAATCAAGCCCCGTATCCCTGGCTTTCTGGGCGAGATCTTCAACATTTGGCCAGTTGGGGGGAATACGTTTACCATCTTCAAGAACAGCTTCCTTGACCAAGATGGTCATGTTTGCGCCAATTTGGCAAGTGCTTCCCGACTCTCTTTTGATTCTGACCAGGTTTGCCAGATTCTTCCACAAACGTTCCCAATCGTGAGTGCCGGTTTTATGTATCAGAGCATAGCTTTCGGCAGTTCCTGCATTTATACTTATTTGGATATACACGTTGGTAAACGGCAATATTTCGTGAATACGTTTCTCTGTAAGTGCGACACCATTGCTCAACATGGCCACATCAATTCCTGCCGATCGAGCATACCCAAATATTTTACCAAGTTTTGGGTGAAGCATGGGCTCGCCCTCACCGGCAAACTGAATGCTTTTAATTCCCAAACCATCCGGATCTTTTTCGCGAAGCTCTTTTATTTCGGCAAATCGTTCGGCCAAAATAGAGTCTTTGAGATAGTTGGTTTTGTAGCCCAGCATTTCTGGCGCGCAGAAGGTGCATCGATGGTTGCACGCGCCGGCCGGTGACATTTCTATGTAAACAGGTGGCACTGAAAATGGATCATCATTCCAACGTTTGATCCAAACAGGGTGATACTTTATCTTTGCGCTTTCAATCCAGTCTCGGATTCTCATAACAAGAACTCACTCCCTTTTCGGTTAGATTGTGGTTGTCAAATAGCAATCAACTTGGAGAACCCACTCTCCTATAATTTTAACCAACAAAAACCGGAATAAGTTACTTATAACTGATTTAGGTAACCAACCCTATTTTTTAATTCTAAATATGACGCTTGCTCTCCCCCCAACTTCTCTCTGCCAGTAGACAACATCCAAGACGGTACCAAAAAGATTTAGTAATTCATTTGGTCCACCTCGTAAACGTGACACCTTGTTAATTGGTTCGGATTTTTCAATTGGCGGGGGGATGCTGAATCCTATGGCAACAAGAGCGCCGTTTTTTGCAACTCGTATTATCTCAGAGATTGCCTTATCCAGGTTATAACAGTATGTTAAAACCCACGCGCAAATTATCGTATCAAAACTGTTATCTTCAAAAGACATACAATGAATATCCATAACTAAAATTTTAGGACTATAAGAAAAAAGATCAATACCTACAGTATTTTTTAGTTTAAATCCATGCATCCACAACAGCAATAATTCTCCCTCGTTTCTTGGCCCGACAGAAAGCGTCCGACCTTCAAGTTTTGCTGGTATGATTTTTAATATGTAAATTAGGAATTCTATTCTATGTCTAGCAAAATTAAAAATATTGAGTTTTTTCCACAAATTATGATTTATAACAAGAGTATTATGCCGACTCGTAGGGTTTATTTCAATCTGCTTACATCTGAACCCTTTCTTTGAAAGAAAATAGAACGCTCTCACCATCATCAATGAATAAATAAACCACCGCGAAAGTTTTATATATTCCCATAAGGTGCGGACAAAAAGAGGCCGGTGCGGATACAAAGCATATTGGGGCGGAAAATTATTTTTTAAATACCTAAAAATGTGAATCTTCGGTTGAGAAGAGATATCTTTTTCGGTTTTTTTTATACCATGTGGCATTTTATCTATTTAAATAATTCAAAATGGATATTTCTTTTAGGAATTTTCTTTCTTGATAAGAAAGCGGACATATCATGAACAAAATGTGAACCGCCACAGAGATAAAAATCAGCAGTTTTGTCAAAATTTACCTTGTTTAGGTGTGAGGCAAACTCTGAAGTAATGCCGGTTCCTGTTTCAGACTCCTTTAAGAAAATGGAGTAGTTAAAATTATTATAGATCTTTCTTAGTGTAACTAACTCATCCTTTAAAAATAATTCTTTTTTGTTTTGGACAAAAAAGAAACACCATAGTTTCGTGCTAACTTTTTTTACTTCAAGTAAATCATAGATCATTGACCTCAAAGGAGCAATTCCAGTACCGGAAGTTAAGAAAAAAATTGTGTGAGACAAAGTTTTTATCCTAAAAGAGCCCTTTGGGCCACAAAATTGAATTGGTGAGCCCAACTCTACTCGTTCAAAAAAATCTGAGGCTACACCACCGGCGGTTATTTTAACCAATAATTCTAAAAAATAGGGTTCCTTTGGGGAAGAGGCTATAGAAAAAGGGCGGTCAACAAATATACTGCCAGCTGGGATTTTCAAAACAATATACTGCCCAGCACGAAAATTAATTTTCTTACGATCGGCAAGATGTAAGCGTACTATAAGTACAGTTGGAGTAAGATGCCTTTTTTTTTCAATAATCGCGGTGAAATAACGTGTCCTCATAGCCCCCGTTTTAATCTCCTGAAAACATCTCTTATTAACCACACAACATATAAGCCCGGAATCTTTGAGGCAAAAAAGTTAAACCAGTAGCGATTAGTGGCATAACCTTTGGTAATACTTGCGGGTGGATTGGTATGTGTTCCAATAAGAATATCTCGTGATTTCCGATGGCAATGAAAAAACAGCGTGGGAAATGTATGACCGCGGTGATGTACTACTACACATCCACGGCTATCAGTTTCTTGTAGTAGTCTTACGCCGCGCTCTCCAAATATCTCATCAACATCAATAACAAATGTACCATATGGTCCCACTGATATCTCCGAACCAGGTACGCTTTTTCCACGCAAGTTGCGCAACTGCGGCCTAAGAGTAACCACATCGGCGTAGCCAGGCTCTGAAGAATGATTGAAAAAGGTAATCAGGGTTTTTTTCTCCGGTGTGCTAATAACCGCGGGACAGTACATAAGATATTGCTGATTTTCTTTGCGACCACCCACATTGAGAATTTTTAACGCGCCCAATCCAATATGACAAGCGCTTTTTGTCACTGACGACGACCAGATACTGACGAAATCTCTCTGAGAGAGATCTTCGGTCATGATGTCTATAGGATGGACGACGCAGAAGACGCTTCCTCGGAACTGAAAAATTCCAATTTTTTGAAGTTCACTCTTGACATTAAGTCTAACCGATTGACCCGGAGCTAGGGTATGTATCTCGGGTACAAAATTTGGCACCTCTTTTCCATCAAGATGAAACATAAGAAGAAGCACCTCTTCACGTCCCACGCTGGGATTCTGATAAATAAATTCACAGTCCTGGTAGGGTTTTTCAAGGTGGACATAACTGGAGAATAAACATTTATGTTCTTGTTTGAGAAGAGGATCCAGCAACTGTTTATAGTTAGAGTAACTCATAAATTCTTTAATTATTACCAAGAACTTGTCTCTAAAGATGTTCACCCATAATAGCCTCCCCGTTCGAAAATATTATAAACGGCTTAGAAAGAAAATTTTCTCCAACAACTTTAAGGCCAAATGGTTTATCTTGAATATGGTCTGCAAGAGAGGGGTAACTATCAAATAAATCAAGTAGGTGACACTGTCCCGGCCTCATTGAGGGTACTTGATAAACCCGTTCATTATTTTCAAAATTGATAAACGTCAACGATGCCTTTGCACAGGAAGGGTGCAAGAAAGAATGAAATCCACATCCGCTGGCAATAAGAAGGTAGGGGCGAAAACCGCGGGCTACTAGAAGGCCCGGGGAAATGCGAGGATATGGTAGTCCATGCGTTGCCTGTGCCACATGCAGGCTATGAGCCATTATACCATTGGAGCTGCCAGGTCTATAGAATTCTTTGTTATACATTGTAGTGTGTAATTTTGGTAGAAATAATTCCGGCGAACGCAAAATAACTTGTACGCGCATGACACCAAACTTATCAAGTCCTTGATATTCGGCAAAATCTATAACACTGGTTTCTTGATTATAAAAATTACCCTTGAGATCCAGGACTTGTTTCCCGTCCCGATGCAAGCACTGAATTCTCCAGCTTGCTGCCATTGTTGTGTCGCATAAAAAATTGAAATAATTTGACAAATAAGTTTTTGTAAACAAATCAAGGGCGCCGTGAATATAGTAACAAACATTCGAAAAGGCCAAGACCCCCCGTACCCGCGAGAGCAAGGGATGTGTCTTTGGTGGTTTCAATTTCTGTATAAACATGGGGTGTGCTGATTGACCTAATATCATATGGGTAGCATAACACACACACTTTCTTCTGGACAAGGTAGTAAAAAATTAAAAAGAGGGGTGCTAGATCATACCCCTCTTATTTTGTTTCTCTTACTCAAATCGAAGCAGGGCCGCCAAGGGTTTGTCCCGGCCGCTCGCCTCGGTAAGTTCTCTTTTTTCTGAATTGCTTCCAGCGGTCTAGACTTACCATTTGTCCATAAAACCGCAGTTTCTCCCTGAATGTATATTTGATGGGATAAATACGGGTTCGGTGCATATAGGCTTTGGATACAGCATAGAGCCAGCCGAAGAATTTGGTTGCCAAAGGATGATTAAACTCACTCAACCAATCAATACAAATTTTTCTCATTGGTCGATCAAGCAATCTTACCACCCGGTTTCTGCTTCCGGCAAAAAGCGTCAAGAAACTTCCAAGAAGCGCTAAATTCTGCTGAATGGTTTTTTCCTGCTCGCTAAAACAAGTTAATGGAGAGCGGTGCTGATAGCTTGCATGGAGCTTGGCATAGTCCCCATCAAAATCACCGCGGGCGATAGTCCAATCTGTTGCCTTTGTTTTAGGGAAAGGAGCCAGAATCGGAAATTCCGGAAACCCTGGCTGTCGATCCAAAGTAAACCGTACCGATTCGCGATCGTAAGCGGGATATGAAGATCTCATTCCCGTGCTTCTTAAGAATTGGAGGACATATTCTCTCCGGTCTTC
>JAUYPW010000029.1 GCA_030697525.1 bacterium
AGCTTCAAAGAAACGTCTTCGCAGTGTTTGTTGGAAATGAGCTTGCCTTCCCATGCGACCGAAACGAGGAATTTGAGCGTATCCAGAACCAAGATGCAATCGGTTATCTTTTCCGCTTTCTTCTCCTTTTCGGTAAAATAAGCTACATACGCAAGCTCGAGCAGATCGAGAAATTTATTTTCAATTCGAGAGCCTATGGTATACCGGGCTCCTTTGGCGATATGAGGAACAATATTAACCCAAATCAAATATCCCTCTTTGATTCGATTCAAAATCGAGGCGGAGTTGAAAATCGGGGGGGGGGGGAGAATTCACTTGTCGAGTCATATTTACCATAATATCATTTCCGTAGAAAACTTACTCGCGGCGTGGCGCGAATTTCTACGAAATAAGCGTGGGCGCAAAGACATTGAACGATTTTCGCTACACTTGACCGACAATATTCTCGCCTTGCACCGCGACCTTTTCGATAAGACATATCGGCATGGTCCGTATCACGCGTTCAAAATAAACGATCCGAAACCGCGTAATATCCATAAAGCCGGTGTTCGAGACCGATTGATCCACCACGCAATTTATCGGATTTTGTATCCGTATTTTGACCGTAAATTTATCTTTGACTCGTTCTCCTGCCGTCGTGAAAAAGGCACACACAAAGCCATGAACCGCTTCCGAAGTTATGGCCAAATTGTCTCAAAGAATTATACGCGCACCGCTTGGATTTTGAAGTGCGACATCAAAAAGTTTTTCGCGAATATTAATCACGATATTTTAAAGAAAATTCTGGCACAGTCTATTCCAGAGAGGGATACGCTGTGGCTTTTGGACCAGGTAATTGACAGTTTCAACGCAGGCTTGCCGTTGGGCAATTTGACAAGTCAGTTGCTGATAAATGTGTATATGAATGAATCTGACAACTTTCTCAAAAGGGAGTTAAAGATTCAATACTATGTCAGATACGCGGATGATTTTGTGATTCTGCACCATAATAGAGCATATTTAGAAAGTATTTTGCCTAAGATTTCCGAATTTTTGGGAAGAATTTTAAGGCTCTCTCTTCATCCAGATAAGGTTTTTATCCAAACCCTAGCCTCTGGTGTTGATTTTCTAGGTTGGATTCATTTTCCGCACCATAGAGTCTTGCGAACCTCAACAAAGCATAGAATGTTTAAAAAATTAAGCAAAAAAGTCAGCAAAAGTTCAATTTCATCATACAGGGGATTGCTTAGCCACGGAAATACCCACAAGCTTCTCCAAAATATCTCATAATAAATGAAGTAATAATATAGGATTTAATTTACTCATATCGAAGTGCTTCAATGGGATTAAGGGATGCGGCCCTGCGGGCGGGATAATATCCAAAAACAATTCCTATGGTCGCGGATACTCCAAAAGCCAAAAACACAGAGTTTAAGGAAACCGCGGTGGCAATCCCGGCAATTTTAGACACCGCAAAAGCTATGGCCCAGCCAAGGATTATGCCCATGGCTCCACCTATGGAGGTAAGCACCACCGCCTCCATTAGAAACTGCAAACTTATATCTCTTTTTTTCGCTCCTATGGCTTTTCTAAGGCCGATCTCCCGAGTACGCTCGGTAACCGCTGTTAGCATCATATTCATTATGCCAATGCCTCCGACCACCAAAGAAATTCCGGCAACAGCCGCCAAAAAAATAGTAAAAGTATCCGTAACTTGGGTGAGCGCTCCCAAAATATCGGCTTGAGAGACAATGGAAAAATCGGGGCTTTGCGGATCAACGCGATGTTTTTGGGCCAGAGCCAGAAGAGCCTCTTCCTGAACTTGCGGCATTAGATTTTTGTCCTGTACGCTTATCGCAATCATGGAAAGAAAATCCGCGCCGGCCAGAATTTTTTGCATAGTTGTAAGCGGCACAAAAACTGTGTCATCGGGGTTAAAGAATCCCGCGCTTCCTTTAGATTGCAAAACTCCGATTACTTTAAAATTTGCTCGGTTAATGCGGATAGTTTTACCGACGGGGTTGTTGCCTTCTCCAAAAAGATCCTGCGCCACTGTGGGACCCAAAACCGCAACCCGCCCCAGGCTTCTTACTTGCGCCTCTGTGATAAACGAACCGCCGGCCGCCGGAGAAACATTCCGAACCTGGGCATAGTCGGGGTTTACCCCAATAACAGTGGAGTTGGTATTGTTACCTGAAGCAACAATCTGAAATCGTCGTTGAAACTCCGGAGATATATATGCTACTCCGGCAATTTGCTGGAGTACTTCTATATCTTCGTTTGCGAGCGTTTGCGCCGATCCCCTACCAGAGGAGACAATTCCTCTGCCGGGTTGAAGAAAACCGGGCATCACGGTTAAAAGATTTGATCCCAAACCCTCAATGCTGGACTGTATTTGTCCCGACGCTCCCTGCCCGATGGAAACCATGGCGATAACCGATCCGATGCCAATTACAATACCCAAGATCGTGAGCCCAGATCTTGCTTTGTTGGCCGAGAGGGCAGTTTTGGTTTCGTGGAGGATATCAACTAGTTGCATTATTTTTGATGATTACTTGTTGGTTGTTTTTTTCATCACTTATTATCTCGCCGTCTTTGATATGAATTACCCGCTCGGCATGCCCCGCCACATAGGGCTCGTGGGTGATGAGTATTATGGTTCTTGCCTGCTCTTTATGAAGTCTCTGAAAAGTTTCCAGCACTACTTCGCCTGTTTTGGTATCCAGATTTCCGGTCGGCTCATCGGCCAAGATTAGAGTTGGATTATTGACCAAGGCACGGGCAATGGCAACTCTTTGCATCATACCGCCGGAGAGCTGATTGGAACGATGATTCCAAAATTTTTCCGGAAAAGCCGCTCCTTGCAGAGCTTTACGGGCAAGTTCTTCTCGACGCTCTCGCGATATACCGGCGTATACCAGAGGAAGAGTGGTGTTTCGCAGTACGGTTGCGCGCGGGAGAAGGTTAAAGGATTGAAACACAAAACCTATTTTCCCTCGGCGGATATCAGCCAGTTCTTCGTCAGAAAGTTTAGAAATATCTTTTTGGTCAAGAAAATACTGGCCGCTGGTTGGCGTATCCAGACAACCCAAAATATGCATCAAGGTTGATTTCCCAGAACCGGAAGGACCCATGATGGCGACAAACTCTCCGTCAGCAATTTTGAAAGAGGCGTTTTTCAGAGCATGAGTTTCTATGTTTCCGCTCTGGTAAATTTTGGAGATGTTTTTACACTCAATCATGAATAATTTTTAATTCTCAATTTACCTTCCGCGAAATCCCCCGCCGCCTCCCCCGCCGGGCAAACCAGGAACTCTAAATGCCGGATTTTGTTGTTGGCTGGTGTTGGTAGATGTTGGGTTTAGGGTGTTTACAATTATATTATCCCCCTCTTTAAGCCCCAAAATAATTTCCGTTACCTCATCATTAGAAATTCCTGTCTCCACTACTTGGCTGGCAGGAGGTTGTTTTAAAATTATTCCAGTCACACCAGCGGAACGATTACTGTTTTCGGAAACTTCTGTCGCTATTTCTATAACCTGATCTTCTCCCCGCCGTTTTAGGGCAGAATTGGGTACTAGCAAAATATCGGATTTTGCCTCCGTAACTATGGCCACTGAGACGCTCATCGCGGTTTTTACTCTATCATCCTGCGTATCAAAACCTATTTTTACCGCATAAGTTACAACCCCTTGCGACACAACTCCTACGGGATCAATTTCAATCACCTGTCCGGTGAGCGTTAGGTCAGGGATCGCGTCAAAAGTAAGCGTGGCTTTTTGGCCGACTTTTACTTTGGCTATGTCAACTTCGTTTAGAGTTATCTCCGCAATTTTTTGTCTGGTAACCAGGATGGCAATAGATGAATTGGCGGAAACAGAATCCCCTTTTTTAATTACCACTTTAGCAATTATTCCGCCAAACGACGCGCGGATTGAATAATCAGCAAGTTTTTCTTTTATATCCGAAAGATTGTTTTCTCTTTCTTTCATAGATAATTCCTGCGATTTGAAATCAATATCGGCATTTAAAATACTGTCCTTGGCATTTTTTATGCCAGTTTTTGTATTAAGCAGATTGAGTAAGTATGTGTTGGTTTTACTGGTATAGGACCCGAGGGTTGTTAAGTGCGTATCGGCCAGAGAAACCGGTTTTAAATTGTGCTCCACAAATTCATCTTTATATAGTCTTATAAGATTGTTAGAGCTTTTGACCGCTTCAGCCGCAGAGCGGACAGTATTGTAAGTTTCTTCAATAAGTTTATCTATTTCATCAGAACCAGAAAGTCTGGAAGAAGATTTATAATCAGCAAAATTTTTTTCGTACTCCTTGCGGGCCGTTTGATATTTGTTATAGGCATCTTCTTTGAATTTATCCGCCGAGTCGTTGTAGACTTTTATTGAATCGGCATAATAATTTATGTTCCACTGGCTAGAACTAAGAGTGCTGGAGAAAAGCAGATCATCCAAACCGGTCATTATATCGGGAAGATCCAAAAATACGTTAGACACCAAATTAAAACCGTCTTCGTATGATTTTTTCAGATCGTCTTCGGCTTTTTGTTTGATGCGGGTTGTTCCGGAGGAATCCAATCCTTTTATTTTTTCAAAATCAAGCTGGGCCTTTTGCAAAGATATTTCAGAGTCACGCACGGTTTTTTCATAATCCCGAGAATCAATTTTTGCTATTATCTCGCCTGCTCTTACAAATTGCCCGCTACGAACCCCTATATAAGTTATATCCCCCGATACTTTTGGCTTTATATCTACTTGATCAGAGGCCGACACCTGTCCGGATCCGGAGACCGAAACAATAAGCGTGCCTTTCTCGACTTGAGCTAAAGTATAACGCACGGATTCTTTAGAGCTAAAAACAAAATTATAACCAAAATAAACACTAATAGCGACAATAAAAATAAATAGGCTCGTCGCCCATTTGTGTTTTAAAATGGATTGTAAAATTATTCGCATCATGAAGATTTAATCTTTAAGAATAGGCCTGATATAAAGATTGTGGTTGAAGTAACGGCGGAGACTACGCAATAAAAACAAATGGCTTTAATTATAAAAATTTGCAGGAAAAGGAACCAAATAGTAGCCACGAGACCCACCACGGGCAAAATTTTAAGAATTTTTAGGGCCTTTTTGTTTTTCGTATCAAGATAAAAAAGAGCGGCGAGCATTATAAAGACATAGTAGAGAGCCCCGAACAGAGAAACAGGAATTCCAAAAATTGCTGAATATTTGCTGGTAGTCACTAGATCACAGCCCTCAAATATATAACAAGGCAAAACTCCCTGCTGGTAATGCTGTACAGTAAGATACGCCGCATCCAGAAAACCGATAAAACCTGCCACTATAAAAACAGCTAAAATCCAATTTAGTTTTTTAGATGGAATCATTTTATTGATTTTTAGCTATTTCTTCCTTGACGAGATTCACAAATTCATCATAACTGCGCGGCTGTATTTTTTTTCCGTTCAAAAAGAAAGTTGGGGTAGAATTAACCCTGCTCCTGACGCCGCTGTTATAATCATTCTCCACTTTGTCTTTTGCTTTTTGAGAATTGCTGTCTTGGTTAAATTTTTCTTTGTTCAAACTTAATGACTCCGCGTATTTGGCAAATATGTTTTCTGCGTCTCCCACTGGGGCCCAAGTATCTTGACCGTCAAAAATCATATCATGCATCTCCCATAATTTTCCTTGCCGTCCGGCGGCCTCCATCGCGTAAGCAGCTTTTTTGGCATTTTTGTGTTGTCCCAAAGGAAAATGCCGGTAAGCAAACTGAAAATCTTTCCCTTGTTCTTCAATAAGTTTTTTGACCATGGGGTAATAAGCTCTGCACGCAGGACATTGAAGGTCGCTGTATTCAACAAGTAGGGTTTTGCTATCTTTATTACCCTTAACCCAATCGCTGGCAGACACCGTATCCGCTAAAATTGCGCCCTGACCATCAGAGGGATTGGTGGATAACTTAGTAAGTCCCCACACAGATCCGCCCAGTAAAACCAAAACAAAAAACCATTTTACAAATCTTGTTGTTTGTTTCTTTTTTTTGAGATTGTCGCCAACTTTTCTTTCCCCCTCCTTTCTTAGATCATAGACCTCTTTTGGCGTAAGTTCTTCGTCCATAGTCCTTTAATTATACACTTTTAGGCTGATTTACGCAAACCACTCTTTCCACTTTTTAGGCCACCCGAGCATAAGCAGCAAGGCCAAAGGCGCTCCCCAATTTGCCCATCGTTCTACAAATTCAAAAATTGAATCGCCGGCAATCGGGCGCATGAGCGCGGTCCAAAATCCCCAAAAAGCCATGTATAGAAGCGCGAGACGGATAGGTTTTATTAGAATCAAAAGCCCCAATGCAACATCTGCTAGACCAACAAGAAATAGAATCTGCGTGGCTGTGGCCGCATCAGAAATTCCAAAAATTGAAAACCATTCAATCCATGCCTTCCGGCCCTGAATCGCAAAAACCCCGTGGCCAATAAATTCCCCAGCCACCGCTATTCGCAATATCCATTTAATAAGTCTTGTGTTCATATTTATGTTTTTTATCTTTTAATTAAACTTCACTTTAAAATTATACATCCCCATCACACAAAGACCCTGCAGGGTTGTGCCGGGTTTTTGTGATGGTATTTCAATTTCGGTAACTCCGGACGGTGGTAAATTCGCCCGGTAATTAATAGCCGGGATAGTAAGACCGGCCGTGCAATCAAACGTGCCGTTTGTCTCTACCCGAAGCGTAGTCGGCACATCCGCCTTAGCCAGTGATACCCGCGGGGAATAACGCCCCTTTGCAGTGATATCAACGATTTGTTTGCCATCAATAATAGTCACGTTGTTAGCGGCTCCGTTACTTCGGGTAAGCAACAACGCCCCGCCTATTAGAACAACAGCGATTATAATTGAGATGGTAGTGAATTTCATTGATGTTTAAATTATATCAGAAACTAAAAATAGGTGGAATAAATCCGGCCGCGACCAAACTGTTTATTAAATTAAAAATTCCAAAGAAAATTACGACCAATCCAGCGGTCTTAAAGAAAATCCCAGACTGGGCCTTTTTGTGTATGCCGAGAGAACTAAAACTTAAGAGCGCCAGTACCGGCAATGTGCCGATGGCAAAGACGAACATAGTCGCGGCACCCGTCCAAAAGTTTCCTGTTGTGAGCGTATAAATTTGCATTGATTGGGTAAAGCCGCATGGCAGGAAGAAGGTGGCAATACCGACCAAAAACGGAGTGAGTGTATGATTTATTTTTTTTAATCCGTGGACGCGCTTGCCTATAAATTTAGGAATTGTCGGCTGAAGTTTTTTTGCCCACGGAAAAACATCAAGCAAATTTATACCAAGAACAAGCAAAATAATCCCGACAAGAAAACTAAAAATAAAAGTGCCGGTTCCCCCAAGCTGAAACGCAGAACCCAGAGCACCGATTGCCCCACCAAGTAAAAAGAAAGAAATCAACCGGCCAACATGAAAAAGAATTTGTGGGCGAATCTCGCGCGATTCCATCGCATTATCCTCCTTAGCGAAGTTTGCAGACATGGAAAGCACCAGTCCACCGACAACCGCCATACACGTAGAAACAGAGGCGATAAGCCCAATCACGAAGGCTGTACCGTAACCAACTTCTGATGTGCTTATCAAATTAACTATTCCGAGTTTTTGTAAAATGATAAAAAGGGCGATAAATCCGGCGGCTATAGGAATAGCGATAGAAAAATCAGACCACTTGACTGAATGTTTTTGCTTTTCGAGAGAAAGAGTATAGCCGTGCGGCTTTAAAACCTCGCTCAAATCGCGGGCGATATGTTCTGGGGATTTGTCACCAAACTCGCCGGTTACTTCAACATTGAGATGCTTAAGCGATGCTTTTGCCTTTGATACTTCCGGCACATCACCAAGTTCGCTTTCGGTTAGCGCTACGCAGGCGCTACAGTGCATACCATTAACATGAAATATGTAAGTTTTCATATTATTTTTTCCTTTTCAAAAGTAGGGAGTTAGCGACCACAGATACCGAGCTCGTGGCCATAGCCACTGAAGCGAAAATCGGGTTCAGCAATATGCCCCATAATGGATAGAGAGCACCCATTGCCACCGGTATCAGTATTATATTATAACCAAAAGCCCAGAAGAGATTCTGCTTAATAGTCCTCATCGTCTTTTTAGATAACTGAATTGCGGTGGCAACTGACCGCAAGTCTTTGTTTATGAGCGTAATGTCTGCCGCTTCAATCGCCACATCCGTGCCGCTTCCCATGGCAATGCCTACATTCGCGGCGGCAAGCGCTGGCGCATCGTTTATACCGTCGCCGACCATGGCAACTACCTTGCCCTCCGCTTGGATTTTTCTAACCTCGGCTTCTTTCTGGTCCGGCAACACCTCGGCAAGAATTTTTGTAATTCCTAAACTACGTCCTATGGCGCTTGCGGTTCTCTGATTGTCTCCGGTAATCATGGCAACTTCAATACCTAGTTGTTGCAAGGCGGCCAATCCCTCTCGCGCGCTTTCTTTTATGATATCCGCAACTGCAATGAGTCCGATGAGCTTGCCCTCTGCGCCAATCATCATTACGGTCTTGCCTCCATTTTCCATCGTACTAATTTCATTACCAGCACTGCTTATATCTATTCCTTCTTTGTCCATTAATCGCTTATTTCCAAAAACAATTCTTTTGCCGTTTACTATTCCTTCTACCCCGTGGCCAGGAATAGCTTGAAACTTTTCAACTTTGGATAAAGAAAGTTGTTTCGATTCAGCCTCTTTGACAATCGCTTCTGCCAGCGAGTGTTCTGAACCCTTTTCTATTGATCCGGCTAGTTGCAAAATATCATCACGATTGAGATCCTTCGTCCCGGCCGAGCCGGGACTCAGGATGACCGATATCGGAACGATATCGGTCACTTCCGGTTTGCCGCGGGTCAAGGTGCCGGTCTTATCAAAAATAATAGTGTTAATTTTGTGGGCGGTTTCCAAGCTTTCTGCGTCTTTGATTAAAATGCCATACCCCGCTCCTTTACCAGTTCCCACCATAATTGCGGTAGGGGTGGCCAATCCCATAGCGCATGGGCAGGCAATAATTAGAACTGCAACGGTATTTAAGAGCGCAAATGTCAGGACAGGGACAGGTCCGAAATCATACCAAACAACAAACGTAGCAATGGCCAGCATAATCACAATTGGCACGAAATATGATGAGACAAGATCAGCCAATCTTTGAATCGGCGCTTTGCTTCCTTGAGCTTCTTGCACAAGCTTAATGATTTGAGCGAGCATGGTATCAGCTCCCACCTTTGTTGCTTTAAATGTAAAGCTACCGGTTTTATTCATTGTTGCCCCCACAACCGTGTCGTTTTTAGTTTTATCAGTAGGCATACTCTCTCCGGTGATCATTGATTCGTCAATACTGGATTCACCTTCAAAAATAACTCCATCAACAGGAATTTTTTCACCCGGACGGACACGGATGAGATCGCCAATTTCTACTTCATTTATTGGCAAATCGATTTCTTTGCCGTCGCGTATAACTCGAGCTGTTTTAGCTTGAAGACCGATGAGCTTTTTGATTGCTTCCGAGGTGCCGGCTTTAGCTTTTGCTTCAAAATAACGACCGAGTAAGATCAAACCGATAATAATGGTGGCCACATCAAAATACGGAAATGGCTCAATGCCAATGTTTAGAACGACATTAGGCAAAACCGTAACAAAAGCTGAATAGACATAAGCAACCGTAGTGCCAATTGCCACAAGTGTATCCATGTTGGCTGTCCGATGCCTCAAAGCCGATACGGTCGCCCGATAAAAACTCCATCCCACCCAAAACTGCACCGGAGTTGCCAAAAATAACTGTACCCAGAAATTCTGTAAAATCATTGGGGCGGTATTCATAAGACCGGGGAAGCTACCCCAAAGAATCAAAACACCTAAAACAAGACTGATACTAACTTTAGTACGTAAACCCTTAAGTTCCTTTTGCTTTTCTTTTTGCTCGTCATCTTCGGATTTCAACTCCTCGTTAACCATTGCTTCATAGCCCACATTAGCTACGGCTGATGCCAAGTGATCATTCGTCACTTTTTGGGAATCATAAGTGACCGTCGCTTTATTTGTGGCGAGATTGACATTGGCTTCGGATACTCCTTCCACTTTTCTAAGCGCCTTCTCAAGTATCAGCACGCACGAGGCGCAATGCATCCCTTTGATTGAAAATGTTTTTTTAGTTTCCATAGCGAAATTATTTTACGATTATTTTGCCATGATACATGTTCATACCGCAGGCATATCCAAATTCCCCGGCTTTTTCCGGTTTAAGCTCAATTGTAACTTTTTGGTTTAGGGGCAGGTGTTTGCGAATTTTGAAATCACCCAAAACCACTTCTTCCAAGCAATTGCTGGGATCTTTGCGAATAAAGTTTATTTTTGTTGTTTTCCCTTTGGGAATCACAATCACTTCTGGAGAGTAGCCGCCCTCAACAATAATATCTACAGATCCGGAAACAGCTACTTCTTTATCTTTTTTCATCAGAAAAAACCAGTAAGTGAAGGCTATACCGACAAGCCCAGTAATAGTGACAATTATTTTGTCTTCCATTTTTATTTTCTTTTAGATAATTTATATACCGACAAGATCTCTTTTATAGCCTTACTCTTCTGGCCGGATTTTATCTGCTCAATCACGTGGGTAGAAAGATGATTCTCCAACATTAGACCCTCTACCCCGGATAAGGCCTCTTTAATGGCCAAAGATTGGTTGATTATGTCCACACAATACTTTTCCTCATCCACCATTTTTTGTAGCCCCCTCACCTGTCCTTCTAATATTTTCAGACGCCTATTTACTTGGTTTTTTATACTTATTCTCATATTTTTAATCTATTATCCCAGTATACCCCCAGGGGGTATATGGTGTCAAATACTGTTATTCCTCTTCTCTTTCGGCGTCCTGTAAAAATCCTCCTGCTTGCAAGGTCCAAAGTTTTTTGTACAAACTATTCGGCCGAGAAGTGAGTTCTTCATGATTCCCCTCTTCTATTATTCTCCCCTCGTCAATCACCAAAATCCTGTCCATCTTGCGGATGGTGGAGAGACGATGGGCAATAACAACCGTAGTTTTACCTTTCATAAGATTTTCCAAGGCGTCCTGTATTAAGGCCTCTGAACGCGAATCAAGGCTGGAGGTTGCCTCGTCCAGCACCAAAATTGGCGCGTTTTTTAACATAGCGCGCGCAATCGCCACTCGCTGACGCTCACCACCGGAGAGTTTAATCCCCCGCTCACCAACGAAAGTGTCGTATCCTTTGGGCAAATTTTTTATGAATTCTTCACAGTGGGCAAGTTTGGCTACATGGCGAACTTCATCATCCGTAGCCCCACTTTTCCCATACCGGATATTTTCCATAAGGGTGCGGTGGAAAAGTATCGGGTCTTGCGGCACCAGACTTAAATTTGTTCGCAAACTATCTTGGGTAACTTGCTGAATGTTCTGCCCGTCAACGGTCATGACTCCATCCACCACTTCATAAAAACGAAAAAGAAGTTTGACGATCGTAGATTTCCCAGCGCCCGACGGCCCCACCAGAGCCACCTTTTCTCCTGGCTTTATTGTAAAATTTATATCTTTCAAAACCGGCCTCGTTTGGTGAAAATTAAAACTGATATTTTCAAACTTTATTTCTCCGTCTCTTACTATCAAATCCTTAGCCCCGGGAATATTTTTTATTTCATGCGGAGCATATAAAATCTCGGCCATCTCTTTGGCATCGGCGGAGCTTTGGTAAAGATCGCGGATAACTCGCGTAAAATCCCATAAACGCCCGATAAGCCCGATTAAATAGGTCTGGATAAGCACGAAAGTACCCACGGTAAACTCGCCTTTCTGCCAATATTGAATAGCAAAATAAAACAATAAAAATTCTACGCCGATTATAAGAAAGGCTTGCGCGGCATCCACCACAGCATCCAGATCCCAAGTAAAGCGGGTTATGCGACGTTGACTTTCAGTAACTTTTTGGAAATTTCCCGACTCCCTAGGAAAACCGGTGAAAAGCTGAATGGTGGTTTGATTAGTAATAGCATCTGCCAGAACTCCAGTGGTGCGAGAGTCTGCCTCGGCGCGCTCTATATCATATTTTAATTTCCAGCGAGCAAAGAAAAAATTAAACAGCATAAAGACCACCGCCCAGATAAGCATTACGAGCATAACGTATTTATTTACAAACCAGAGGGCGGTGGTCACCCCCACAATACGTATGCCCAGAGGAAACACGTTCCAGACCATGCGGTCAGCAAATCGTTCAAACGCGCGGGCAAGCCTGTTTACTTTTTGCACCAGCGATCCGACAAAATTATTAGTAAAAAAATCGTAAGAGTGCTGGATGAGATAGTTAAAAGACGTCTGCCGCAAATCAGTCATGATACTGGCCTGAAATGCATTATTTAGAAATGTGCCGACACGGTACGCCGCCCACATGATTCCGTTAAGAGCGAGAACGGTAAGTATAATATCTACAAGACCAGGGCCCGCTAAAGAGCGATCGCCCGCCTGAGTCAGAACATCAAAAAACTTTTTATAATAAAGAGGGGTGAGCAATTCTATGGTTGTCGCCACCCCCACAGTTACGAGCATGAAAAAAAGCAGTGCTTTATATTTTCGCACTGCCCGCCAATATATTTTTAAAACATGACGCGTAGATATTTCCACAAATAAAAATTTGGTTTATTAAACCTAATTTATAATACTACATTTTTAGATTATAGTCTAATATTTTAAATAAAAGGCCGCATAAAGCATATGCGGCGTTTAACTTCCATTTCTCTTTTTTAAAATTTGGTCCCTGATCAAGCTGACAGCTTCTATAGCCTTTCGGCAAATCACCTCGTCCGTGTCTTGATTCTGTATGACTATAACCGCGACCGGAAATCTTCTTGCTTATTTTTCAAACTTTTTCTTTCCTCTCAAAGAACTTTTGATCTGTAAAAATAGTTTTCCGACATCTGTGGTCACCACCGCATCAATCCCTTTTTGATCCTCTTCGGGAGTTTTTTCCCGAACATCCAGCCACCAACGAGGTTTTTCGGGAAAATTGGCGATAGCCTTGAAAAACCTTTGCTCGTTGCGCAGTCCTCGCTGATTCCCAATTTTTCCGATCAAACTTCTAATTTTTCTGAAACTCTTCCGCAGACAGACCACCTCCTTTCCTGTGTTTTAGTCAACCCTTTTTAAACGAACTCTTTGTCTTTTTATATCACACGCCTTACCGCAATTAAGGCAGATAAAACTTATGGTGCATACCTCCTTGCTTCCTATAAAATCCGGTAAGCCGTCTGTTCTTACCTTTGCATTGCAGCACTTTGACCTGTAACTTTTTTGGGCCATTTCCCCCTCCTTTTTCTCCGATCTATTATCAGTATACCACAACAATTATAAGTTGAAAAGTGCCGATCCTCCGAACGGAATTTTTAAACTTCTATTTAGCCAAATCCTTCAGAACTTCTTCAGCATGAATTTCCGGCTTAACTTGCTCGTAAATTTTGGAAATTTTGCCTTTGGGATCAATTAAAAATGAGGTTCTGAAAGTGCCGTCATACTCTCTTCCCATAAATTTCTTCTTGCCCCAGACACCGTATTTTTCCACCACTTCTTTTTTATCATCAGCTAAAATAGTAAAGGGCAGTCTGTATTTTTCGGCAAATTTTTTGTGGCTTTTAACCGAATCCACACTCACCCCCAATACTTTTGCTTTCATCTTTTTGAACGCCGGAAAACTGTCGCGTATGGCGCATGCCTCTTTGGTACAGCCCGGCGTATCATCTTTGGGATAAAAATAAATCAGCAGCCACTGGCCCAGGTAATCAGAGAGTTTGTGTATTTTGCCGTCCTGATCCGGAAGTTTAAAATCCGGAGCTTTCTGTCCGATTTTTAATTTCATAAATTATCGCTCGTACATGAGAGCATTGGCGGTAAAACCGCTAACCTCTGCTGCGGATTTCCCAGGAAATGTCTCAAGTTTTAGTTTTCTTTGATCAACAAGTTGAGCAAGGAGTGTGCCGTAAGGATATGGCTTTGAGATATCCAGCTGGATATTTTTTGCCAGTGTTTCCTGGTCCCAGAATCCACCACTTGAATGTATATAGTGGGAATCAATAAGTTCATATTTTACCAATCCGGTTTCCACGCCCACATCTTTTGGGTCAGGTATGTTACCGGCCACGGCGGCCTGCATAGACTTACCACCCCAATCGCCTATTGATATACGAACTTTTGTTGGATCAATATAATCATAGGCTATGGTAAGATGTCCTTCCCAGTATTGATACGGATTGCTTCCACTATAACCATTAGTCCCTGCTCTAAACCAATTTCCAACCAGCCGGCCATCAGTATCATAATCAATTTTTCCGGAAACAGGCTCCGCGGTACGAACAGTTTTGGCAATAAGCTCGCCCTTGAGCGAATCTTTATAATATTTATATAAATCATCTGTATGTACTTTCCACAACTCGCCGGTATAATGCTCCGGCACGACAAATCCTTTGAGATTAAATTCGGCATTGGCCACACTAAAATCTACTTGAAAAGTCTTGGCTTCCATATTTGGAATTTTAGTTCCGATAATTTCTCCGGCGCGCACCGGAACTCTGATCATTTTTGACCCCCGCGAAAACAAACCTGTTTGCGCAAGAATCTTAGGAGCAAGTTCGGTAACGTGGATATAAATTGTATATAGTGTACAGGTGTGCTCAAGCACCATTCGGTAGTCCTTGGAATCACCCACTATTTCCGCGCTCACCACATATCCGTCCGCGGGTGCTAGCACATCGTAGCGGCCAGTATTTTTATGGGAGGTGTGAAAGTATAAATGATCCACCGGTGTCACGTGGCTTCCGGACATAAGTCCCATGGGAAGAATAAAAGAGACATCTTCCATTTTCATAGGAGGAGAAGTAAAAGTGACAGCGCCCTTGCCATCACATTTTCCCCCGCTCCATAACTGACTTAACTTATTAACAGACTTGGGCGTACTTACGGAAAGAGACTTGGAAGAAGACGGTTTAATAACCGCTTGCGGTGATTTCGCCTGCAATAGTTCGTTTAGCTTAGCGCGTGTTTTGAAACCCACCGTGCCCGTCTCTGCAATGCCATATTTTTTCTGGAAACGCCTGATCGCTTTCACGGTTTTTTCCCCAAAAAATCCGGACACACTGCGTTCCGGATAAATATCCGGAAGAGTGGAAAGTAACCGTTGCAGTTCTGACACATCTTTTCCGGAACTGCCCCGAAAAAGCATTTTATTAAAAGCCGCTTCTGCGGGTTGCGCTAAAAAAATAAAATAGAGTAATAAAACACCAGATAAAATATTTTTGATCATACGATTATTATAGTACCATCAAGCAATTTTTGGAATCCATAACATCACCACAAACTTAATATCTTTACTTCCTAAAAGTTATCCACAGCTCGGCTGTTGACTGGTGAACTTTAGTTCACCTATAATAAATTTATGGACATTAGGGAACAAAAAAACAAGATATTAAATTTTTACAAAACACGTAAGCGTATGCCCGGATATAAAGAGATGTTGCACCTGCTGGGATTCAAATCTAAAAACGCCGTGTACAAGGTGATAAACAAGCTGGTGGAACAGGGAATTTTGGAAAAAGATCCCCAAGGACACATCTCACCCAAAAGATTAGTCGGAGAAGTGCCAATGCTAGGAATTGTAGAAGCGGGTCTCCCCTCTCCAGCCGAGGAACAACTGCTGGAGACCATAAGCCTGGATGATCTGCTGATAAAGGATATAGACAAAACTTTCATCTTAAAAGTAAAAGGAGATTCCATGATAGAAGCGCATATAGCTGAGGGGGATCTCGTCATAGCGGAAAAAACAGACAAACCAAAAATAGGAGATATTGTGGTGGCAGAAGTTGATGACGAATGGACTCTCAAGTACTTGCGGTGGAAAAACAACAAATATTACTTGGAGCCGGCCAACAGAAACTACAAGCCGATTTTCCCAAAAAAATCTTTAAGGATCGGCGCTGTCGTAAGAGCAACTATAAGAAAATATAAATCTTAATTTCAACCACCATGTCTAAAAAACAACTAATCAGTACAATTTTTCAGGAATTAAAAAATCTCAATCAGGTCATAGATATGAAAATAATCAGGGGGGTGTCTTATCAGCAAGATGCTCTCCGCCACAAAAAACTTCTGTCACAGCTTGGCCGAGAGACTCAAAACAGTAAATTGACTCAAGTTTTCAGTTTTCTTTCTATGCTCTAAAGACCTCCTGCTCAATAATTTTTCGTCACGAAGTTTTGGGTATTTTTATTTGGCTCCGAACCCCTCATGTCTGCCGGCGGGCATTTAGAACCGCAATTTGGCAGATAAAGGGCTCACTCTGACATTTTAACGATTGTGATACCGGCATATCCGTCGGCTATATAAATATATCCATTATAAACCGTAACCCTGTTGGCCTCTCCTCTATTACTAATGTGCTGCATAAAAATTGGCTTGGCGGGATTAGTAATGTCATAAATATCCGCGCCGTCACGAACGACAAATGCTCTATTACCGACAATAGTCACGTGATGTGCGTATCCTTGTTGGGGGATAATATTTTTAATTAATGTTAGCGAGCCATCGAGGCCTATTTTAAAAATATCAACCCCATCTTCTCCTCGAGCGACATATGCATGATCATTTTTTACCGTAACAGTGCCAGGATATTTTTTATATATATAAGAATCCCGCGTAACCGGTTTTCTTGGATCAGAAATATCAAATACATTGATTGAATAAGGACTGTTACTGATACCAACAGCCCATCGCCCATCTACACTTAAATCCCTCGGAATACCCATCGGAAACGGTGTTCTGGAAATTTGTACTAGTGAGGCCGGATCCGATGTGTCATACACCAGCAAACCTATCTCGCCTATGGTAGAATATAAATAATTTCCCTGGATCTGAATGCTGTCTATTTCCGCCGGTTTTGTTTTGATTTTTTGCGGAGATTTAAGATTTGTAATGTCGTATATTCTAACTCCGCCCCCGTTAAAATATGCATTTTTATTATCCAAAACGATACTGGTGTATTTGTAACTTGCAGTGAACGATTCGGAATATGCATGTTGGGGGTTTTCGGAATTGCGAACATCTGCGAGATTAAAATACTTTTGCTCTACAGCTACATACAATTTGTTGCCCCATTTGTAGATATTGAATGCCCGTCCCTGAAGATCAAGATCTTTTACGTGTCGGGGGCTACTGATATTTGAAACATCCACTATTCTTAAGCCCGTGGAGCCATCCGCAAGAAAAGCAAAACCGTTTTCAACAACAATATCTTGAAGGTCTGCGGATCCGACAATGCTTTCTCCCGCTTGAATGATTTTTGGGTTTGCGGGAGAACTAATGTCTATTGGTGTCAAACGATACGGATATGAACCAATTACATATGCGTAGTTACCGTCAAGATCGAGACCCCTTATGTCAGTTGGTATTTCGACCGAAGATATCACTATTGCCGAGGCTGGATTAGATATATCAACAACTTCAAACATTGATGTTTGGCTATAACCCTGCGCGGTACTTTTTGTGGAAGCAACTCTTCCGATGTACGCGTAATTTTCTTCAATACCAAATCCGGCCGTATGCGATTCGAAGGGAAAGACTTTCACAACCTTCGGACTACTAGGATTTCGCACGTCTACAATATTTAATCCGCCGAGCGTCTCTAGCACATAGGCATAGCCGTCTTTCACAATGACGTGAGAAGGCGCCTGTCCTGTGAGGTGTGTTTTTGAAATCTTTTTAATGCTCTGCGGGTTTTTGGCCTCTAAAATAAGTATTTCGTTTCCTGCCGCGAGATATACGTATCCGTTTTCAACGCTAATCGCCGTTGGCCAAAAATTCTGCAAATTATAAATTCCGGCCGTTTTTCCGGCGTTATCTAAAATCCGCAATTCCCGACTGTCAGCAATATACAAATAACCATCTTTTTGGAAGGCCGCTTCTGCGAAAGCGGGTGTATCTATGGTTTGTATTTTTACAGGGGCAAGCGCGTTTGCAACGTCTATGACTTGCAAGACATCATCGCGTGAAAGAGACGCGGCAACACCGTTTGATACCGCCACCAACTCGGCATAACCCGGTGTGGAAATAGATTTGATTTGTTGTGTGGGTTGCTGCGGCAATTCCGGTTTTGTTTGTTTCGTATCTTCATATATTGTCTTTTTTTTTACAACGGCCGTTGTGTTCTTTTCTTCAATAACCGTCTCTTTTGTGATAATCGTTTCTTTTTGATTCTGACTTTCTTCAACGCTCATATCCCGCGGCAATTCCTTAATCTGCCCCTTTTCTGTCGTACCAAGCGTGGTCCAAAGGTAACCACCCACAAACAAAACCACAACAGCAGTGATTGCGATAATGAAAATGTTTACAAAACCAGCGCGATTATTCATGGTTATATATTTTCAGTTATAAAATTCCTGAGAGCTTCCAAATCCTTTTTGTCGTTGTCGTAGTGATAACTTTTTATTCCCACAGATTCGGCGCTTTTTACCGCCCAGTGATCATGTTCGAAATAAATGACATCATCTTTGCCCAAACCAAAGTGCTTTAGCATTATCTCATAATATTCGGGGTTGGTTTTTTCGGGATTATGTTTGAGTGTAAAGACTTCATATGGCGTTTGGTCCAAACCAAATTTTTTAAATTGCTCATCATTGGCGCCCGTTAAAATAATCTTTCGGTTTGGAAAAGTTTCAAGCAGATCATGCATTTCCTTAAAAATACCAAAAACTCCCCCATTTTCTACTACGAAACAATACACCGCATCCACTAGAATTGTTTTCATAATTAAATTTTATGCTCTTAAATAAAAAAGACAAGGTACTCCCCTGTCTTGATTGTAGATTAATACCCTTTGGGCGGAGGTATGATTAAATTCCCGACCTTAATCACACCGCTTTCAATTATTTCAGCTACAAGGCCGCCGCGGTCAAAAAAGACCTCCTGAAAGCTTTGCTCTTTGCCGGAGAGTTTGCTCGGCCTATTACACGGATCGCAGTATTTAAGACCGCGCATACGCGCTTGGCCAATCCGGAATTCTCGGCCGATAAGCCACATAAGCTCAACCCCCTCGGTCACAATATTTCGGCGGGCATCGGGATAGTCAAACCCGCTATTCGGGAAAAAGATTGCGTTGATGAGAGTGACCTGCCTTTTTCCTTGCCTATTTCTATTGAAGCTACCCTCACCTGTGGCATAGCGATCTCCCATAAGACCAGCTCCTGCAATCGCTTCTACCGTCTCAACGTGCTGCATTTGCCCGCCCGCAAAAGGACAGACATAGATTGCAACCACAGTTCCGTTCATGGTACTCTCCTTCTTGAAAATTTAGACCTTGTGATTGTCATTGAACCAAAATAAAAATAGCACTTGCATGCTATTTTGTAAATCGTCCTCTCAAATCTTCATTGCTCATAAAGTTTTTTGAGTTTGCCGGAGAAGAACACGCAGAGAAAATATGTGCAAAAGCAGAGACAGGGGTACGGCAAACATAGGAACTAGCGCCAAGGGAAAATTGAAAAGAATATGATTTGGGTTGTTAAGCGCCAGTAACTGATACGGCGTCGGGGAAGTAAAAAAACCGAGGATGATAGAAACGATAAGATCTGCAAATCCTACGATATTCCAACCAATAGCCAAAATTTTACTGAAAGGTAGATTAAAAAATAATATCAAGGCGACGATCGGAGCGGTAGCCCCGATGATGACATCTCCAATTCCCGAGGGAATCGCAAACTCTGCCGGCATTAGTCCCCTTGCATGAAGTGTCAAAAACACCACCCCCATAACCCTAGTTACTTGCACTCCTATGATCCATGGCTGATAGATGTTGTCTACCATCTTTCGGAAAACAGCTGATTTGGCGAGTAAACTTACCCCGATAATAATTGGCACAAATAGTAATCCTATGTTGGGAATGGGATATAGCGATAAATTAAGAAAAAATCCGCCCTGCGAAAACAAGACGACAGCCGCTAACCAAGCCAAGAGAACCAAACCGACCCAAAATGCTAAAGACAAGCGTCTGGCCGCACGAAAAAAAATCAGCCACACCAAAATCAGCATTGTCACTGAAGTGCCAATCATAGGGAAAGTTAATTCTTCAGGGAATCTTGGCATAGTTATTCACAGGTCTATGTGTTTACAATTATAAACCCGATATAATATAATATCTATATGGAACTACTCACAGGATTATTGTCGGGTTGGGGGGCGGTTTTACTCTCGGTGTTTATGGTGCTCACTGTAGCGCTGAAGTGGCCCAAATGGTTGCATTATATTTGGGCCCTACTCGTGTTGGTTTCTGGTCTACTGTCAATGTAAACAAATCCCCACACCCTAATCAAAATAAAAATACCCCGCCAGCTGGCGGGGTATTTTTAATTGAAATTTATTTCTCTAATTCCCCTCTCGCGTTACAATACGCGCACCAGTCACAATGATCCCCAGATTCTGGCATTATATCACTAGCCAAACATTTCTTTATTTCAAACAAAGCTTTCTCTACCCAAGAATCATCTCCTTTGTATTCTATCAAATTAACATCAAAATCAATACGCTTATCAAAAGCTTGCCGGTCCATTTTCCCTGTGCAGTAAACAAAATATCCAATATCAGAAACTTTCAACCCATTCTGCCGCAGTAGCCACTGGTAAATTTCCATTTGTCGCTTGTAGCCGTCTTGCCATTCTTTGTCTAACACTTTCACCGCCTCATCCTTTGCTGTCGCTTTATAATCAACAACAATATATTCGTCTTTTCCGTTGATCCATAAATCATCAATCGCGCCAGTTACCAAAAATCCTGTTGGCTCGTGCAGGTATCTGATACCGCCAAAATTTCTCCTCCATTCATCAAGTTCAGAGTGAGACATCGGACGGGCATCTATGCCGTATTCTTTCTGAAGTGGGTGCTGTTCATTCTTTACGCGATAAGCATCAAATTCTTGTTTAAGAAGATAATCCACTGCGCTATTTATAGAAAAAGGGAATCCGGGTACTCGCTTAACGCCAAGCTTATTGTCTATATAAAAACATCGTGGACAAGACGAAAATAAATCAATTTTGGAGCGACTTAGTTTCCAATTTTTCCCACCATAATTCCATTCTTTACCTCTGTTTGGATTGTAATATTCTGACATAAGTTATGTTAATTCGATTAAGTTACGATGCTGTTTCTAAATATTTCTTGATTCTTTCACGATCTTCGTTTTCTTTTTCTCCCTTAAAATATATTTCAATAAAATCAATGGTTTTTATAGATTCTCTATAAGCGTAGATAACTCTAAGCGATCTATCACGAAGCGCACGGCAAGCCATGCGCGCTTTCACAATCGTTATCGCTTCGGTTGAATGTATAATAACAAAATTTTTCCCAACGCCGGTTGGAGCGGCTAAAAGAACATTTTTGAACTTTTCAAAATCGTCATCCAGTGTTTTGTATTTCTTGGAGAGCCGCTTGAATTCTTTTTCAAACTCCGGTAAGGCATTAAAGTGGTTCATATTGCCTTACGGAAGTTTCCTCGGGTCGGTAGAATACATGTTCGTATTCCAATGATTCTCTCTCTTTTGCCGCAACCCATGGCGTATCAAGATGGGATAACGCTGAAATCTGCGTAGCAGTTAAATCGCCAAGACGATCAATTTCCCAGTCTATATGAGAAAGTTCTTGAGCCGAAAGAGTAGATAAATTAAGTGCCTCCTTCGGGTTTACGAGATACTTGGTTTGTTCATGCTTATAAAACTTACTCCTTATCTTCTCTATTTTTCCTTCATTTTTCATACGTTCTATTATTTTGGCGAACATCACGGGTGTGGGACCATAATGATTTTTAATGTATTTGGCACCGATAAGTTGTTCTTCGAATTTTTCGTAATAATCAAAATCAATGAAATATAACAGTTTATAGAGCACTGTCTGTCCGATGTTCGGCTTGCCGCCAATCTTTGCAAGAATATACAAAAGCGTCTGCTCAAACTTTTCCGCCTTTTCTTGCGGTACACTGATACGAATTTCGTTCTCGGCTTCTTGTTTTTGTTTCTTTTTGCCCTCAATCTTTACAATTATTTTCGCATCTTCTTTCCCCTCCAAAAAGTTTTCAAATGAAATATCAAAAACCTCTGCCAATTTCTTGGCTTCGGTAATAGTTAAATCTCGCTCACCCTGCTCAATTTGCATATAGGTCGGGCGAGAAATTTTAAGCGCGGACGCCAAAAACTCCTGCGTTAAATTGTGCTTCTTGCGTTGTTCTTGAATGAATTTAGAAAGCATAACATCAGTATAGGCGATGTAGGATTTCTTGTCAATAGCAATGTAAATAAGTTATACACAGCCCTTATTCCGCCTCATTTTCCACAATTTTAATCTCCTCCGGGGGTGCTTGCCCGCCTCTGGAGGGAGGCCGTAGAGTTTACCTGTGGTGAGTTTATCGAACCATAGACGCGCTGGTCAATTCTTGCCCAGTAGCTCGCTGAAAGCGATGGTATGGGGTGTTTTTCTTACCGCCGAATTTCGTGCCAACTACATTGGCGCGCCGATCGATTTTTAATTTCCGATCATCCATCTATCAATGGCGGATTTCAAAAACTTGGCAGAATAATTCACAAGATCGTAGTCCCTGCTACTTTTGACATTTTTTGCTCCGTGAAAAAGATTGCACCTAATTTGATAAATAAAATTGAAAACCTGCTCAACATCGTTCTCGTCGTTCAGGTGCACTACGGCATTTGAATTTGGTCGCATATCCTGAACTGGCGAAAGATTTTTTAACGCAGTGACTCCCAATTTCCCACCGCTCAATAGCAATCTTTTGAAGTCGTTATCGTTGTTATAGAAAAAATTGAGTTTGCCGCGGTCTCGGTCGCATTGTGAAATTTCGGTCAAATACGCATCAAACATCATCCAACACAGCATAAAAAACAGCCAGGGATCTTGCCATATTTTCAACTTCACATTATTCAGTTTGGCATACCACCAAACCATTCTTTCCTTAAAACTCTGATTGACCTCGTTTGTGTATGAGAGAACCATAAATTTATTTCGCCTCAACAATTTTAATCTCCTCTGGGGTGAGAGCGTAGAGTTTATAGACGAGCTGGTCAATTTGTTTTTCGTAGTCGCGAACTTTTGCTTGTTTTGTCATTAAAATAATTTTCCTTCTCCAACCACCAAAAGCCGCTCCAAGTCCAACCTGCCCAAGCCCGCCAGCGAGTCAAAGCCCAATTGCCGGTTTTCGTTGAATGTTTTTTCGGAAAGCATAAAGTATTCCCATTCCTGCGGCTGGTTCGGTAGCGACACTTGGCTTGCTGTTTTACACCAACTCACCGCCGCGCGGGCTTTCAAAACAATCAAATTCTTTTCGTTGCCCTCCGCTTTTTGTATCTCGTCCTCTGCTTTCGTTTCTACGATATACATTTTATCTTTTGTTTTGATAATAAAGTCAGGGAAATAGTCGCGCTTGATTCCATCTTTATCCCGATAAGAAATATTGAGCGGATGTTTTCTCTGCTGAATTTTGCCAAACGCTTCCACCTCGCCGGACTTGTCCAAAGTTTCCTCCATAAACTTTTTCTCAAATCCTTCTCCACGGCGCGAATATGCAGAAAGTGGATAGATGCACCGCTCTACCGGCACGGAAAGCGACTCGCGCACATAAATCTTTTTTACATCGCTTAATTTGCCGATCTTTCCGGCTTTCACTTCGTATTGAATAGTGCCCAAGCCGTCCAACAACACCCGCTTGACGCTTCCGACGACAAAATCAAAGAGTGGCGCGTAGTTGAGTACCGTATAATTTTCTGCCTTCTGAAAATCAATCTCGCCGCCGAATAAATAATTGCTGACATACTCGTCAATAATTCCGGTGATATCGGCCATCTTGCCGGTCAGAATGTGCGCGCCCTTCTCGGAAGCCACTGCCATTGTCGCTTGGCGCAAAAAATGGGCGTAATCAAAATACTGATTATCCAGCTTCCATGTTTTTATTTTTCCGCCTGTTTCGGCATGTGTTTCCGTGATGGCGATTTGGGAAAGTTGTTTTTTGAGCGTTTCAAATGGAATGGAATACTTCGGAAGCCCCGCAATATCTATGGCGGAAAAATCAAACTTCGGCGATTGTTCATACACTTGTATCGGCCAAGAAAGATCATAGTTCTTGATCCTCTCCGGCGTGGCTTCCGACAGAACCAAGTCGCCGGTCGTTTCCGTGCCGGAAGAATCGCCAATGCCGATGGCGTATCCCTGCTTCTGCAATTCCTCGTAAAAACTCCGAAACTTCGGGTGTTCAACGACAAAAAGAAAATCCAAAGAATTTTTCGGTATGCGCTTTCGCATTACATCTTCCCGCGCTTCACGTTTCAAATCGGCAAGTTCTGGATATTTATATTCTGGAAACATCAACCGAACGCCGCGCCCGACAATCTGCTCCAAAAGGAGATCGGCTTTCGCGCTCCGCAATACCACGACCACCGCCACATTTTGCGTGTCAAAGCCCTCGCGCAACATCAAAACGCTCACCACAACGCGAATCGGGTTTATTTCCTCCGGCTCGTCCAATGTTTCCAACTGCTGGCGGTACTTTTCCCAATCCTTATCGCTCATCTCGCCTTTTTTGTCCGAGTGGATCACGAGAATCTGATTGCGATAGTTTCTACCCCGTTCATCGGTCAAATTCGCCACATGCTCGGCAACTAAATCCGCTACCTCGGTATTTTCCGCAAGCACGAAAAGCACCGGCTTTTTATCCATTCCTTTTTCGCGAAATTCCACGGCGATTTGCTCCATCTTTTTTCTGCCTATATCCAAAAGCAGTTTTTGGCTCACGGAAACGCCGATAACTTGCCCTCTACGGTGTTCCTCGTCGGCTTCGGCTCGTTCGGCGCGCACATCAAGGTCATCCATTTTCTCGCCCATCATTCCTTGCCGTTCTTCCAAAAATATCTGCTTCACGAGCATCGCCCGCATCGCTTCCACCAAATCAAAATCATAGACGATGTGCGGAAAATACTCTTTTTTCTCGGCGCTTCCGTAAAACGGTGTAGCGGAAAAATCAATTTGCAAAAACACGCCTTTCTCGCCGCCGCGCTTTTCCGCCATTCGGTTATACAGAGCAGTCAAAAATTTTCGCCAGACCAATTCCTCGCCTTTGGCGGTTTTGGCGCCGTGGACATGGTGTGCCTCGTCGTTGAAAACAATCATATCAGAATACTCGGAAAGAAAGTCGGCAATAATTTCTCCGCGAGGCTGTTCCTCCACATCGGCACCGGTCAGTTGATCCCACAAGTTGCTTGCTTCATTCAGCCGAAATTGCTGCCAGTTGGTGATATACACAAACGGCTCGTCCGGCGGCGTAAGATTGGGCCGAATGTCCGCCGGCTCAAGGACTTGCAAATTAAAACGATTACGAAACCGCTCGCCCTCCGGCATAAAAAGCGGCCGTTCAAAATCTGATTTGGATTTATCGCGATTGCCGGTTTTCGGGTCATGCTTTCCCAAAAACATATCCAGCAATCGGTTCAATACCTCATGTCCGGGCGCGACAAGTAAAAAGTGCGCGGAGTATTTGCCCGGCCGTTCGCTGTTTAAGGCGTTGAAATACTGCCAGACCAAAAGCGCGGCTAAAACCCATGTCTTGCCGGTGCCGGTTGCCATCTTGAGGCAGTATTTGGCAAACGGTAAATTTTGTACTTCGTCCGTTAGCGCGGCGCTTGCCGCAAGTGCTTCCGACGCAAATCTTTCAAACGCATCTTTTAGCGTTTCAATTCCCAAAACTTCGTGGCAATAAATAATTGTTTCCACCGCGCGGCGCTGGCAAATATGAAATCTTTCTCCTGTTTCATCATCACGAGTAAACCAGTAGGCCAAAAGGTCTTGCGTAGTCTGTGTTGTACCCTGCCCCCACCCCTGATCCGCCCACGCCTTTACTTCACCTTCAAGCGTAGCCGCCAGCGGCAGGTCGTTCAGCAGATTGTTTTGAATTTTCTTTGCCATAAGATTATGCCTTTATATCAATTGTCGCGGTTGCGTCGTTGCCGAAAATATCCACCACACGCACCGCGATTGTGTGTTTTCCGTTTTTCTCAAAAGTATGTTCTTTTTGGGTCGTTACCACTTTGGTCTTCCGCCCCAAGCCGCGCAGATCCTGCCATTGGCTTTTGAACGTCAGCCCGTCGTAGTCCCAATCCACCGCCCAATAGTCAATCAAAATAGCAAAATTATCCTTGACGAGATGCAGTAATGCCTCGCGGTCTTCATCCGCTTTCTTACCGCTTCCAAGTGGGAAATCGTAGAGCACATATTTTTCAATGCCAATGGTAACCAAGTTCCCTTTTACTTCCGCCTTTCGCAATTTCAAATATGGCTTTTCCAAAAACTTCACTTTGTCGGATAATCGCTCAATATCTTCTTCGGATTTTGCTTGTTTCAAGTATTCGTAAATGTCTGGCGGAATCTGGCGGCTCACGACTTCCGTTTTCAAATCCTTTCCGGCGGCTTTTATCCGCGTCTGCAAAAGTTCGTCATAGTTGTATTCATAATCCCACGCCAAAATCACAAGCCGTTTGTAGCCCGCGCCGTCGAGTGTAGCCGCCTCAATCGCCAAGTCCTCAACCTTGTGCGCAGCAACTGCGCGATCCGGATAGCCGCAATAGACAAGTTCCAGCGTTCCATCTTCAGTTTTGCGAACACCCAAATCCTTTCTGCTCGCCATCGGTTCCGCGCCATAGAGTTTCAAGATTATTTTCTGCATCTCGTAAATCCGCGCCCCGCCCAAATAAATCATCTCGCGCTGGTAATTACCAATGTTTTCAATAAGAAACGGCTTTGATTTTTGCTCCACCAGCCGCCCGCGCGCGACTTGTATTCCTACTTTCCCAAGCTCGCACCCAATCCATCGGCGATTAAGTTTTTCGGCGACGGCAAGAGTAGTGCCAGAGCCAGCAAAGAAGTCGGCAACTAACCCCCCGTCAGGAGATGAGCTTTTAATAATTAATCCTAAGAGCTCGGTGGGCTTTTGTGTGTCATATTCGGTTCTATCCGATGCCATGACATTGATATCAGGTATCTGCCAAACGGATGTAAAAGCCCTCCCTTTGGATTCTGATAAGTATTGTTTCCTTAAATTATCGGCTGAACCCTGCAAACGATACGGACCTTTCCCGTCCTTATCATCATGAATAAATCTCTCCTTGATATATTCGTCTGAATATTTTTCATATTGCTTATCAAAAAATCGTTTTTCGGTTTTAGAATAAAACAAAATATTATCGTGTGCATGAATCCAGTTTTCTGCGGCCGCTTTTCCACCAGATGGATTGCCTCTGTACCAAATTATTTCACGAACAAAATTATCTTTCCCAAAAATCTCATCCATCATTACTTTCACATAATGCCCGACATGCCAATCAAGATGCACATAAATTGAGCCGTCAGGGGCGAGGAGGCGCTTCATCAATTGCAAGCGCGGGTAGAGCATATCCAAATAGCTGTCCGTGCCGCCAGCCCAGGTGTCTTTATAGGCGAGCCGCTCAATCACGCTCGGCTCTTTGGTAAACTCGGCTTCGCCCAGTTTGATTTTATGCGAATAGTCCGCCTTAGAATCAAATGGCGGGTCAATGTAGATGAGATTGATTTTGCCCTCGTAGCCCTGATTCAAAAGCGCCTGCATCGCGAGCAAATTGTCGCCCCAGATGAGGCGGTTCATTTTTTGCTTGTCCAATTCCTCCTCGCCCAAAAGCCTATCCTGAAAAGACATCGGTAACTGCCCGGCGGTTTCCGGGTTCGGGATCACCACTTCGGCGGTCTGGAACTCAATGTCTTTGGGATTGGGCGCGCGGCGGGGCTTTGAATCCCACACAATCCTCGCCGAATCCTTTTTGCGATGTATGCCGTTATTGTTCATAAAATTATCTTATCAAATTTTCGTTTGTGATAAATGTTAGATCGGAGTTCATGGCGATTTCGTTTTTCACCTAAATTTGAACAGTCGTTTATTTGCCTCTTGCAAAATCTTTAGGGTTGCTTGCACCGAAAGATTGTCAGAGGGCAATAACAACAATCGCTCACCCAATTTTTCAAGTAAAGGACTCAAAAACTCGTCCGCCCAAGAGGGCGACAATGTTAATACACCCGAAAAATCAATTTCCAGTTCATCGGACGGAGAAAGTTCAAGCAGGGTGGACTGAAGCGCTTTGAATGCTTCACTGCCTAATTCGCGAGATATAAGAGTTGTGCCGAATTTTTCTAATTTTAATTTCATAGATTTTTAAGTTATGTTAAAAATTAATTTTTGCCATGCAGCCGCGCACCGTAGAGGGACCACGGGTAACCCGAAAAGATTTATCCGCGCCCCTGAGATACACTTCCGCGTCACCGCTCACAAAAAATAAGTCAATCGGCTGGGTAAGAACTACTTCTCGAACTAATTTAAGTCCATTACCGCGCTTCTCCGGTGCGCGTCCAGAAATGAATTCTGTAAACGCCACTTCAACCGCTTTCATGTGCGTAGATAAATCCGGACGAACACGACGCAATGTTTCTAAAATACCCAAACCTCTGTCGGCAAGAACAACAGTACCTTTTTTAATATCATAACCAAAGAAAATACCCGGAGTATCCGGCCATTTTCCCAAATTGTGAGCAAATGAATTATCTCCAATTTCCCCGGCCACCAAAACAATCAAAGAATACAATTTTTCAAACCCGGGCTTTTGCATGAGTGTATTCTGCATTTTTGTCAGCCTGGCATTGAAAATCGAGCTTGTTGAACAATAGAATTTGCCCGGAAACTTAGTGCCGTCTTGGATCCACTCGGAAGCAAATTTCATCAGATCGCTGGCAAAGATTTCTAAATCTTTTTCCCGATAATAGCGATGCGTGCCACCATCTTTTTTGATCGCGATTAATTTACCACTCTTGTCCCAGCGACGTAAAGTATCGAGAGAAACACCTAAAATTTCAGCTGCCTGCGTAATGGTTAATAGTTTTTCTTCCATATATAAAACAGCTTATCATGGATCTATAAACTATGCAAGTATAACCTAAAACTATGCAAAATTAGAGTAATCTATGCATTATTTGTATCTAGTTTATTGGCTCCATACCGTGGACACATTCAGAACTGCTAATTGGGCTAAGATTAAGAGTGAATTGCAGTTTAGCGGTATATTAAATCTTTTCCCTACGCTATCACTTCAGAACTCGTATAATTGAAAAACACTGTAAAGTAGAGTAAGGTGTGGGTGATGAAGAAATACTCTGATACCTACTTTGAGAAGAAGTACAAAATCCTTTTTGATAAACTCTTTCAAAAGGAGGGTTTTAT
>JAUYPW010000033.1 GCA_030697525.1 bacterium
GAAAACCTCCGTTAAAGAATCTAATGCCACCCAAATCTTCACTATCTGCTGTACGGTTACCTACCAAACTAATAAAAGATGCTCCTGTACCGCTTCTGCTTATGAGTAAACCTTGACCATCTGTAGACCCTTCAATTTGTAATTGGTTGCGCGGACTCGTTGTCCCAATCCCGACGTTGCCGGTGCTTGCTAAAATAGTCATATGAGCAGTTGTTCCGTTGTCCGTACTAAATAGTATGCTATTAGAGGAATTTGACTTCATTATCAAATCATCAGCTACGGAACCAGCAATTAAACCACCAGCGGAGGCGGATAATCCAATAGTAGCTTTGTTAACAGAATTTCTTTGCAATTGCAGATATGGTCTGCCTGTACCACTTCCTGAATTTATATTTAATACTATGTCACCATTCCCAGTTCCTCCCGGACCAATATCCAATAGCCCTCCAGCCGGAGTCGCCGTCCCGATCCCGACGTTGCCGTCTCTATAAATAACCATCCTTTCTGTGGCACTCCCAGCCGCTGGGGTAGTAAGAAATCTCATATCTGTCCCAGGTTCATAATTGATAATTCTAAAATAATCTTCTCCGCTAATATAACCAACAAGCCATCCATCGGTTGCTGTCTCCCCTTGAGCTGGAAATGTACCACGAATAGCAGAAGTAGTAACCCTGCTAATATGCAAATTACTGACCGCCGCCCCCGCCGTCCCCACCCCCACATTCCCACTCCCCTTCACCACAAAGAGTGGCGTACTCGTCCCCTGATCTCCCACCACAAATAGATCAGTGGCTGTAGAGTTCTGCTCAATGGAGAACATGGCATAAGGAGAGGTAGTCCCCACTCCCATATACCCCCCATTCGTCACAATCAAATCAGTCTTGGTGCTTGACCCTATAGTAAAACTCGGTCCTGATATCCCACTCGGATTGATTGATAACTGTCCCCAGGGAGTGGATGATCCTATCCCCACAAAGTTGGTACCGGTGGTGGCAAGAAGAACAGTTCCTGTAGCCACCAATCCAGCAGAAGAGGAAGTAGCTGAAGTAAGTATGTTCCCTCCATGGACAGAGAGGAGAGCTCCGGGACTCGTCGTCCCTATTCCCCAGCTCCCACTGGCATCTATCACTGTGGGTGAGACATCATCTGCTGAATCTTCTATGTAAGCTGTGAAGTTTGATCCTGTGTTGGTAATCAGGAAAGAAGGACTGTTTGATGAATGATTGATTGCTAGTCTCGCTCTGGGAGTGGATGTCCCAATACCTATCCTTCCATCTTGATTTACTCCATTCACTATGAAGCTTGGAGTTGTTGATCCTTCATTACCTATGGAGAAGGAGTAGTTTTCTGTACCTTGTTCAATGGAGAACAAAGAGTAAGGAGATGAAGTTCCCACTCCTATTCTCGTATTGGTGGTGTCAAAGGAGAGAAGAGGAGTTGCTCCTATGGTTGTTGCAAAAGAGTATGCATTGACTGCTGACGGGAGAGTAGTGGTCGCTGAATTGGTAAAAGCCATTTGACCTACTCGGTAGTAGATAGAGTCGGTGCTTGCATCTCCAAAGAGAGCGTTGCCTGTTAGTTCAAGGGTGCCTGCAGATGTGGTGGAGATTCCTACTCCTAGTCCTCCTGTGAAGTATCCGTTCCCTGCCACAGATAGGAGTTGAGCTGGGGAACTCGTTCCAATCCCCACTCTTCCATCTCCATTTACTCCGTTGATGGTGAAGGAAGGAGTGGTTGAGCCTTGGTTACCAATCCACATTGAACTTGTTTCTGTTCCTGATTCAATGGAGAAGAGGGAGTAAGGAGAAGAGGTGGCTATACCTACATATCCACTGTTTTGTTGAATAACTAATTGATTCGTTCCTATGGTGAGTCCTCCTGTGGAGAGTGTTGAAGTAGCTGTGGTTGAAGTTATATCCAGAGTTCCTGTGATGGTTAGACTGGACATGTTCAGAGTCGCAAGATTGGCAGTTCCCGATACCAGAAGGTCTCCTTGAATTGATAGGGTTCTTCCTGGGGTGGTGGTTCCTATCCCTATTCTGTAAGCGTCTGTGTTGAAGGTCAGGAAGGGAGTGACGGATGTACTTGTGGCGATACTGTAGGCGTTCTTTGTGGCTGATGGAATCGTGGTGGTTGAGCTGTTGATGTAGGTTACTGTTCCCGGATGAATAGTGAGAGTGTCAGATTGGGAGTCTCCTATGGTGGTGTTGCCAGTCAGAGAGAAGCTTCCGGAGGAGAGGGTTAGATTCCCTGATTGGAGAGTAAGACCACCTTCGGATACAGTGATGTTGCCTTTGGATAATACTAAGTCGCCTGAAGTTAGAGTCGCTCCGTTGGTTATATTAATACTATTTAGATTATCTATCCTATTGGTCAGAGCTATGGTTCTTTCTTGAACAATCACTTTGGTTTCGGTTCTGTTGGCTGTGGTGGATATATTGGAGAGTTGTTGTTTGAAGTCTTGGAGAGAGGCTGATACTTCTGATCTGATCTTTTGATTGAATTGTTCAAGAGAGGAGAGGAGTTCAGAGCGGATTTGATAGTCATTGCGAGCCGCAGGCGTGGCAATCTCTTTGGTTGGTGGTTGAGATTGCTTCGTCGTTGCTACTCCTCGCAATGACGTCTCTACACCATTGTCATCACGAGTCCCGACTTGTCGGGACGTGGCAATCTCTCTGACTTCTTCTTTGTCTGCCTCAAGCTTAGCTTCAAGAGGTTCGGAAGCTAAGCTTGGAATTTGGAATTTGCCTGCCTGCCGGTCAGGCAGGGATTTAGGATTTTGTTCTGGAGTAAAGACGGAGATGATGGTGTTTGTTGTTTTGTCTGTTGCGGTTTTGAGTTGATTGCCGAGGAAGGACCAGAAAGAGGTTGGTTTTTGAAAAGACTCTGTCATTCCGAGCGAAGCGAAGGAATCTCTAAGAGATTGCTTCGTCGTTTCGATTGTATCGAAACTCCTCGCAATGATAGAAGAGAAGAGATGGGTTGCTTCAGAAGAAGCGGAAGAGAAGACGGAAGAAAATTCTTGGGAGATGGTTTTTACAAGTTTGGATGGAGAAGATTTGATGTTTGAAAAAATATATGTTAATTCGTCCAAAGACAATCTTCGAACTTTTTGGATAGTAGAAAAATTATTAGAAAAAATTTCTGCCGCGGACTCGCTAAAATTTTCCGCGCCCTCCGCAATTTTATTTTGCGCTGTAATAGAACTATTTTTTAAACTTTCAAATATCTCATCTTTCTGATCATAAATAAATTCTTTGGCAAAAACCGAAAAACCGAAAACGGCAAAACCAACCATAAACCCAACTGCCGCTTTTTGAAATGATTTAAACGATAAAGGTTTCCTTACTTGTAACTTGTAACTTGTAACTTGTAACTTACTCTCATTCCACCCGACCATCCTCCTAAGCGCCTCTGTCTCTGAAAACATAACTGAATCTATAGAAACCCCATTTGTATTTTCCCTTTCAGCCCCTTTTACCCCGTTAGAAATCTGTTCTGCTTGCATAACAGCAGATTCTTTGAGAATCTGATTTCTAACAGGATCGTTTATTTCTAGATTGTCACACTCACGGTGTTCGTTCGCAATGACCTCAACACCGTCATTGCGAGGAGTATAAATCTTAGACGACGAAGCAATCTCTATAGAATCGTTTATTTCTTTATCTTTCTTGATTTTTCTTTCATCGGGTTGAGAAAAATATTCATCCATCCAAGCAATAGTTGTAACCCAATTCCGGCCAGACTTAACACCGTTTAATTGCTTTTTAAAAATCAAAAAACGAAGGTAGTCGGAACTAACCTTTTTAATCTTGGCGGCTTCGGCCAGAGACAAATATTTTGAATCGTTTATTTGTTCTATATCGATCATTGGGTTGTATATCCATAATACAACCACAAAACTTTTTTCTGACCTGATTTTGGGGATAACTTAAAAATTGTTTACACGATATTCAATATATGTTTTAATCAACCACTTCTAAAAACGCTTAAAAATCCTATATAAACCATCACAAACCTTTATAAACCTTAGTAAATAAACGCTTGGCGCTATTAATGTTTATAAATGTGTGGTAGGCAACAAAAAATCCCGAGAAAATCGGGATTTTTTGTGTCAGTTTTCTATCTAGCTATTGACGGGTTTTGAATAGCCACTAGAAACTATGAACTAGTTGCTAGTCGCTAATAGTCATCATGCGGCATGGCTGGAGCAGATTTTTCTTCTTTTTTAGGAAGTTCCGCAACTGCAACTTCTGTCGTCAAAAACATTGCTCCAACTGAAAGCGCATTTCCAAACGCCGATTTTGTAACTTTCACCGGATCTACTATTCCCTCTTTTATCATGTCATTCACTATCTTATCATTTACCGCATCATATCCGGCATTTGATTTGTGATCAGCAGAAATTTTTTCTTTAATTTTAGAAGTTATCTCTCCAACTCTCTTGCCGGCATTAGCTGCAATTTGGGCAAGAGGCTCTTCAAGCGCGTGAAGAATAATTGCTCGCGCAGCTCGTCTTTCAACCGATACTTCTTGCGAGCGTCCCCAACCCTCTTCCAGCATAACTGCTGTTTTGAAAAACGCTATTCCTCCCCCGGGCACAATGCCTTCGGCCATAGCCGCTTTGGTTGCCGCGACCGCATCTTCAATTTTTAATTTTATATATTTCATTTCTGTTTCCGTAGCCGCGCCAACCCGTATCACCGCTACTCCTCCAACCAATTTAGCCAGTCTTTCCTGCAGTTTTTCTCTGTCATATTCGGAGGTGGTTTTTTCCATCTGTTTTCTTATCTGTCCCGCTCTTTTTTCAATTTCTTCTTTCTTACCTTTGCCGCCTACTATGGTGCTGTTGTCCTTATCGGAAACTACCCGGCGGGCATGTCCCAACATAGAAAGTTCTGTATTCTCCAGTTTCAAACCGACTTCTTCAGAAATTACTTTACCACCTGTCACGATGGCAATATCTTCCAACATTTCTTTTCTCCTGTCTCCAAAACCCGGCGCTTTTATAGCCAGAGCATTGAAAGCTCCGCGCAGACGATTCACCACCAAAGTAGCCAGGGCATCTCCTTCCATTTCTTCAGCAATAATAACAAGTTCTTTTTTGCCGGTTTTAGCAATTTTTTCCAACAGAGGCAAGATTTCCTGAATTGAGGAAATTTTTTTATCCGTTATCAATATATAGGAATCCTCTACCACCGCCTCCATTCTTTCTGCATTGGTAACCATGTAAGGAGAAACATATCCCCTATCAAACTGCATACCTTTTACTACCTCTTTTTCTATGCCAGTGCCTTGAGATTCTTCAACAGTCACCGCTCCGTCCTTACCAACCGCTTCAACCGCTTCAGCAATTATTTTGCCTAGCTCTTCGGATTCGGCTGAAATAGTAGCAACTTGTACAATTTCGTTTTTATCCTTCACGGGTTTGGCCATCTCCTGCAATTTAGTCTTTACGTTTTCCAAAGCCCGTTCAAGTTCGTGCTTAAGGCTTATTACATTTACTCCGGCTGTCGCATATTTCAAGCCTTCGTTTATAACCGCCTGCGCCAAAACAACCGAAGTCGTAGTGCCGTCACCAACTGCGTCGTTTGTTTTGGAAGCAACCTCTTTTACAAGTTCTGCCCCCATGTTTTCAAATTTGTCTTCCAATTCAATTTCTTTGGCGATGGTAACCCCGTCGTTGGTGATTTGCGGGGAGCCGTACGCCTTGCCCAAAATAACGTTGCGTCCCTTGGGACCCAAAGTTATTTTTACCGCTTCCGCCAGACGATCAACTCCTCTTTTCATTGACTGCCTGGCTTTTTCACTGAATAGTATTTGTTTAGACATTTTGTTCTAAAACAAACCCACCTTGTCATTCTGAGCACAGCGAAGAATCTCCGAGATCCTTCACTTCGTTCAGGACGACTCAAAAGTCGATTTGTTTTGCCATGATTGTTTAATCAATTATTGCGAGTATATCTTCTTCTCTCGCAATTAAATATTCTTTCCCGTCGACCTTAATCTCATTTGGACCATATTTGGTGAAGAGTACAGTATCACCTTTTTTAACCCCCATCTTTATATGCTCTCCTTTTTCGGAAAGTTTGCCTGGCCCTACCGCGACAACCTTCCCCTGCTCTGGCCGCTCTTTATTTGCGGTTTCGGGCAGATAAAGCCCGGACTTGGTTTTTCCTTTCTCGTCTTTGAGTGGCTCTATGACCACCCTATCCCCCAATGGTTTTATATTCATATTCACTTTATTATTTAAGCTTTTTATATTTAGAACGACCCTTTTTATAATAGTTAGCACTCTAGGTGCTAGATTGCTAACTATACTAATCTAACTCTCCTAACCCGTCAAGAGGTTTCCTTGCCCAGCCATTTCCCCGTATAAGACTTTTTATATTTTTCGATTTCCTCCGGTGTACCTTCAGCCACAATCATACCCCCCCCTCCTCCGCCTTCCGGCCCCAAATCAATTACCCAATCAGCGCAACGCAGGACATCCAGATTGTGCTCAATAAGCAAAACAGTGTTGCCCTTTTCAACCAAAGCTTTCAGAACTAAAAGTAATTTTCGGATATCGTCAAAATGCAGTCCAGTGGTCGGCTCATCCAGTATATATAAAGTTTTCCCGCTGTCGCGCCGCGACAGTTCGGTCGCAAGTTTAACCCTCTGCGCTTCTCCTCCGGAAAGAGTTGGCGCGCTCTGGCCCAGTTTTAAATAACCCAGGCCAACCTGATTTAAAGTTTCCAATTTAGATTTTACAGCCGGTATCTTATCAAAAAAATATAACGCCTCCTCAACCGACAAATCCAGAATTTCAGCTATGTTTTTGCCGTGGTAATCTATTTCCAGTGCCTCGCGGTTGTACCGGAGTCCTCGACATTCCTCACACTCCACATACACATCTGGCAGAAAATACATCTCAATTTTTTTAACCCCTTGCCCCTCGCAGGTCTCGCACCTCCCTCCTTTTACATTGAAACTGAATCTGCCAGGCTCATATCCCCGAGCTTTGGCTTCTATGGTAGATGAAAGCAGGGAGCGAATAAATCCAAAGGCCCCGGTGTACGTAGCGGGGTTTGAACGCGGCGTGCGGCCGATAGGAGACTGATCAACCACTATAACTTTGTCCAAATTCTCAATACCTAAAATTTTTTCGTGCTTGCCCGGAAAAACGTGCGCCTTATAAAATTTTGCCAAAAGAGCTTTGGCTAAAATGTCGTTCACCAAAGTAGATTTTCCCGAACCCGAAACACCGGAGACACAAACAAATTTCCCCAATGGTATTTTTACGTTTATATTTTTTAAATTGTGTTCAGACGCATTTTTGATAATCAAATAATTCTTGTTGTCGTAATTTTGTTCTTTTCCCCTTCTGTCATTCTGAGGCGAAGCCGAAGAATCTCTAAGAGATCCTTCACTTCGTTCAGGATGACGGAAAGAACTAGCTCGCGATGACAACTCCGAGCTTATCGTTTTCTTTCCGGAAAGATATTCACCTGTTAGAGTTTTTGCTTTTAATAATTCTTTCGGCGTCCCTTCAAATATAATTTTTCCTCCGTGTTTCCCTGCCCCGAGTCCCAAATCAATTATCCAATCGGCCGCACGCATAGTCTCGGCATCATGCTCAACCACCAAAACCGTATTACCCAAATCGCGAAGTTCTTTCAATGTAGCGAGAAGTCGCGCGTGATCTCTGGCGTGCAGACCTATGGATGGTTCGTCCAGAACATAAATTACTCCGGTCAGGCGGGATCCAATTTGGGTAGCAAGCTGTATCCTCTGGGCCTCACCCCCCGCAAGAGTTGTTGATTCTCTAGATAAGGTCAGATATTCCAAACCGACATTTTTCAGAAATTCCAATCTCTTGGTAATTTCTTTCACCAGAGGCTGGGCGATTTTAATTTCATTTGGATTAAGAACCGCTATTTTCTGACCCAACAGGTTTCTAAAAAATTCGTACGAACCTTCTATGGTTTTCTCCGCCACAGAAGATATATTTTCAGCGCCGATTTTAACCGCGAGAGCTTCTTTGCGCAATCTGTGGCCGAGACAGACGCCGCAAGCCTCTATTTTCATATATTTTTCAATTTCGGCTCTAGTAAATTCTGAATCCGTCTCCTTCCAACGCCGTTTGAGGTTGGCAATCACTCCTTCAAAAAAACTTTCTTCTTTTTTAGAAATTTGAAATTGCCTGCCTGCCGGCAAGGCAGGGAAATTTGAAATTGCAGACTTGGCTTTTTCTTCCCCATGGAGTAGGACTTCTATGATATCTGGGGAGAGTTGAGCAACGGGTTTGTTTAGAGAAAAATTATATCTTTCAGCCAAGTCTGTCAGTATCCACCAATACCAGCTCTGCCTGCCGACTCGATGGCTGGCTCCCGCCCAAGGACGTATTGCTCCTTCGGCAATGCTTAAATTTTTATTAGGCATAACCAGGTCGGTATCCACTTCCAATGTTGAGCCAAGACCGGTGCAGGCCGAACATGCTCCATAAGGACTATTGAAAGAAAAAGTTCTAGGTTCAATCACCGGCAGACTGATGTCACAATCCATACAGGCCAGACTCTCCGAAAACAGCATTTCCTTATTTTGATAACCCACAATTGCTATACCTTTCCCGATTTTTAAAGCGGTTTCCAGCGAGTCTCTTATCCTGCTCGTCTCTATGTCTTTAGATATGACAAATCTGTCAACCAAAACCTCAATAGAATGTTTTTTGTTTTTATCAATGGATCTCGCCGGAGCATCCTCCAGAAGAAACATTTCCCCGTCTATGCGCGCTCGTATAAAACCAGATCTTTTTACTTCCTCCAGCACAGATTTGTGTTCCCCCTTCTGTCCGCGAATAAGAGGAGCTAAAATTAAAATCTCCGCATTTTTGGGCAGTTTATATACAGACTTTATAATTTCCTCCACGGTTTGCTTCCCGACCGGCTTCATACATGAAGGGCAATGGGGTTTGCCTAATCGGGCAAAGAGAATCCGCATATAGTCATAAGTTTCCGTGATTGTTCCCACGGTTGAGCGGGGATTGCGCGAAACGGATTTCTGATCAATAGAAATAGCCGGCGACAAGCCTTCTATAGATTCCACCTCCGGTTTTTCTTTGATTCCTAAAAACTGTCTGGCATACGCCGATAAAGATTCCACAAATCTTCTCTCTGCTTCCGCATAAATAGTATCAAAAGCCAGCGAAGATTTGCCAGAACCCGAAAGACCGGTTATCACCACCAGTTTGTTTTTGGGAATGTCCAAATCTATGTTTTTAAGATTATGGACACGAGCGCCCCGAATTTTTATATAATCTTGTTTGTTGTTTATTTTAGCCATTTGAGTCTTTTGACAAACAATTATACCCTTAAAAAACCATGCTTTCAAGGCCCACCAACATATCTGCTTCAGCGGGAGTATATCTGTTTAAACACCACGGGGCGCCTATATATATAGGAAAGGCGAAAAGTCTTAAAAAAAGACTGGTTTCTTATTGGAGAAAAAACGCTAATGACAAGATAAAATCCCTCTTGAGCAATGCCGACAGCCTAGAAGTTATTGAAACACAATCCGAAATAGAGGCCCTCATAAAAGAATCGGAGCTCGTTAAGAAGCACCTCCCCAAATACAATGTCTTACTGCGAGACGATAAGAATTATTTTTATATGGCAATTACTAAAGAAAAATTTCCAAGAATTTTCATCACACATCAGCCGTTTACTCCTTCCGTCGTTGCGAGGAACAGAGTGACGAAGCAATCTCTTAAGAGATCGCCACGCTTCGCTCGCGATGACACCTACACCTACTTTATTGGCCCCTTCACTAGTGGCTCGGCTTTAAGGATTGTATTAAAGCTGGTGAGGAAAATTTTTCCGTACTGTACTTGCAAATCTTTTCATAAAAGGCCCTGTTTAAATTCGCAGATAGGAAGATGCTCTGGCTTCTGTTGCACAGAAGTTGTGCCAAGCTTAGCTTCGAGCATCTTTGAAGCTAAGCTTGGCACAAAGATTGCCGCACTCCGACATCACCAAAAATACCAAGAAAATATAAAAAATGTCATATCGGTGCTGACTGGAAAAAAGAAGTCTTTGCTAAAAAATTTAAAAAAAGAAATAAAAAAACTTTCGGAAGATCAGCGGTTTGAGGAGGCTGGAAAAATCAGAGATCAGATTTTGGGAATAGAAAATATTTTTGCGCATCGAGTCATTCTGAGGGAGATAAGCGACCGAAGAATCTCAAGAGATCCTTCGTCCGCTCAAAGCGGACTCAGGATGACAAGGGGGATATGGCCAAAAATAGAAAAGGAACTGCAATCCGTCTTCGGTTCATCTAACAAAATATCCCGCGTGGAGGGATACGATATTTCTAATATCTCCGGTAAAGAAGCTACCGGCTCTATGGTGGTTTTTAATAATGGTCTTTCGGATAAGAAAGAATATCGCCAATTCAAAATAAAAACAGTCAAACAAGTGAGCGATGTGGATATGTTGAAGGAGGTTATAAAAAGAAGAGCCAATCACCTTGAGTGGCCTAACCCAGATTTAACGTTGATAGACGGAGGCAAACCACAACTCAATGCGGCCTTATCTGTCATCGAATACGACAAAAACTTATCGAATACTCTCATTGCCGCTCTGGCCAAAAGAGAAGAAGGGTTATTTTTACCAAAAATGGCTAGCGCAATAAAGATCAATAATCTTAGCCAGCCAACTTCGTCATTCCTGAAAAGAGTCAGGGATGAATCCCATAGATTCGCCAGAAGATATCATCACCAACTAAGAGGAAAATCTGTGTTTTCTTAAACCCGTCAATAGTCTTTATCAATACAAATTGAAGGGTCTACAGATGGTCAAGGTTTACTCATAAGCAGAAGCGGTACAGGAGCATCTTTTATTAGTTTGGTAGGTAACCGTACAGCAGATAGTGAAGATTTGGGTGGCATTAGATTCTTTAACGGAGGTTTTC
>JAUYPW010000034.1 GCA_030697525.1 bacterium
GGTGAATAAGAAAAATCGTGGCTTATAACGGTGGACTCCATATGATATAATTAAGTATGGACAATACCGTGGGAAGTCGATCTAAAATAAAAAATAACCAAAATGAAAAATTGGATAAAAGAAAACTGGTTTAAGTTAGGTATTCTGATCATACTTTTCTTTCTCTCATGGAGTGCGATTAATCTGATGCAAACAGTTGATCAGTATGTAGACAGTAATACACCACCCCTTTTATTTTAGGTTTGACCCCGTAACGACTTTGTCCATTAGGACAGGACTTAAGTATTTCCGGAAGGCTTCGACAAAGTGTCGCGGCAGGGATATTTAGGTAAGATGCAGCCTCCCTTTCATTACGAAATGGAAGGGAGAAGGTATAGTCTACGCTCCTAGAAATAGGGGGTGAAGTGACGAGAGGACCGGAATGAACTGACCTCTGGTGTACGAGCTGTCGCGCCCGCGGCATTGCTCGGTAGCTATGTTCGGTGGTGATAAGCGCTGAAAGCATCTAAGCGCGAAGTACGCCTCAAGATTAGGTATCATTAAGATCCGTGGGAGATGACCACGTTGATAGGCCACAGGTGCAAGCGCAGTAATGCGTTTAGCCGAGTGGTACTAATAGATCGAATTTACATTGCGGAACAATGTGTCCATTTTAGACTTCCCGTTTTAAAATCTTCATCTGCTGGTGTTTAATCAGCGTGTGTACCACCTCTTCCCATTCCGAACAGAGAAGTGAAAGCGCGCTGACTCGATGATACTTGGTGCTAATTCGCGCCTGGGAAAGTAGAGTACGCCGGCATCTGAAGGTTTTAAAGCGGGCTTTTTTTATTCATTCAAAAGATATAATATTGATATATGTTTTCATGGCGCGCGAGAAGACAATTGATAGCTTTGTTGGTGGTTATCTCTGTAATCGGAGTAATTTTTATTGTAAATATACGAAAAATAATTCCGGTTTCTACGTGTTTTGACAACAAGCTTAATCAGGGAGAAACGGAAATCGATTGCGGAGGTCCGTGCGCCTCATGCGAACTTAAGCATCCTAAAGAAATAACCGTTTTTTGGACAAAATTTCTCCAGATTCGCGAAGGCAGTTTTGATATTGCGGCTTATATTCAAAATCCAAACGAATTTATATCCTCGTCCGATATCAGATATGAATTTGTCCTTTTTGATGATTTGGGGATTGTGGCGTATCGCGCAGGTACTACTTTTATTTATCCAAGAGAAAGAATTTACTTGGTGGAGGCGGATATTCAAACCAGCCGTAAGCCAACCTACGCCGAGCTTAAAATAACCAGAGCGGCGTGGAATTCTGAAAAGTTGAATTTGCCGGTTTTGACGATAGATAAAAAGGATTATAAAATCTTGGAGCAGGACGGACCATCGGAATCGGTAGAAACTACCGTATCCAACAGATCTCCGTTTGGCCTTCGGGAGGTAGAGCTTGTCTTTGTGGTTTTGGATAAAAATGAAAACCTGCTTGGAGTCAACCGGTCTTTGCTGGAGGATATGGAAGCAAGGTCTAGTCGATCTTTAAGATCTACATGGCCGGAGAAATTTAAAGGCATACCCGCCAAAGTGGTTGTTGAACCAAGGACCAATTTATTTAAAACTTCAGCCATTTTGCAGCCTTAGGAGACCAGGATTCAAACTAAAATGCAAAACCTATTAAATCACATAAGACGTTTTGACTGGCTCCTCACCGGAGCCGTTTTAGCTCTTGTTGTCATAGGACTTATCTCTCTTTTTAGCCTTTCTTCTTTGAGTAGTTTTCCTTATTTTAACAGACAGCTCGTTTGGTTTTTGTTGGGGATCATCTTTATGCTGGCGGTAAGCAGGGTTGACTTTAGAACATTTCGGACGCAAAGTTTTTTGGTTTTTTTATTTTATCTTGTTTCAGTTTTACTACTTTCGGTTTTGTTGTTTGCCGGCTTTAGTGTACGTGGACATTCTTCTTGGTTTAAGTATCAGGGCTTTTCTTTACAGCCGGTAGAGACAACCAAGCTGGTTCTGATTATTTTATTGGCCAAGTTTTTCTCCAAAAGGCACATAGAGATATACCAAGTTCGGCATTTACTAGTCTCTGGTGTCTATTTGGGAATACCCACAGCTTTGGTTCTTCTCCAGCCTGATTTGGGGTCGGCTATTATATTGGTTTCTGTCTGGGTGGCAATGATTGTATTTTCCGGCATGAAATTAAAGCATTTTATGGTTCTTTTGCTGTGCATGGCGCTTGTGTCGGGACTTGCCTGGAGTTTTGCTTTAAAGCCATATCAGAAAGCTCGTGTGACCTCCTTTCTCAATCCCTATAACGATTCTAAGGGCGCCGGATACCAGATGATTCAATCTATGATCGCGGTGGGTTCTGGCCGAATTTGGGGCAAGGGGATGGGGTATGGTTCGCAGTCGCATCTTAATTTTTTGCCGGAAGCCGAAACCGATTTTATCTTTGCCGCTTATGCGGAGGAGTGGGGTTTTGCTGGAGTTTCCATAATGATTTCTTTGTTATTTTTTATTCTTTGGAGAGCGGTGCGTATAGGCCTTCGTTCTTCGGATAATTTCTCCCGTCTTTATACTCTGGGTTTCGCGGCCATGATTTTTGTGCAGAGCTTTATACATATAGGCATGAACATGGGAGTTTTACCGGTTACGGGCATTACTCTGCCTTTTGTCTCCTACGGAGGTTCCAGCTTAATTACTCTTTTAATCGGAGTGGGTATTTTGCAGAATATAAGGATGAACTCCAGACTTGGCAGATAATTTTATGCTATAATAAACACACTATGATCTACTTAGGGGCTGACCATCGGGGTTTTGAATTAAAAGAAAAAATAAAAATGGCCATGGAGGCCGAAGGTTTGGAATTACAGGATGTTGGAGCCTTTGGTTATGAAAAAACGGATGATTATGTGGATTTTGCCAAAGCGGCGGCAGAAAAGGTGGTGGAAAATCCAAAAAAAAATAAAGCAATTTTAATCTGTGGTTCCGGGCACGGGATGGATATGATGGCAAACAAATACAAAGGAGTGCGTTCAGCCCTTGCCTTTAATACAGAAGTTGCCATTCAATCCAGAGAACACGAAGATGCTAATGTTTTGGTGCTGGCTTCCGATTGGCTGGAGGATGAGGAGGCTATAGAAATATTAAAAGTATGGCTTAGAACCGAGTTTACCGGAGAGGAAAGGCATGTGAGGAGGTTGAAGAAGATTGAGGAGATAGAGAAGCAAAATTTTAAGTAATCGGCGCGGTTCCCTCGGGTATCCTGATTGCAGACTCGTTCGTCCTGCTCCAGCGGCAGGAC